>DASYPX010000344.1:0-5159 GCA_036006125.1 Pyrinomonadaceae bacterium | reverse complement strand
AGCGAAGCTGGACGCTAAGTCGAAAGCACGTCTCACGGAAATCAATCAGCAGCTCGCGACGCTCTTCACCAAATTCAGCAACAACGTTCTGTGGGAAGAGGGCAATCAGTTTGTGCAAATCAAGAACGAAGCGGATCTCGCTGGCCTCCCCCAATCAGTCCGCGACGCTGCCGCCGCGGCCGCCACCGAAAAGAAGCAGGAAGGTTGGCTCATCATCAACACCCGTTCGTCGGTCGAGCCGTTCCTGACTTTCTCAGATCGTCGCGACCTGCGCGAAAAGGTCTGGCGCATGTTCATTATGCGCGGCGACAACGGCGACGAGCATGACAACAACGCGACCATCACACAGATTCTGCAATTGCGCGCTGAACGGGCGAAGCTGCTTGGCTATCAGACGCATGCGCACTGGCGCGTCGAGAACCAGATGGCCAAAACGCCCGAGCGCGCCATGGATTTGATGATGGCCGTTTGGAAGCCGGCCGTGCTGCGCGTGCACGAAGAAGTCGCGGACATGCAGGCGCTAGTAGCGAAAGAGGGTTCGACCTTTCAAATAGCACCTTGGGATTATCGATACTACATGGAGCGTGTGCGCAAAGCGAAATACGATCTCGATCAAAATGAAGTGAAGCCGTACCTGCAACTCGACAAGTTGCGCGAAGCGATTCACTGGGTCGCGGGTGAGCTGTTCAATTTCAAGTTCACGCCGGCGCCGAATGTCCCGGTTGCGCATCCCGATATCAAGGTTTGGGAGGTAAGTGACAAGACCACTGGCAAACACATCGGCCTTTGGTACTTCGATCCGTTCGCGCGGCCGGGCAAACGCTCGGGCGCATGGATGAACGCCTACCGCAGCCAGGAACGAGTCAACGGCGAAATCACCACCATCGTTTCGAACAACGCGAACTTTGTGAAGGGTAAACCCGGCGAGCCGCTCCTGATTTCATGGGATGACGCGAGCACGATGTTCCACGAGTTTGGCCATGCGTTGCACGGCTTGAATTCCAACGTCACATATCCCTCGCTGTCGGGTACCGCCGTGGCACGTGATTACGTCGAGTTTCCGTCGCAACTGATGGAGCATTGGCTGTCCACCCCACAGGTGCTGCAAAAGTTCGCGCTGCACTATCAAACTGGGAAACCCATTCCGCAGGAACTGGTGGACAAGATCAACCGCACCAAGACCTTCAACCAGGGATTCGCGACCGTTGAATATCTCGCGGCGGCGATTCTCGACATGAAGTTGCATCTGCTCGGCGACAAAAAGATCGACGCGCGTGAGTTTGAGAAAGAGGCACTGGCAGAAATCGGAATGCCGAAAGAGATAGTTTTGCGTCACCGTCTGCCGCACTTTCTGCACGTATTTTCGAGTGATTCGTATTCTGCCGGTTACTACAGCTACCTTTGGTCAGACGTGCTGACAGCAGATGCGTTCGGCGCATTTACCGAAGCGGGCGGACCTTACGATCGGAAAGTCGCGGACCGGCTGCGAAAAAGCATTTTTTCTGTCGGCAACACCATTGACCCGGCCGAAGCTTACCGAAACTTTCGCGGGCGAGATCCGAAGGTGGAAGCGCTGATGAAGAAGAGAGGATTTGGCTCGTAATACATCTCCCTCTCCCATTGGGAGAGGGCGGGGTGAGGGGCTTTAGCGCGGCAACTCTCTCATTAATTGAATCTGTTTCGCCCCTTCAGGGCGAGAACTCCAAAATAAAACATCAAACCCAGGGTGGCGCGCTTCGCGCTTACCCCGGGCTATGTTATCGAACGCCTTCGGCGTTCTTGACGACGGCTCGGCACGCCCGCGACTTGCCGTGCCTCGAGCGCTGTGCAATCCATCATGTAAGCTATGCGACCAATGCCGCAAGCTAAAGCGCCACTGACAAAAAATCAATTGCGAGGATTTGCCGCCGCCTGGGGCGGTTGGACGCTGGATGGCATGGATTCGTTCATCTATGCGTTGGTGATGTTGCCGGCGTTGCGCGAGTTGCTGCCCAAATCGGGAATTCCTGGCGACACCGCAAACACTGGGTTTTATGGCGGTTTGCTCTTCGCATTGTTTTTGATTGGCTGGGGATTGTCACTCGTCTGGGGACCGATAGCAGATCGATTTGGCCGCGTGCGCACGCTCATGCTCACAATTATTTGCTACTCGTTATTTACATTTCTCGGTGCAGTAGCCACCAGCGTGTGGCAACTCGCCGCCTTTCGGCTGCTGGCCGGCGTTGGCATCGGCGGCGAATGGTCCATGGGCGGAACTTTTGTCGCCGAAGAGTTGCCCGAAGAGCGAAGAAAGATCGCTGCGGGGTTGATGCACACCGGTTACTACTTCGGGATTTTTGTGGCAGCGATTGCTAACTACGTTATCGGCGCACGCTATGGTTGGCGCGCGATGTTCGCGGTCGGCGGTACGCCCGCTCTGCTGGTGGCGTTTATTCGTTACGGCGTGAAGGAGCCGACGCGTTGGCAAAAGACAATTACCGAAGCAGGCAAGAAGTTCACGATGCGCCGCGCCTTTTTCGAACTTTTTTCGCCTGAATATCGCCGACGAACTCTGCTGAACTCGCTCTACCTGTTGGTTTCCATCACCGGCTTGTGGGCGGGCTCAGTTTATGTTCCTTCCGCTGTCAGTTATTTGGCGACGAAAGCCGGCTTCGATCCGGTCCAGGGCACGCGCCTGGCTTCTTACGGAACGATGCTGCTTGCTACGGGAACAATCATCGGCTGCCTTGTCTTGCCCATCCTGGCAGAAAAGTTCGGGCGCAGAGTTACGCTGGCGATCTATTTTGCCTTGATGTTCGTCTTCATCCCTCTGGCCTTTGGTTACGTGTTCTATTTACAAACCAACGCCTTGGTCCTCTTTATGGTGTGTCTGTTCTTTCTCGGCATTGGCGGTGCAAATTTTGCGATGTACACGCTTTGGCTGCCGGAACAATACCCGACTGAATGCCGCGCCAGCGCTTTTGCATTTTCCACCTCGGTCGGTCGTTTTGTCGGGGCCGGCATCACCTTTCTGGTGGGCGCGGGGGTCGCAAAACTTCACACGATCGGTATTCCCGTGGCGCTGACCTCAATCGCCTTTATCGTAGGATTGGTCCTGCTGCCTTTCGGCAAAGAAACCAAAGGGCAGCCGTTGCCGGCATGAGCAAACGTTCTTCCCCCGATCATTCAAATAAAGAGGCCGGCGTAACGCCGGCCTTCTTCATGCAGGCAGGATGTCGTCGCTTCTACCACTTCGGCGTAACGCCGAGGTTGTAGAAGAAGAACGAGTAGATGTCGGCGGTTTGCTCGAGTTGCTTAGTGGTGCTGCTCGCCCCGTGCCCAGACTTGGTGTCAATACGGATGATCACCGGGTTTTCACCGGCCTGTGCAGCCTGCAATGCCGCAGCGTATTTGAACGAGTGTGCGGGCACAACACGATCGTCGTGATCGGCAGTGGTCACAAGGATCGCCGGATACTTGGTGCCCGGCTTCACATTGTGCACCGGCGAGTACGCAAGAATCGCTTTGAACTGCGCCTCACTCTGCTCGCTCGAACCATAATCTGAAATCCATGCCGCACCGATAGTGAACTTGTGGAAGCGCAGCATGTCCATAACCCCTGCGTGTTGATGGACCACGCGAAACAAATCTGGCCGCTGATTGGTCACCGCGCCCACAAGCAATCCCCCGTTCGAAGCTCCTTCAATGCCGAGCTTGCTCGAGGAAGTGTATTTGTTCTTGATCAAGTACTCGGCAGCCGCGATGAAGTCGTCGAACACGTTTTGCTTTTGCAGCTTGGTGCCGGCTTCGTGCCACTTCTCACCGTACTCGCCGCCGCCGCGCATATTGGCTGAGGCGTAAATCATTCCTTGTTCAAGCAACGCCACGCGCAGCGCGCTGAATCCCGGCGACGTCGTAATGTTGAAGCCGCCATATCCGTACAACAACGTCGGATTGTTGCCGTCGAGTTTTATCCCCTTCTTATAGGTGATGAACATTGGCACGCGTGTGCCGTCTTTGCTGTTGTAAAAGACTTCCTTCGTCTCATAGTTCGCGGGATTGAAACCGGGAATGTCGACGGTGCGGAACACACTCGATTTCTTTGTCGCGATATCGTATTTGAAAATTGTCGGCGGATAATTAAACGACGTGAAGCTGTAGAAGAGGAACTTGTCATCGGTACGACCGCCGAAGCCAATCGCAGAGCCCGGACCGGGCATCGCAATTTCATTCTCCAGCTTACCGTCAACGCTGTAGACGTACGCGTGTGTGGTGACATCTTTCAGGTAAGTGAGAAACAACTTGCCACCGACCGTATTGCTGATTTCCAGCGGCTCAGGCTTTTCGGGAACGACGTCTTTCCAATTGTGGGTCTTCGGGTCATACAGTACGACTTTGCCGTTCGGTGCGCCGTGATTGGTCTCGATGAGAAACTTGTCGCCAATGTTATCGATGACGTTGTAGTCATCATCAGCAATGTCAGCCACAATCGGTGTCCAGGCGGTTTCGTTCTTTGACGCGTCGCGAAAGTAAACCGAGTTACCTTTCTTGCCCGTCGTCGAATCAGAGTGCGTCATAATCTCGAAACGCTCATCATCCGTCGAGCCGACGCCATTGAACTGGCCAGGATGATCGTTGTCTTCAAAGACCAGGACGTCTTCGGATTGCGGCGTACCAATCTTGTGGTAATAGGTCTTCTGGTACTCGTTCTTCTGCGCCATCTTCTTCCCTTCGGGCGGCGTTGGATAGCGGCTGTAGTAAAACCCTTCATCGCCTTTCCACGAAGCGCCTGAGAACTTTATCCATTCGATTTTGTCACTCAGGGGCTTTCGCGTCGCGACATCGAGCACGTGAAGCTCGTTCCAGTCTGAACCGCCTTCCGAAATCCCATAGCCAATGTATTTTCCGCCTTTTGAAATCGTCAGCGATCCCAATCGCGAGGTCCCGTCCGCCGAAAACTTGTTCGGATCGAGAATGGCTTCCGGAGTCCCGTCGAGTCCCTTTTGGATGTACCAAACGCTTTGATTTTGTAGGCCGTCGTTCTTGGTTGAGAAGAACCACTCGCCCCGTCGCGTCGGGGCGCCATATTTCGGATAGTTATAAAGCTTCATCAGCCGATCCTTGACTGCCGTGCGATACGGAATCTGATCGAGATAGGCATAGGTAACTTTGTTTTGCGC
>DASYPX010000343.1:0-3410 GCA_036006125.1 Pyrinomonadaceae bacterium | reverse complement strand
CGCGATAGCCAATAATCGTTAAATGGCGAATACATCACGCCGCCGTGACGGGCTGAGTGATAAAACCCCTTTTCGTCAACGACGATGCCGACGTGCTTAAGTCCGCTGAAGAAGACCATGTTTCCGAACTTGAATTCGTCGCCCTTCGCGGGCGCCTCAAACGTCGCCCAATAAGAGCGCGCCGGTCCTCGTTGAAAATTGATGCCGATGTCCTGGAACGCGCGCCACACCAAACCTGAACAATCGAATGTATTCGGACCGGTGGTGTTCCAGTGATACGACGAGCCGACGTGTGATTCGAGCGCGGCCAGCAGTTGGTCGTGGAACTGCATCTCAAGCGCCAACGCGCTCGGCGCCTTCGCCAAGGTCTTGGTTGCAGACTCAGTCGCAGGCGAAGCTTCGCGAACTCTGGGCGTGACTGCGACGGTTTTTTTGACGGAGTAACGTGGACGATCGTCCGAATTATTCGTTTGGCCGGCAACGCCGGCGGTCACCGACAGCGCAAAGCAAACAACCAGCAAACGGGGGTGCAGTTTTGGCAAACTCAAAGGGGAAGCACTCTCTCCTATTATTATTTCGGGGCCTTGCGCTCATTAGTGGGGTTGTTGAGCACGTTCGATTCTATCTACGGAAATGCGCAGCGACAACACGCAATGTGACTGTTTTGTGACCGGAATGAGTTCACTCCGCACCAGTTTGTAGCCGATGTCAAAGTAATCATGATCACTTCGTAGTTGATTCGATGAATGAAAGAATCTTATCAGCGGTGCGTTGTGGAGCGTACGCATCTCCAAGTTGCTCAACGACTGCCTTCAAGGCGGCGCGAATCGCCTTCTGACGATCAGGCTCAAGCAACTCGAGTAACTCTTTCGCCATTCGTTCGCCATTGCAATCGTTCTGCATCAACTCAGTGACCACGCGGCGTCCGGCGATAAGATTCGCAAGCCCGTAATGCTCGACGTTGACCAGGCTACCGAGAACGTGCCAGTTGATTGGTGATTCCTTGTACACGATCACCATTGGCGTGCCGATCAGCGCCGCTTCCAACGTTGCGGTGCCGCTGGCGATCGCGGCGGCGTCCGACGCAGCGAGGGCTTCGCGAGTTTCGTGGTGCATCAACCGAAGAGTAGTTGGCTTTGAGTCTTGAGATGCGATGAAGCTCTCAGCTTCCTTCACATCGCGATTAGGCGCGACCACCACAACGAATTGAACGTCATCGCGTTGTTTGGAAATCGCTTCCGCAGCATCGAGCATTGGGGGGAGGATGCGGGCAACTTCCTGGTGACGACTGCCGGGCAGGAGGCTGATGATTGGTCGCGTTGGATCGAGATCGTGCCGCCGGCAAAACTCTTCGCGATCGTAAGCCGCGGCAACGTTACCCGCGAGCGGATGACCAACGTATTCGACGTGAGTTATCCCGCGTGCGGCGTACCATTCCTTTTCGAACGGAAGAATCGTAAGAAGCAAATCAACATCGCGTCGAATACTTTGCGCGCGATACGGACGCCACGCCCACAACTGCGGGCTGATGTAATAAATGACGCGCGTTCCATTGCGTCGCAGCCATCGCGCGAGACGCAGGTTGAAGTCGGGCCAATCGATCAGGATTACGGCGTCGGGTTTTCGATCGTTGACTGCTCGTTTCAACTGACGATATGCCGCGAAGAATTGTGGCAGCGCAGTCCCGATCTCCCACAAGCCGAGAATGGACAGCTTGTCGGTGTCGACGATTGATTCGACGCCCGCGGCGCGCATGCGGGCACCCGTCCCGCCGAAAAAGTTAAATTCTGTTTGCGGGGCGACTTCGCGAAACGCATTTACAAGCGATGCTCCATGGGCGTCACCCGAAGCTTCGCCGGCAACGATCATGAGTCGAAGAATTTCATTTTCCATTTGTCATTTGTTTATCTGAAGAACTCTTTGCCGCGTGACACAGATGGATTATCGACAGGTTTACGGGTGTGCGCGGATAAGTAGATGAAAAATGAAACAAGACAAATGACAAATGGAAAATGATTAGCCGCTAACTCGCTTGTGACCCCTCGCGCGCGCATGTTAGCATCGGCGCGCTTGCTTAGTGAAAACGCGCCTGCTGCGGCGATCCTCTCTTCGCAGGAGGCGCGATTGACTATAACGAGGCGGAGGATCGGGAAGGTTAAGTGCGCGCGGCCCCAAACATGTTGACGACAAACCGCGCAGTCTCGATCATATTTTTCCTCCTTGTTGTGCTCATTGCCGCGCAGGCCCAACAGACGAATCCGGTCGATCGCAAAGTCGAGAACCCGATCACCGACATTCCGAATGTAAATCCGCTGCATCAGGATCAACCGATCCGGCCGCCGTCGACCGGGCAACCAACAGGCACATCCTCAGATAGTCTTACGGTCGGTTGCAATAAAGAGACGTTCTCAGGTCCGAAGGAAGCGCGCGTATCGGTGTGCGAAGGCAACGTCGACGCGCGCATCGGCACTTATCGTCTGCAGGCCGACAAAGTCACTATCTATGACGCCACCAACATGGTAATCGCCGACGGCAACGTGGTTTTCGATCAAGGCGATCAGCAACGGATCACCGGCAGCCACGCCGAGTGGAACTACCGCACCAAGACAGGTTTTTTCGAGAACTCGACCGGTTACACAAATCAGACGCAGGACGGCACCCGCATGTACTTCACTGCCGATCGCGTCGAGCGAATTAATCTGACGACGATCGTTGTCTATAACGGCGAGATTACTGCGTGCGAAGAAGAGGTGCCGAAGTGGAGCTTTCGCGCAAAGAAAGCGACGATCAAGACGGGTGACCGTGTGCGCATTCATTCGGCTTCGTTTCGCATCAAGCACGTGCCAATTCTGTACACGCCTTATGCTTCGCTTTCGTTGAAGCATCGCGATCGCGCTTCCGGCTTTCTCACACCGACCTTCAGTTCGTCAGGCGAGAAAGGCTTTCGCCTGTCCGAAGCTTATTACCTTACGCTCGGCCGTTCCGCGGACTTCACTTTGCGCGGCGATTTGTATTCGAAGCGTGGCTATGGCATTGGCGCTGACTTACGCACGCGGGCGAATTCACGATCCTTCTTCAACCTAGGGTTCTTCTTCGTGAAGGACCGAGTCTTCGGCCATAAAGCTGACGCGCAGCATCCAGATCAGGGCGGCTCAAGCTTCTACATAGATTCGGTCCACTACTTTCCGAACGGATTCCTGGCGGCGGCTGACGTCAACATTACTTCAAACCTCGCTTTTCGCCAGGTCTTTTCAGATTCAATTCAGCAGGCGATCTCTCCGGAAGAGCGTTCGCAGGTCTTCATCAACAAGAGTTACCACGCCTATACCTTCAACTTTCGCATGAATTCGCAAGCGACTTCGCTGCAGAATTCCCAGATTCGCATCCGCGAGTTGCCGAGCGTCACTTTA
>DASYPX010000342.1:0-16025 GCA_036006125.1 Pyrinomonadaceae bacterium | reverse complement strand
GTAACCCGGCGCGACATTGTTGATGGTGACGCCATCGGCGGCAACTTCGTTGGAGACCGTCTTGGCCCAACTTGTCAGTCCGGCGCGCACCGTGTTTGAGAGCAACAGACCTTCGACCGGCTGCTTCACAGAAATCGAAGTGACGTTGACGATCCGGCCCCACTTGCGCTCGCGCATCCCCGGCAGGACAAGTTTCGCAAGCCTGATTGCCGACAATGCGTTCAATTCAAATGCGTCGCGAAACATCTCGATGTCGGTGTTGTCGAAGATCGTCGCGGGCGGTCCGCCCGCGTTTGTCACGCAGATGTCGACCCTCCCCGCGCGCTCGACGGCCAAGCGCACAAAGCGTTCGACGTCCGTGCCGTTCGTTACGTCGGCGGCGATACCTGCGACATCAGCGCCGGTTTCGTTGTGAATTTTCTCGGCGGCGTCAGACGCGCGACGTTCATCGCGCGAACACAGAAAAACGCGCGCGCCCTCGCGTGCCAGTTCAAACGCAGCCGCGTAACCGATGCCGCGGCTCGCGGCGGCGACCAGCGCAACCCGATCTTTGATTCCTAAGTCCATGGGAAGCCTTTTCGTTGGGACGTTAGTCCTCGCCGCAGAGCGGCGAAATGTTTATAGCGTCGGCCAATGAAGTAATCTACAGAGCTCCGTAGGAGCGAAATATCTGTCGCCGCCCATAAAATGGGCTCTGAAATGAAATATATGGCTGTGACCATAAATAGTTCGTCCCTACGGGACTGCTGACAAGCACTTATCAATCAGGCACACCGGATCGTCGTCATAAAAAATCTGCGACTTCGTGCGTTTCAAAAACACCTGCGTTAACCGCTCAATTTCATCCGCGACGCCGCCGGTGCCTGTCAACGCACCAATAACCTTTCCCTCGTCATACGCGATGGTGAATTCGTTTAGCGAACCGGTCGAACCGGCAATGAATATCACGATGTCGCACGAACGCACCAGAACAACGTTGCGTCCTTTCAAGCCGAAGCCGGTGTAAATGATTGCGTCACACGCGTCGAGTGGCAGCGCGTATCGCTCGACATGCTCGTCGGCATTGTGCGCCGGCGAGATGCCGACATGGGTTGCACCTGCGTCGCGCGCGGCTTTGCCGACAACGTGAATGACCCCGGTCGTCGCGCCTGTCAGAATAATCGCATCACGACCAGCGATGACGCGACCCAGCGTGACGCCTTTGTCGATGATGTCCGGTCGGTCTTCCGCCGAACCCATGACGCCGATTTTGAGTTTCATAAATTGCGCGTCAGAACCCGAAGTGTCGGGATAGCGACCGGATCATGACTCAATGTTCAATGATTGATCCACCTCGCTAACGCTCGGGGTTCTGACACTCTCAACGATCGGCTGGTGACCTGCCGTCAGATTAGCCGCAGGTTTCCTGTCCCACCACTTTTGTGTCACAAACCACACCAACCCCGGCAATAGAAAAAAACCGCCAACCGACACCGTCACAACTCGCGGCGAGTAGCCGAATCGATCGATAAGCTCTCCAACCACGTAATTCGAGGCGGCCATCGTTAAGGTCACCAAAGCCATTTCGGCTGCGAATACTCGGCCCCGAAATTGATCTTCGACAGATCGCTGCAACAGCACTGTCGAAAATACCCAGAGGATGCTGCCCCCCATGTGCGCAAGCAGCAGAAATACCAATGCCGCAATGAAGCTTCGTGAGACGCCGAACGCCATGTAGAACGCACCGCCGATTAGGAACGCAACGCCGATGGATGTCTGCATCTGCTTACGTGTTTCCCCGGACCAGCGGCGCGCCATCAAAGGCCCGATCGCAGTGCCGATGCCACGGGCTGTAAACAGTACGCCGATACCGGTTGCGGTTTTGCCTGCGACGGGAAAGATTCGTTCGCCGAAGACCGCCAGCAGAGTCATGATGCCGCCACCCATCCCCCACGATGTTTTGACCATCAGGTACGCAAACACGCGCGGACGATGCTTTACATAGCGCGCGCCTTCAATGGTGTCGCCTACGCCCAGTGCTTTCCCGATCGTCAGCTTCGACTTCTCCCTTCCAGGACGCTTCGGAAAATGAACCTGACTGATGAGAATTGCGGAAGCGATGAACGTTAGCGAATCCAGCACGAATGCCACGTTAGTGCCGAACCAGCCGGTGACAAATCCTCCGATGGCCGCGCCGAGAGTCAGCATGACTGACCATGTGACTGACGCAATCGCGTTCGCGGGCAGCAGTTCTCGATCGGAAACAATCGACGGAATCGCCGCGGTCTTAGCCGGCTCAAAGAACGACGAGAATCCCAACTGCAAGACCGTAATGACGTAGACCAACCACATTTGGTCAGGGCGTCGGACGAGCAAAAATCCGAGGACCACGAGCGCGCGCATGATGTCTGAAAGAATCATGATCGAGCGGCGGCTGAACCTGTCGGCGACGACGCCAGAGAGCGGACCCATGATGACGCTCGGCAAAAATCGCGCGACCATGATCAGCGCCACTGAGCGGCTCGATCCAGTCAATTGCAGCGCCAGCGTGTAGACCGCAATCGTGTCGAACCAATCACCCATCTGGCTCACGACCTGACCCAGCCACAGCGTGCGAAATCCGCGATTCGACCGCAGTAATTCAACGTAGCCAACACTCGGCGCGCGTTCAATCGTCTTCTCGGTTGATCGTTTTTTCATCAACTTTGGAAAGAGACTGAAAGGTGCACTGGGCGACGGAACTTGTCAACAATGCACCCTTCATTCTGACGAGTCAGTTTGAAAACTTTGACCGAAGCGTGACCTATCACTTCAAAATCTTTTTGACTTTCCGGCCATTTCATTCAGCTTCGTCTGCGGCACGCGCGTTGTAATTAGTCGTGGCGCGGCTAGAAAGCTTAACCGCGATGGGGCCCACCGCACTGGGTCCCCCTAGCCGCGTAGAAATTGTGAAGTGCGCGAATTGTTGCCCTGTCTCAAAACCCCAGCCGGTCGGTGCCGAGTGTTTGCATCGCCGACTTGCCCAGTCCCGCGCCGAAACACCAGAACCGAGTTGCTCCGGCTCAGTAGTTTTCGGCGCGGACTTTTTTGAAGGATTGATGTGAAGAAATTCAGGTTGTGAACGCGAAGTCTGAAAGCAGTTCGACGTGAACAGCGATGAAAGTCATCCCGAGGAGCGCCTCAAACGAATTAGAAAGACCGCACTGGTACGTGATTGCCGTGGCCGGCGTCTCGGTGTTCGTGTGGATATTGCAAGGCGGAGTCGCTTACGCGCTCTTGAGCGTGCCGGTTGTCGCGGTCACTTTCTGGACCTATAGAGTTTATTACGAGCGTCTGAATTCCAAGACGCGTGAAGCAGAGGACATCAGCCGGCTTCACTTGGCGACGGTTGAAGCACTCGCGACGGCGATCGACGCCAAAGATCAGACATCGGATTGTCACGTACGCCGCGTGGAGATCTACGCAGCGGGAATGGGTCGCTTGCTTTGCTTGCCGCAAAGTGAGTTGCGGGCCCTGCGCGCGGGCGCTTTGCTCCACGACATTGGCAAGCTAGCGGTGCCTGATCACATTCTGAATAAGCCTGGAAATCTCAGCACGGCCGAATTCGAAAAGACAAAAATCCATACTACAGTGGGCGCCGAGATCCTCAGTCGCGTGAACTTTCCGTATCCGGTGATTCCGATCGTTAAGTACCATCACGAGCGTTGGGACGGCTGCGGCTATCCTGAAGGTTTGAGAGGCGAGCAGATTCCGATTACCGCGCGCATCATGTCGGTCGTCGATTGTTTCGATTCGGTTCGGGAAGACCGTCCGTTTCGGCTCGGAATGCCACGCGAGGAGGCCGTCGCCCTACTGCGCAAAGGCGCGGGCACACACTTCGATCCTAACGTCGTTGAATTGTTCGTCCAGAACCTCCCGCAATTCGAACGCGAAATCGCGAACCGCGGACTGGACCAACATTTCCCCGCGAGTTTCTCAGGGTCTTCTATTACTCCGGCGGGTGATGAAGTCGCGCGCGTGCGTGAGAACAGTGCCGCGTATGATCAAATTCGCAACGCTCACCGTGAGGGTTATGCGCTTTACGAGATTGCCCGCAAGTTCAGTTCGTCGCTTGAGATTGAAAAGACCCTGTCAGTGCTGATGGACAAAGTTGGACAGCTCGTGCCGTACGATACATGCGCCGTCTTCCTCTACGATGACGTCAAGGGTTACGCATCGACAGCGCTCGCAGTTGGGGTTGACGCAGAGAATCTGCGCGACCTATGTATCGCGCCAGGAGAGGGTATTACGGGGTTCGCGTTAGCGAACCGACGCCCGGTAAATCACTTGCAACCAAGCTTAGAACTGGAGCGCGTCGGCGTGAAAACCGATGTGACGTATCGTTCGATGGCCGCATTGCCACTACTCAAAGACGATGTGCTCCTGGGCGCTTTGTCGCTGTATTCAACAACGCTGCGTGAATATACCAACAATCACGTTCGTCTCCTGGAAACGGTGACGCGCCTCGCTTCCGATGCGCTCGCGAACGCGATGCATCATGCGCAGACCCAGTCCAATGCCTTGACTGATTCGTTGTCGGGCCTTCCAAATGCGCGGGCGCTTCATCTACGTTTCGAAGAAGAAGTCTCTCGTGCGCGCCGCAACAACAAGCCATTTCAGGTCGTGATGCTTGACCTGGACGATTTTAAAAAGGTCAACGATACCTTCGGTCACAAGATTGGCGATTGCATGTTGCGCGAGGTCGGGAATCTTATTCAGAGCCAGCTGCGCGAATATGATTTCCTCGCGCGCTACGCTGGTGACGAGTTCGTCGCATTGTTGCCGGATTTGACGGTCCAGCAAGTTGATGAGCTGCGTACGCGAATTGAAAAAATTGTCCGCGGATTCTCCCTCAATGTGCGGGCGCAAACACGCGCCAATGTGGGTGTCTCCATCGGTGCTTCGGTATTCGGCGCGGACGGCGAGACACTCGACCAATTGTTAATCGCCGCGGATCAAGCGATGTATCAAGCGAAAAACGCTCATAAGACGGCCGGATTGGCACCATTGCCCCCGGAACGTTTGATCGAAACTTCAGCTAATCTCCCGTCCGGAGTACTCGCCGACGACTTCATAACCTCAGCAATTAACTAAATATTCTTGACAATTCCAGCATCGATCTCTCAATCTGGAAACAGGTTGCGGACTGCTGTCCCTTCCGCGTGACCTGTTCAACGGTCACGACCCACAACATATCCGGCTAGTTTCTTGCCGGCCGCCCTGCTCATCCTCTCAAAATTGCATTGGTGCGATCTGGCTGAACTCTCCCTAATGACCTTAATGCCTGTTTCTGCCGCGTTTGAAAGTCAACCTGCGACCCTGCTCCTAATCGACGATGATTCGTCGGCGCGTGAGAACCTGCGCGGGATCTTTGAGAGCGCCGGCCATCGCACGATTGCTGTCTCGGACGCGCCGGCGGCGCTCCGTGTATTGAAAAAGGACCGGTGCGATCTGGTGATGCTCGACCTCGAGCTGCCGGAGGTCGATGGCGTGTCGCTGTGCCGTTTGCTGCGCGCGCAACCGTCACTCAGGCAATTGCCGGTGCTCGTCTTCTCAGCAACCGACAACGAGCAGCGCAAAGTCGAGGCTTTCAGCGCCGGCGCCGACGATTACATCGTTAAGCCGTCCACGCCGGGCGAACTAATCTCTCGCGTTAACTCTCATCTCGAGTTTGCCCAGCGCGAGTCGCAACTGACTGATTCAAATCAGGAGCTTCGCTTCCTCGCCGATCTCGGTCGCGGTTTGCTGAAAACGCTCGAGCCCGACCAGGTCGCGCGGCGCGTCGCTGGCGCAACCTTCGAAGGCGTGAATGCCGCCCTGTGTGCGTGCGCGATCAAGAACAATGGTTATGGTTTCACTGTCTGCGCATTTGATCGTGAAGGAAACGCCGAGGGAACTACGCAAGTTAATCTGACGCGGTTAGAAGCGTGGCTTAGCTTGCCGAATTCGTCGGCCCCCGCGTTGTTGACGAACAAACGTGAGTTCGTGCTCATCGACGAAGAGCGCACGACTGAGTATGTCAGCCCGATTCGATTCGGAGGTAAGATTCTTGGCGCGCTGGTGGTCGCATTTGATCATCGCGACGACCATGCCACGAATCAATGCCGTTTGATCGATGCCGCGGCGCAGCAGGGTGCTCTGGCTGCGCACATATCGCTTTTGTATCTGCACGCGCGCGAGTCCGCAGCCACTCTGGCAGTCGAAGTCGATCGGCGCGCGGGTGAAGCGGAAATGCATCAACGCTTCACGGAAGCGATCGTCGATGCCCTGCCCGTATCGCTATACGCGATCGATCGCGAACATCGAATCGTCGCGTGGAACCGCAACCGCGAGTTGGGTGAACTGGGTGTACCGCGTGGAGAGGTGCTCGGGAAGAGCATCTACGATGTGCTTACCAAGCAGAAGCGCGAACTGCTCGAAAGCGAATTCAGGACGGTATTCGCTACGGGTGACATTCAACGAATTGAGCAGGAAACGTTAACGAAATCAGGCGATACGAACCATTGGCTGATCAGCAAGATCCCGATGCGCGTGGCGGAAACAAACGCGGTGTCGCATGTCATCACGGTGGGTGAGAACATCACGGCCCGCGTGAAGTCGGAACGCGCCGTTGCGCGCGCTGAAAAACTTGCCGCTGTTGGCCGTCTTGCCGCTGGCGTCGTGCATGAAATCAACAATCCGTTGGCGACGATCGCCGCTTGTGCCGAGTCGCTCGAGAAAAGAATTGCCGAAGGTGCATACGGCGAATCGACAGACGTCGAAGACTTGAAAGAGTATCTGGGGCTGATTCGAGACGAAGCTTTTCGCTGCAAGCAGATTACGAATGGCTTGCTCGACTTCAGCCGGCTGCGCGCTGGCAACCGTATACCGGTGAATTTGGGTGACACGATTAAGATGACTGCGCGGCTCGTCACGCATCAGCACCGCGGCGACAACATTCAAATCGAAATTGAGACGGTAAACGATCTGCCTTGCGTGCTTGGCGACGAGGGACAATTGCAACAGGCGGTCATCGCCTTGGCAACCAATGCGATTGACGCAATGCCTGACGGCGGAACGCTCACGCTGCGCGCTTATCGGAGCGGGCCGAACGTGCTCGTTGAAATCAAAGACACCGGCATCGGAATTCCTCACGAGAACCTCGCGAAGATTTTTGATCCTTTCTTTACGACTAAAGATATCGGTCGCGGAACTGGGCTCGGGCTGGCTGTCTGTTATGGTATTGTATCTGAGCACGGTGGCCGGCTTGATGTGCGGTCCGCCGTCGGGGTCGGAACAACCTTCACAATCTCGCTGCCCAAAGCGAGTAACATGTAGAACAGGCTGCTAGCCTGTTCCCGTCAAGCGACTAAACAGGCTGGCAGCCTGTTCTACAAAGTGCGGAGTCGACCTTGAACGAACAACGCGACGCAAGATTACTGATAGCCGAAGACGAGGCGAACCTGCGCCTGGTGTTGCAGAAAGAACTGCAAAGGCTTGGCTATCGTGTGCACGTTGCGGCTGACGGTGAAGCCGCGCTGCGCAAATTGGAAGAAAGCAACGTCGACGTCTTGTTGTGCGACATCAACATGCCGCGTATGGATGGTATGGAGTTGCTCCGTCGCGTGCACGAGCGTCCAAATCCTCCCGAAGTCATCATGCTTACGGGTCAAGGAACGATCGAAACGGCCGTCGAGGCGATGCGCATCGGCGCGTACGATTATTTGACCAAGCCCTACAGCATCAGTGAGCTCGATGTACGCGTGCGTCAGGCTGCTGAGAAGCGTAGCCTGCGCGTCGACAATCAACGCTTGCGGGCGCAGATCGAACGGAAGTCCAGCCTGCCAGACATCATCGGTGATTCGAAAGCGATGACGGAAGCGGTTCGGTTGGTCGAGCGCGTGGCGCCCTCGGATGCATCGGTTCTGATCACCGGCGAGTCGGGCACTGGCAAAGAGTTGATCGCGCACGCGATTCACCGCCTCTCTAATCGTGCAGGCGGATCCTTCATTGATTTGAACTGCGCGGCGTTTCAGGAGTCGCTGCTCGAGTCCGAGTTGTTTGGCTACGAGGCGGGCGCGTTTTCCGGCGCAAAAGCGCGAAAACTCGGCCTGATCGAATTGGCTGACGGTGGAACCCTTTTCCTTGACGAAGTGACTGAGCTGCCGGCCGCGTTGCAGGCGAAGCTGCTGCGTGCAATTGAAACGCGAACGTTTTTCCGCGTCGGTGGCGTGCGCAAGGTCGAAGTCAACGTGCGGATCGTCGCCGCGACAAATCGGAATCTTGATTTAGTCATTAACAATGGATCTTTCCGCGCCGATCTGCTCTATCGGATCAACAGTTTCGAGATTCACCTGTCGCCCCTGCGTGAGCGGCCCGAAGACATCAACCCGCTCACTCAATACATTTTGAAGCAACTCGCCGGAGCGAATCCTCCGGAAGTTGTGCCCGAAGTAATGGACAAGTTGCGCGAATACAATTGGCCGGGCAACGTGCGTCAGCTACGCAATTGTTTGGAGCGCGCGGTACTCCTCGCCAATGATGGACGCGTAACCATCAATGAGCTGCCGCCGGAAGTTGCCGGCCATGTGAATGGTGGTATGCCAATGGCCGCTACCAGTGGCGTTTCTACGGCCCCAGCGGGAGCACAACCAACTGCATTGCGCGACGTTGAAAAGCAGCAAATCATCGCGGCTCTCGAGCAGACGGGTTGGCATCGCGGAAAGACCGCGACTTTGCTCGGGATTTCGCCATCGACGTTGTATCGGCGTCTGCGGGATTACAACTTGGAAGGCCGACTGAGGTAGCCTCGAACATTTGCCGCAATGGCTTCTGCAGACCGCGAACGGCCCTGGCTGCTCGCGGTTTTTCGTTTTTCCGGATGGCCGAATGTTTTTTGTGTTGATTTCTTGCTTTGCTGGTCGTTGTGAACCTAATATCCAGCCTGAACCGGTCTGATTCTCGCGAACCGCTTCGCTTTTTCAAGTCAATCGATCACTAGGCCGAACGCAAACTTCCGCTACTCAATCAAAGGAGAATTATGCGCAACTACGTTGCCCCCGTTGGGAAATTCATTTTTCTTTTGACTTTTATCGCATCTGTTTGTTTAGGTGCATTCGCGCAATCGCAAGCTAACAGCGGCAACATCGAAGGCCATATCGCAGATCCAAATGGCGCGGTTGTCGCAGGCGCGACAGTTACGGCGACAAATGAACAGACCGGCTTGCAAAAATCAACGACCACGAAAGATGACGGCACGTTCAGCATCATCCTCTTGCCACCTGGTGTGTACACCGTCGTCGTGAGCGCGGCCGGTTTTTCGTCGGCGGAAGTCAAGGATGTGACGGTCACCGTCGGAAGTCATTCCCCGGTCGACGTGACTTTGTCAGTTGGAAGCACAACCGCGACGGTCACGATCACTGAACCAGTGCCGCTCGTGGAAACGACGCGCACTTCGGTTGCTACCACGATCAATCAGACGTCGATCGATAACTTACCAATCAACGGGCGCAACTTTCAGGATTTTGCGACGCTCTCGCCGGCGGTGGTGCGCGATCCGCGAGGCGGCGATCTTTCTGTGGGCGGACAACGGGGCACTTTCAACAGCCTGCAAGTTGACGGCGTGGATAACAACAACACTTTCTTTGGCCAGGCTTTCGGTCGTGGCGGAGTGCGACCGCCCTATCAGTTTTCCGAAGAATCTGTACAGGAATTTCAGGTGAACCAGAATGGCTTTTCTGCAGAGTTTGGGCGCGCTGGTGGGGCCGTGATAAATGTCGTCACTAAGTCCGGTACGAACGAATTTCATGGTGGCGCATTCGAGTACTTCCGCGATGAAGCCCTGAATGCAAACGATCCGATCGCGAAGGCGAACCAGGCCCGCGCCGGTCAGCCAAACCGCCGCGCTAAACTTCAGATCAATCAATTCGGTGGCCGACTCGGCGGCCCGATCTCAAAGAACCGCGCGTTTTTCTTCTTCACTTACGACGGCCAGCGCGCCAGCGTGCCGCAAGTAATGGATGTGCCGAACATCAACGCCGCGCCGCTCGCTGCGCGTAACGTTTTGGTGCCGAAGATTCACGTTTACGAAATTGGGCGCAAGCAGGATGTATTTCTCGGCAAGAGCGACATTAAGCTGAACGATCGTAACCAGCTTGTGCTTCGCTACAACCGCCAAAATTTCAACGGCAAGAACAACGAAAACAACGGCCCGTTAAGCGCGGAAGAGCATTCCGGAGACAGTCGTGTAAAGAGCGACACCTTTTCAACAACTCTGAGTTCGACGCTGACGACTGATCTGGTCAACGAACTACGAGTGCAGCTGGCGCGCGACAAAGAGCCGGGCCTCGCCAACAACGACGCGCCGGAAGCCGTGATTGGCACGGTCGTAACCGGCTCATCGGGTACGAGTCTCAGCATCGGCCGTAACAACTTCAGTCCGCGCGAGACCACCATTAAACGAATTCAGTTCATCGATAACGTTTCTTACTTACGTGGTCGAAGCAACTGGAAATTTGGCCTCGACTTTAACTTCGACCGCATCTTCAACTTCTTCCCTGGAGTCTTCACCGGCACATACACGTTTGCGAATTACACCAACTTTGGAACCAATGCGCCAACTTCCTTCACGCAGAATTTTCCGGGCGCCGGCACCACTGGCGGCACCACGCACCCGAACATTTCCGAATACGCGTTCTATGGCCAGGACGACCTGCGCGTGAATTCGAAACTCACTCTCAACATGGGTTTGCGTTATGACTATGCGGGAATGGCTTGTCCGCCGATCAAGAATCCGGATACGCTGCTCGGGTCATTCAATATCGACACCAGCACCTGTCCGAAGGACAAGAACAATTTTGCGCCGCGATTTGGTTTGAGCTATGCGTTTAATGAGAGGACCGTGTTGCGCGCCGGCTTCGGAATCTTCTATAACCGCACGCCGGCGATCGTGGTCGGCACAGCGCATTCGCAGAACGGAATTCAAGTAACCGGCATCAATATCACTTGTGCCACCCCGCCCCCGGGGATCACGTGTCCGACGTATCCGACGATCTTTTCGGCGCCGCCGGCGGCATCTCCGGCAAACCCCAACCTGTTTGTGTTCGCGCACGATTACGTACAACCATACGTTGAGCAGGGAAGAGTCGGTTTCGAGCGCCAGTTATCGAAGAGTCTCAGTTTCTCAGCGACGTACCTTTACTATCACGGGCTGCACCTCACGCGGACCCGTGACATTAACCTACAGGCCCCCGCGCCTTTCGCTCGAACCGGGCCCGATGGCATTACCTATACCTTCTTGCGGTTCTCCAGCACTCGTCCGACTACGCTGGCGCGGCCAACCGGACAGCAATACAACCGGATCAGTATCTTCGAGAGCGCGTCACGCTCACTCTACAACGGTATTGCATTCCAGGTAACTCAGCGCTTCACGCGCGGATTTCAATTCATTGCCGCCTACACGTACTCGAAAGCCAAAGACGAGCGGCCCGATCAGACGATCGTAGTGGTTGGCGCTGACGACGCAAAAATCGTCGAGAATCAATTCAGTCCTGGAGCAGACTACGGCACCTCTGATACCGACATCCCGCACCGGTTTGTGTTTAGTCCAGTATACGAATGGCACAGCATCAAGTGGACTGACAATCCGGTGCTGCGCGCGTTATTCAGCGATTACACGATCTCTTCGATCGTCCAGTTTCAGTCAGGCACGCCGTACTCGGCGCTTGTCAGCGGCGACCCTAATAACGACGGCAACCGCGCCACTGACCGACTGCCCGGAACGGTGCGTAATCAATTCCGCACGCCCGCAATTTACCAATTTGACGCGCGGTTGACGCGCTCTATCCGTCTTGGTGAGAAGTTCCGCGTGCGTCTGATCGGCGAAGCCTTCAACTTGTTCAATCGAGCGAATGTGGCGACGGTCAACAATACTTTCTTTGCTTACTCAGGTGGCGCTGCGGGCACCTTAAGTTTTCCCAGTCCGCTGTCGGCCTTCGGGACGCCACGCACGTTTGGGTCGCCGGCGTCCGGCACCACGACTTTCGCGACGCCTCGGCAGATTCAATTGGCAGTTAAGTTCGATTTCTGATCAAGAAAAGTGATGAGTGATGAGTAATGAGTAATGGTGAGTATCAGAGGATGAGACCACTCATCACTCATGACTCATCACTCATTACTCGTCTTGCTTTTAGCAGCTTCCGATCAACTTTGCCGCGATCATTCTTCGGCAAGGAATCCACAAACTCAATCCAACGCGGATACTTGTAGAGCGCAAGCTTTGTTTTGACGAACTCTTGGATTCCGTTCGCGAGTCCGTCTGACAGCATTTGACCTTCACGCGCAACAATAAACGCTTTTGGTTTCACCAGACCGCCTTCGTCCTCTTGACCGATGACCGCACACTCGAGCACCGCTTCGTGTTGCAGCAGACAGTTTTCAATTTCGGCAGGCGCGACAAAGATGCCGCCGACTTTCAGCATGTCGTCCGTGCGGCCGTGATACCAGTAATAACCATCTGAATCGACGTGGAATTGATCTCCGGTCGTACACCAATCGCCCGCGAATGTCTCTTTCGATTTTTCGTGCGCGTTCCAGTAGCAGAGAGCGGCTGAATCACCTTTGATCTTCAACGTGCCCATCTCATCTGTCGCGACTTGGTTGCTGTCCGCGTCAACAATCTTTGCTTCGTATCCTTCGACAATGCGGCCGAGACTGCCAGGCTTCACATCGCCCGGGCGGTTCGTAATGTAGATATGAAACATTTCGGCTGAGCCAATGCCGTCGCAAATTTCGACGCCGAAGGTTTGCTTCCAACGGTGGTACAACTCCACGGGCAACGCCTCGCCGGCGGAATAACAGAATCGAATAGTCGAAAGATCGTGCGATGCCGCGTCATCTGCGTTCAGCATCGCATTGATCATTGTCGGCACGGTCGTGAGGATTGTTGGCCGATAGCGATCGATCACCTCGAACAGCTTCTCTGGCGTCGAACGTTCGGCAAACAACGCTGTGCCACCGCCGACGGCAAACGGAAACAAAAGATTTGTGCCCGTGGCGTAACCAAAAAAGAGTTTCGGCACGGAAACAGTCAGATCGTTTTCGTTCACGCCCATCGTTCGCTTCGCGAAAACTTCCGTGTTGTAAGGTAGGTCGTGCTGGAGATGCACCGCGCCTTTCGGATGTCCCGTCGAGCCTGACGTGAACAGCCAAATTGCGATGTCGTCGCGATGAGTGTCAGCGGGCGCACATGTCGTCAGTTGCGATTCGACAGCTTGCGCGAAGGGAACGTATTTGACGCGACCGCGCGGGTCGATGAACTCGTCTTCGCCATCTGCGCCATCACTTACGACCAGAACAGCTCGCAGATAGTTTGAGCTTCCTATCGCTTCGACAAACGGTTGTGCCAACGATTGATGAACAACGGCCGCGCGCGCGCGGGTGTATTCCAAGTAATACCGGTAATCATCTGCCGGCAGCAGCGGGTTCACCATTGTGATTACCGCGCCAATGCGCGCCGCGCCGAACCAGGTCCAGACAAACTCCGGACAATCCGGCAAAACCATCAGCACGCGATCTTCCATATCGACGCCGAGTTCGCGCAGCGCATTGCCTGCGCGATTTGATAATCGGGCGGCATCGCCGTACGTGCAAGTTTGATCTTTGAAGTGGAGACAGACTTTGTTTTCTCGGCCTTCCTCTACGTTGTGGTAGAGAAAGTAATCCGCCATGTTGAAGCGTTCAGGAAATTCGACGGGCATGGAAGATTGGCAGTTACGTTTTGGCGAACGGGCAGCCCGTGTCGCCATGTTTGCTGCTGAGATACGTGCGTGCTTCCCACAACTCGGGAAAGAATTTGCTGTCGAGCGTCTTCTTCAAATACCCGACGCCTTCTGATCCGCCGGTGCCGCGTTTGGCGCCGACCATGCGCTCGACCATTTTGATGTGGTGCGAGCGCCACAGCGCGAAGTGCTCGTCGTGTTCCAGCAGCGCCTCGGCCAGCTGATATTCCTTATAGAGCTTTTCCGGGTGCGTGAGAATTTCGACGATCGCGCGCACTCGCTTGCTTTGATTGCTGCGCCGTTCCTTGTCGTCGGACGGTTTGTTATCGTCCGCCGGCGCATCGAAACCTTGGCGACGGAGCAACGCAAAGAACGTCTCACCGAGAGAAGGCGAGTTCAATCGCACCCGAAGTCGCTCAGTCGCAAATTCATCATCTTTGAATGCGTTCACGACTGATTCGTGCTTCAGTCCGGAAGCGAATTCGATTTCGCGAAACTGCATCGACTGAAAGCCGCTGGCCGGATTCAGCTCGTCGCGAAAGCCGAGAAAGCTGATCGGTGTCATTGTTTCGAGGATGTGAATCTGCGAAACGAGCAGCTTCTCGATCTCGACAACCCGGCGCATCGCCAGTGCGGCTTCGCCGGTTCGATCCTCATTCATCAACCGCAGCGTGGCGTCGATTTCGTGCAGGACTTGCTTGAACCACAGCTCGTACGCCTGATGGACTGTGATGAACAGCAGTTCGTCGTGGTGCGCGGGCGATGACAGGCAAGTCTGCAGATCGATCAGTTCGCGCACGCGCAGATATTTGTTGTACGAAAGCGGGGCGTCGTTGCCGTATTCAGTGGACATATGTCGATCAGTTTGGAAAGCCGGGAGTTTCGCGCACACGCTGCGCCTGTTGCAGATGCCTTTGCTCGTGCGAAACGGTAATCACGTACGCGTCCGCCAAACTGTAGCGAACCAAAGGGGTAACGGGTGAACGCAGCCGCGTCCGGTTGTAATCGATTCCGCTGGTGTCGCCGACAAACTTTAGAAAAGTCTTCTGTTGTTCGAGAAAGTTGTTCAGCGCGTTTTGCACATTCGAAGCCGACGGTTTGAAGATTCTCGGCGCGCGCAGCTTGCGAGGGCTCTCCGGCTCGACGTGTTTGATCAGCCAACGGCCCATAAAGCTGGGCTGGTACGTTGGTGGCGACGCAGCCGCGAACCGTTGCCGGCCGCGCTCAATGGCGTCAACGAAATATGGATTGAATCCTCGGGAAGCTGCTGTCAGGTGTTCAAGGCATTGCGCGATACTCCACTTGTCCGGCGACGGCTTCCAGTTGAGTTGAGCGTCATTCAATCCGTCCACGACGCTGTGTGCATCGGCCGCGTTGCGTTGCGCTTGTGCGATGACCGTCTCGACCAGATTTTCGGATTCAATAAACTGCTTCATTGCTTTATCAAAATGCTGCGCCGGCCTTTTCCGTTTTGAATTCGCGGCCGTCGCGAATTGTCTTCATCTCCGCGATAACGAGTTCCAGCTCTTCATCTGTGGTGTAGAAGTGCGGCGATATGCGCACGCCGGCGCCCGGACGGTAATCGACGATGAACTCACGACGAATAAGCTCCTTGGTGATGTCAGCGGCGTTTTCGTCCCACACGGTAATCGTGCCGCCACGATGCGCTGGATTCTTCGGACTCGTTACCCGAAAGCCTGCTTCTTCGGCCAGCGCGATTAGCATTTGAGTTTGACGCATGCTCTTTTCGCGAATCGCGCCGACACCGATTTCATTGATGATTTCATAGCCTGATTCAGCAGCGTAAAGCGCCGGAATAGCCGGCGAGCCATGCAGGAAGCGGGTAACGTTCGGGGCGTAACGCATCTCGGTCTCGAACGCGAATGGATGCTCGTGCGCCATCCAGCCCGTCGTTTTCGGCTCGAGCTGATCGATCAAATCCGGCCGGATGTAGAGATAGCCTGCGCCCGGTCCGCCGCACAGCCACTTCACCGATCCACCAGTCGCAAAATCCACTCTGAGTTCTTTCACGCTGAATGGAACCGTGCCGGCGGATTGATAAGTATCGAGCACCACGATCGCGCCCACTTCGTGCGCGCGCTCGGTGATCGCTTTCGCGTTTTGCAGGAACCCGCTCTTGAAAAGCACGTGCGAGATCGGCACGAGCAGCGTTTCTTCATCAATCGCCGCCAGCATCCGTTCAAGCGACATGGTGATGCCGTCATCTGATTTCACGCGCTCGATGCGCAG
>DASYPX010000341.1:0-3215 GCA_036006125.1 Pyrinomonadaceae bacterium | reverse complement strand
CTGTTCAATCGCGATCTCGCGCCGGTGAAAGTTTCGGAGCGCAATTGGACCACGTACAACTACGCGGCACTCTGGATCAGCATGGCGCACTGCATTCCGACTTACATGCTTTCGTCGGGATTGATCAGCGCCGGAATGAATTGGTGGCAGGCGCTGATCACGATTCTGCTCGGCAACACGATCGTGCTGATTCCGATTCTGCTGAATTCGCATCCGGGCACGAAGTACGGACTTCCCTTCCCGGTTTTTGCGCGCGCCAGTTACGGAACCTACGGATCGAATTTGCCGGCGCTGATGCGTGCGATTGTCGCGTGTGGCTGGTTCGGAATTCAGGCGTGGATTGGCGGCGAAGCGCTGAACACTCTGTTCGCCGCCATCATTCCCAATTGGACCACCCTGCTCGGTGGTCCCATCGGTGGACACATGACCACTGAATGGATTTCATTTCTCCTCTTTTGGGGAATGAACATCTACATCATTTATCGCGGCATGGATCTGCTCAGGAAAGTAGAAAACTGGGCAGCGCCTTTTGTCCTGGTGATGACGGCGCTTTTGCTCGGCTGGGCGATCTGGAAAGCTCATGGGCTCGGTTATTTGCTCACGCAGCAAAGCAAATTTCACAGCTTCACCGATTTCTGGCCAACGTTCATTATTTCGCTAACGGGGATGATTGGCTTTTGGGCGACGCTTAGTCTGAACATGCCGGACTTCACGCGTTTTGGACATAGCCAGCGCGAACAAGCCGTTGGACAAATCGTTGCGTTACCCACCACGATGACGGTATTTGCGGCGATGGGCGTGATGATCACTTCAGCCGCAGTGATCATTTATCCGCACATGCCGCCGGGAGATCTTTGGGACCCGATGAAACTTGTCGGCCAATTTCATCAAGTCATCGTCATTGCGATCTCGATGTTCACGGTAGTAGTGGCCACGCTGGCGGTAAACATCGCGGCGAACGTGGTTTCTCCCGCCAACGATTTCGCCAACGCCTTTCCTAAATTGATTTCGTTTCGCACAGGCGGATTGATAACCGGAATTGTCGGAATCTTGATGCAGCCGTGGCGTTTGCTGGCTGATCCGTCGGGCTATATTTTCGCGTGGTTGGTAGGATATTCGGGCGGACTGGGATCAATCGCCGGAGTTTTGATCGCCGACTACTGGTTAGTGCGACGAAAGAATTTAACGCTGGGCGATCTCTATCGACGCACGGGCGACTACGAGTATCTCAGTGGTTGGAATGTGCGGGCAGTGGCTGCTACTCTTTTGGGCTGCGCGCTCGCCTGGAGTGGCCCGATTCTCAGCTGGTTCGGGATTTCGATCTGGTTGTTCGATAAACTTTACAGCTACGCGTGGTTTGTCGGTTTTGGCGTCGCCGGGGCCGTTTACCTTCTCCTGATGCAAGTCGCGCCGCCGCGACCGGTCGCCGCTCAAGCTAATTGAAATCTCAAACTCAAAACTTGAAACCGGAGTTCATATGGCACGAACAGTTAAATGCGGATTGATTCAAGCAAAAAACGCCGGCTCGACTGACGGCCCCATCGAAGACATCAAGCGTCGCAACATCGAAAAGCACCTCGCGATGATTGATGACGCGGCGAAACAGGGCGTGCAAATTCTCTGCATGCAGGAAGTCTTCACCACGCCCTACTTTTGCGCCGAACAGCAAGTACGGTGGTACGAAGCGGTCGAGAAGATTCCTGAAGGCCCGACCACAAAGTTGATGCAGGAGCAGGCGAAGAAACACAACATGGTGATCATCGTGCCGATCTACGAAGAAGAGATCACCGGCATCTACTACAATACCGCGGCAGTAATCGATGCTGACGGCACGTATCTAGGAAAGTATCGCAAGAACCACATCCCGCACGTCAATCCCGGTTTCTGGGAGAAGTTTTACTTTCGACCGGGGAATCTCGGCTATCCGGCGTTTGACACGGCTTACGCGCGTATCGGCGTTTATATCTGCTACGACCGGCACTTTCCCGAAGGCGCGCGCGCGCTGGGGCTGAACGGCGCGGAGATAGTTTTCAATCCGTCCGCCACGGTGGCCGGTTTGTCTGAGTATCTCTGGAAACTGGAACAGCCCGCGCATGCGGTGGCGAACGGTTACTTTGTCGGCGCGATCAATCGGGTCGGACACGAGCAGCCGTGGGACATCGGCGAGTTTTACGGCCAAAGTTATTTCTGCGACCCGCGCGGCCAAATTATTGCCCAGGCGCCGAGAGATCAGGACGCGCTCGTGGTCGCCGATTTGGATCTCGACATGATTCGCGAAGTGCGCAACACCTGGCAGTTTTTCCGCGATCGACGGCCGGATAGTTACAGCCAGCTAGTGGCGGACTAACCTGGCGCAACTTTGCGTCTTTGCGCCTTTGCGTGAACTTATTCCGCGTTCCACCTTTCACGCAAAGACGCTAAGACGCAAAGGCAACGAAAAGCATGACTGACCGCGAACGCATCTCTTCCGGTGCGAAATGGGAACCGATCGTCGGCTACTCGCGTGCAGTCAAAGTCGGCAAGCGCATTTACGTCACCGGCACGACCGCGACAAATGAAGCTGGTGAAATTGTTGGCGAGAACAACGCGTATGAACAAGCGATGCAATGTATTCGGAATATCGAGAAGGCTTTGCACCGCTTGGGCGCAACTCTCGACCACGTCGTGCGTACGCGTATGTTTGTGACTGACATCTCGCGTTGGGAAGAATTCGGACGCGCACACGGCGAATTTTTCCGCGCGGTCATGCCGGCAACGACAATGGTCGAAGTTAAGGCCTTAATCGATCCGCGAATGTTGATTGAAATCGAGGCGGATGCGGAACTATGAGTTTCGGGTTTCAAGTTTTAAAGTTTCAAGTTGTGGATAATCCAAAACTTGAAACCTGAAATTCGCCACAGGAGTTTTTCATGGACTTATCGATAACCGTTAACGGAATCAAATTCCCGAATCCTTTTGTTCTAGGGTCAGGCCCCCCGGGAACCAACGCGCGCGTGCTGGCGAAAGCTTACGACGCCGGCTGGGGCGGCGCTGTCGCAAAGACTGTCAGCCTCGAATCATCGAAGGTCGTCAACGTTGTTCCTCGTTACGGCAAGTTGCGTTCGCGCAATAACGGCGAAGTGATCGGTTTTGAAAATATTGAGCTGATCTCGGATCGCCCAATCGAAGTATGGCTGGAAGAATTTCGCCAGGTGAAGAAAGACTATCCGGACAAT
>DASYPX010000340.1:0-6018 GCA_036006125.1 Pyrinomonadaceae bacterium | reverse complement strand
GCTCGTTTCTGTTCGCGCGCATCCTCGCAGATGTCGAGCGCTTCATCGAGCGTTTGCGCGATCCGATCGCAGTAGCCTGTGGTCACGCGCCGTTCGATTCGCTCGGGATCGACTTCGATACCGAGAAAGACAGCGCCATTCAGTGTCGCCGCCAATGGTTGCGCGCCACCCATACCGCCGAGACCGCCCGACACCAAAAGCCGTCCCGCCAAATCGCCGCCAAAGTGCCGATCCGCCATCGATGCAAAGGTTTCGAACGTGCCCTGTACGATGCCTTGCGTGCCGATGTAGATCCAACTGCCGGCCGTCATCTGGCCGTACATCATCAGACCCTTGCGCTCGAGTTCGTGAAAATGATCCCAGTTCGCCCACGCACCCACCAAATTTGAGTTGGCAATCAAAACGCGCGGGGCGTATTCGTGCGTGCGAAAGATGCCCACCGGCTTGCCGGATTGAACTAAAAGCGTTTCGTCATTTTCGATTTCCTGGAGCGAGCGGACGATTGCGTCGTAAGCCTGCCAGTTGCGCGCGGCTTTGCCGGTTCCGCCGTAGACAATCAAGTCGTCGGGTTTCTCAGCGACCTCGCGATCGAGATTATTCATCAGGCAGCGCAACGCGGCTTCCTGGTGCCAGCCTTTGCAGTTGAGCTTTGCGCCGCGTGGCGCGCGAATGTTTCTTCCCGTCATTTTGCGCGTGTAGATTAAAACAGAAAGCCACCAACCGAGAAGTTGGCGGGCCGATCTGTTGCGAATAAAATGACGCCGTGCGTTCTTATGCAAATGTTCAGCAGACTTCTCACTATCGCTCTCTGTTATGCGTTGTCAGTCCCGTGGCAGGGATTGCTCGTGGGACAAACAAGCAGCGATAGGCGCGCCCGCGTAAATGTTACAGTCATCTTTACTCCCGCCCATCCGGCGAATCGGTTTGTTCCTTCGCGCGCGCTCGGTGCCGGCATCGACGGCACATCGAAGGGCACGCTCGACCTGCAGCTTAGGCCGCAGAATGTCGAAGCAATGCTTACGGCCGGATTCAAATCGTTGACCTACCGGCTGCGTACGGAACTGGCAAATGAGGTCTGGCACTGGAATCCGCGGGGTTCCTGGAGCGATCCACAGAAGCGCGAAGGTTATTGGACGTCGGACAACAAACCCGCGGCGCCGATTTCGCTTTCGTATGGATACCGCTTGCCGCGCCGCGGTAACACCATCGATCAAGCGAATGATGACGGTTATTCGCGGATCGATGATGGCGACGCGGAGACGTTCTGGAAAAGCAATCCTTATCTCGATCAACATTTCACGGGCGAACCAAATTCACTTCATCCGCAATGGGTGGTGATCGAGTTCACAGAGCCGGAACGGATCAACGCACTCCGCATCATTTGGGGAAAGCCTTTCGCGGAAAGATTCCGAATCCAGTACGGCAACTTTGACGATGTCAGCGACATTGCGCTGAATGTGCCCGGCATGTGGCGCGACTTTCCTACGAGCCAGTTTGTCGGTGGTGGCGACGAGGTGTCCAAATCAAACGGTTCCTTGCTGCGTCTCTCGAAAGAGCGAATCAAAGTGCGATGGATTCGCATTCTGATGACGGAATCTTCGGGAACAACCGACGGGCCAACCAACGATGTGCGCGACAGACTGGGTTTTGCGATTCGCGAGTTGTCTGCGGGCTATCAGGATAAAGAATGGAATTTTCACGATTGCGTGCGTCACGCTGCTGATCGAAAACAACAGACGGTCATTCACGTGTCATCGACCGATCCATGGCATCGCGAATCAGACATCGATGAAAACATTGAGCAGGTTGGGCTGGATCGTATCTACGCAAGCGGACTCACAAATAATTTGCCGATGCTTCTGCCGACGGGCCTCGTGTTCGACACACCCGAAAATGCAGCCAGCGAAATAAGTTACCTGCGCGCGCAAGGCTACAAGTTTGATCGAGTGGAGCTGGGCGAAGAGCCTGACGGCCAATATGTTTCCCCCGAGGATTATGGCGCGCTGTATTTGCAATGGACTGACGCCATTCATCGAATTGATCCGACCCTGAAACTTGGCGGACCGAGTTTTCAGGAGATTCTCAAGGACGAGGATGCGCCGGCTAATCGCGGGAACAGCGCGTGGATGCGGCGCTTCCTCAATTATCTGAAACGTCGTGGACGCTTGTCCGATTATTCGTTCTTCTCTTTCGAATGGTACCCGTTCGATGATGTTTGCGAAGCGACTGCGCCACAGCTCGCGCGCGCGCCGCGCCTATTGGAGCGAGCGTTGCGCGCCATGGAACGCAACGGTTTGTCGCCAAAGATTCCGTGGATCATCTCTGAATACGGCTACTCCGCTTTTGCCTCACGCGCCGAGATCGATATTGAGGGAGCGCTGCTCCACGCCGACGTGGTCGGCAAGTTCCTGACCATTGGTGGCGACCAGGCATTCCTGTTTGGATATCCTCCGAGCTATGTCAATTCAGATAATTCCTGCACCGCGGGCAATAACATGATGTTCTTGCTTGGTGACGATGGAAATATAACCCAGCGGTTTGCGAGTTACTTTAGCGCGCGGTTGCTGACGCACGAGTGGTTGCAGCCGGTCGATGAAATTCATGAAATCTACCCGGCGGCGGCAAATGGGCGAAATCGACAAGGGGAAGAAGTGATCTCTGAGTATGCGGTAAAAAGGCCGGACGGATGGTGGGCTCTCCTCCTGATCAATAAGGACCCAGCGCGGGACTTTGAAGTGAAACCCGAGTTTAAGACTTCACTTGCCCGCACGCGCCATGGATTCCAAGGAAGAGTTGATATCTACCAATACTCGCGTGAACAGTATGTGCTCGGCGGTCCGAACAGCGAGCCATATCTCTTGAAGGCTGACGAGCCAGTGCACCGTGCCATCGATCTTCGCGAAGGCGAGCCGCTGAAAATTATTTTGCCATCGTATTCGTTGACGATAATTCGCGGCACGGTCGAAAACCTAAAGTGACTCGAACTTGTCGGTTAGCAGCGCTTCCGCAAGTGTCTCAATCTCAGTGGACATTGCACGATCCGAAGTCAGGGGCGGCACATACTGACGCACCAATTCATGCGCCTCTCGGACCCCGCGCCCGGGTTTAAGAGGTTTTCGATACTCTAATCCCTCGGCAGCGGCAATCAACTCAATCGCGACGATCCTTTCCGCAAGGCCGACAATCGCCCGTAGTTTAATCGCCCCCGTCATGCCCATTGAGACATGATCTTCTTTGCCACCGTCGGTGGGCACGTTGTCGATGCTCGCCGGATGCGCGAGGACCTTTGCTTCATTCAAAAGGGAAGCGGCGACGATTTGCAGCATCATGAATCCGGACGCCGGCCCTGGGTCGGAAGTTAGAAATGGAGGCAGGTCTTCGTTCGCGTCAGGATTGACCAGACGGTCGATGCGCCGTTCAGTAATACTCATCAAGTCAGTCACGGCCATCGCCGCGTAATCAAACGCGAGCGCGAGTGGCGCGCCGTGAAAATTTCCGCCCGAAAGCACCTCACCCGAACCGGCGAAAACCAGCGGATTGTCAGTCGCACTGCCGGTTTCGATTTCCACGATTCCGCGCGTATGGGACAGTGCATCGCGGACAGCGCCATGCACCTGCGGCATACAACGCAGCGAGTATGCATCCTGCACACGTGGATCCCCTTCAAGATGCGACTCACGAATCTGACTGTCCTGGAGAAGTTTGCGCAGATGTTCCGCGACCGCAGTTTGTCCTGCGTGCGGACGTGCAGAATGAATACGTTCGTCGAAAGCGACCGGTGTGCCCTTTAATGCTTCAAGCGACATCGCGCCCGCGACATCCGCCAGCCGCGCGACTCGTTCTGCGCGAAACAACGCGAGTCCGCCGACGGCCGCCATCGCCTGCGTGCCGTTCAGTAATGCGATTCCCTCTTTGGCTTCGAGCTGTAACGGTGCGATGCCGGCGCGTGTGAGAGCGTCGGCACTCGGCAGTCTTTGATTTTCCAGGTAAGCGTCGCCTTCACCAATCGCGGTAAGCGCGAGATGCGCCAACGGAGCGAGGTCGCCGCTCGCCCCGACCGATCCTTTTTCGGGAATCACTGGTGTGACGCCGTGATTCAACATCTCGATCAAAGTCTCGACCACGTTGGGCCGACAGCCACTGTAACCGAGCGCCAAAACGTTCGCGCGCAAGAGCAGCATCGCGCGCGCTTCTTCGATCGATAGCGGATCGCCCAAACCGCATGAATGACTTCGCACTAGATTTAGCTGGAGCGCGCGAATCTGCGATCGATCGATCCGCACATCAGAGAGTTTGCCAAATCCGGTATTGACGCCGTAAACGGTCCGGTTTTCCGCGATGATCTGTTCAATCACGCGCCGTGATGCTTCAATTCGCGCACGCGCAGCCTCAGCGAGTGACACGCGTTCGGCACCGTGCGCGACTGCCGACACTTCCGCGAGCGACAGTTTTTGCCCGTTGACTTCCATAGAAAACAGTAGGCAGAAAGCGGCGAGCAGAAGGCAGAAAAACTCAAACTATTGCAACGTGACTGCCTACTGCATTCTGCTTACTGCCTGCTGCTTTCTTCGATCAAGCGTCGGTGAATTCCCGCGTTCTTCTGGACCCTGAGTGCTGGCCTCTGCCCCCTCGTCGATCCGGCATTTCCGTCGTATGAATGCGCCGGTCGGGTGTTTGTGTTATGTCAATCTTTTTTAGATCGCCCGTCGTGCCACGAAGCCGCTGGCGCGCGCGCTTGGCGCGACGCACGGTGGCCTTCGGCACCGACGACGCCGCGCGCGTCCAACTGGAAACACGCGCGAGTGGATGCAAAGAGAACTCATGACGCGGCAAGACTTCACCCGTTGCTTCCCGCAATTTCAAGGTGCCCACCGCCAAAATAAACAACGCGGCGTTGAATAAAAATCCCACTATGAAAACAATCCATCCCGGAACCAATCCGACGGTCGCGCGATTAAGAAACTCCTCGAAGTTAGGAGCCGGCGCGGGATACAGGTAGACCTTTAGGTTCCAACTCAACGCCAATAACGCGAAAATCCAAACATAATTGCGGCGCAAGCGCCGGCCAATCGCCTCCCAGACGCTGATCGTGAAATGCGGCGTCAGCAGATCCGATGCCAAATGCGACGCCCACTCTTTGTCGCGCGGAACATCGTCGGGCGCGAGCATCGGCGCGTAATATCCCATCTCGATCACCCGCACACGGCTCGCCCAAATTTCGTAGTAGCGATAACGACGCGCTTCCATCAGAAGAAACACCGCGACGAGTATCGAATCGATCGGGATGACAAAGTGCGGACTCCCAGGCGAGCTGAACGCGAATGACAGCATCGCGCCGGCGCTCAACACTGCCCAATTTGTCGTCGTGTCCAGCCGATTGCGCCACGTGTTGGATCGCTGCACTTCACCACGATAGAAGTGGACCATCGCCGTGGTCAGCTCTGCCGAAGACATGCGGCGAGCCACGTCCACCGGCGAGGTTCTCTGTCGATCCGGAGTGATGGTTTCGTGCGGGGAGTCGACCGAAACCGGACGTAATCGCGACGCCGGCCTTTCGCCTGACACAGTCAGCGACGGGTTGCGCGATGGCAAACGCGTAGTGATCTGGGAATCATGAATGCTGTCTGTGCGCGTGCCGGTATTTCGTTGGGTTGGTTCGGTTGTCGTTGGCATCTCAGCCTGACTTGCGGGGGTAGGACAGTCCGCGGCAGCCTTGAAGATAATAACATGAAATAGGTATAGTTGCGTTTTGCTGTTTGAGAGATGTTTTCAGCCGTCGCAGATGAAGTAATCGCAGAAACGCAACGGTCGCACGAGCGTTGGATGGGCGAAGCAATTCGCGCTGCGCGTGAAGCAGAGGCGGCCGGTGAAGTGCCTGTCGGAGCCTGCATCGTGGCCGAGGGTGTCGTACTCGCGGTCGCGGGGAATCGCACACGCACTGACTGTGATCCGACCGCGCATGCTGAGATCGTTGCGCTGCGCGAAGCCGCACAGCAGTTCGGTAATTATCGCCTCGCG
>DASYPX010000339.1:0-26748 GCA_036006125.1 Pyrinomonadaceae bacterium | reverse complement strand
CAGGCGGATGCTCGCCGCCGGCATGATCGCGGGTCTGCTGCCTTTGATTCATGCACACAGCTTTCTCACGTTGTTAATGGTCGCCGCGTTCCTGGTGCCGTGGCTCTATTGGCGTGCGTGGACCGCATACGGTTTGGCGATTCTGGTTGGAGTAATCGTGTTTCTACTTGCGGCGAATTACGAAGCCGTCGGATCGCTCTGGATCAAAGTTGCGTTTGTCACATTAGTCGTTGGGTTAATGGCCAACCTCTACTTTTTCTTGCCGTGGGCACATGTGCGGCTGTGGCTCTGCTTCTTTATCGCCGCAATCATTGTCGGCGGACCGCAAATTCTCTGGTCAACGCACAAGAGTGCAATCAAAACACAGAGCTTTATCGCGTGGCAGTTCGGTTGGGACAGCGATCAGCAGGAAATGTTTGGCTCTAAGCCGGTCGGCTCGCAGCCGATTGAGACAGTGCCGCCGTTCAGCAAGTGGTTTCAACGCCTGCCCTATGTCGCGTGGTTTTGGTTTAAGAACACCGGCCTGTTTATTCCGCTGCTAGCGATCGCGCTGGTTTGGAAGCCGGATAATTACCTGGTTCCCCGCCGACTGCTCCTCTTCTATTTGCCATTTACGCTTGCGTTCTTCGTTCCTAACTTCGTGAAGCTCGCGCCGTGGGTTTGGGACAACATCAAGATGCTCTTTTACTGGTGGATCGTCTCGGCGCCGATCGTCGCGCTGCTACTGGCGCGATTGTGGGAGCAGCATGTCGGCCAGAAAGTGTTAGCGGCCAGTCTGCTGGTGATGATGACACTTGCCGGCACGCTCGACATCGTTCCACTTCTCCTTCAACAAGGGCATTACGGCGAATTCGATCGCAACGGCGTAGCCTTTGCTGAATCAATCAAGGATAAGACTCCGTCGACCGCCACGATTCTGCATGCTCCGATTCATAACACGCCCGTATATTTGACGGGACGCAAGTCGGTCATGGGCTATCCCGGTCACATCTGGACCCACGGGTTGGAATACGGGCCGCGCGAACAGGAGATAAAACAAATCTATGCCGGGTCAAGCGTTGCTGCCGCCTTGCTCGCGAAATATAGAGTCGATTATGTTGTGATCGGTCCACACGAGTTTTCAACCGAGAATCCGAACGTCGCATTTTTCTCGGCGTATCCGGAAGTCGCAAACGTTGGTGACTACCACCTCTACAAAATCACAAAATAAGAAGTCGCCGCCGCGGAAACCGAGCGCTGTTGGCATTGACCATCGCCCCAACGGTGAGTTGTCTGAGCGTGCATGGCGAATATGCGCGGCGGCGATTATCGTGGTCGGAGCGCTTCTACGATTTGTTTATCTTGCGTTGGTACCACTGCATCACGACGAAGGCGTAAACGGAAACTTTCTCGTCTCGCTCGTGCGCAACGGCACGTACACATACGATCCAAATAACTACCACGGCCCCACGGTGTATTACTTCGCCGCAATTATTCCGTGGGTCGCGCGGTTTCTTGGAGGCGTGACCGCACGCGATAAGTACGGCCTCACCACCTTCAATATTCGTCTCGTTACCGTGGCGTTTGGCATTGCCACAATTCTGCTTGCACTGATGCTGCGCAAGCGATTAGGAGGCATTGGCGCTTTGTCGGCGGCCGCCTTCATAGCGATTTCGCCGGGCGCGGTTTACCTTTCGCGTTACTTCATTCACGAATCGTTGTTCGTGTTCTTTACTCTCGGGATCATCGTCGCGGTGCTGAAATACTACGATAGCGGCGCTAGCGTGTACCTGATTCTCGCCGCGATCTCAGCGGCGTTGATGACCGCCACGAAAGAGACCTGGATCATCAACGCGCCGGTGCTGCTGATTGCCCTGGCGACAACAACCGCTTATTTCTGGGTGCGCGGCAAACTGCGAGGGCGAGCATCCGACAGCAAAGCGGACTCGGGAGGTTTTCTCGAACGCTTTGGCGGCCCAATTTCCGTAGCGACTGTCGCGTTGATGGCGTTCACAGTCTTAATCGTCGTCAACGTGCTGTTCTACTCATCATTCTTCACGAATTATCCGAAAGGCGTGAATGACGCGTTGCTGACTTTGAGTTTGTGGCGCAAGCGGACTCACGAACATGAGCACCCGTGGTCACAATATCTTGTTTGGTTGATTCAGGAAGAAGGGCTGCTGGTATTCCTGGGAGGAATCGGCGCGCTCATAGCCATTTGGCGGGCGGATAATCGCTTCGCCGTCTTCATCGCCCAGTTCTCATTCGGACTCCTCGCCGCTTATTCACTTGTCGGTTACAAAACGCCGTGGATCACGCTGAATTTCATTGTGCCGCTCGCGCTAACCAGCGGTTATGCGCTTGAAGTCTTTTACCAGAAGCTGCGCGAGTTTCAGCAGCCGTGGTTCTTCCTCGCGCCGGCAATTCTTTTTGTCGCGTTTTGCGGCTACCAAATGTATCAACTGAATTTCGTGCACTACGACGATGACAAGTACGTCTACGTCTATGCCCATACGCGCCGCGAGACACTTGTCATGCTCGAGCAAATCGACCACGTGGCGAACCAGATGAAGACCGGTTACGACACGGGCGTGGCGATCGTGTCGCCCGAGTACTGGCCGCTGCCCTGGTACTTCCGCGATTACAAACGCGTGGGCTACTACGGGAAAGTTGTGACGACGAGCGAGCCTGTCATCATCGGCCAAACCGGACAGGAAGAAGAAATCAAAGCGACCTTCGGCGAACAGTATCAACAGATCGATTCAAGCAAGTTAAATGATCCGCGCATCATCCCGGATCGAAATCCGGAAGGCAGTTTCTCGTTGCGGCCGGGCGTGGATTTGTTGCTGTATGTGCGACGCGACGTGGCGAAACCTTCCACCACAAAGTAAACTGATTTCGCATGATGCGACTTCCCAAATTTGAATATCGCGTGCCGCGCAGCGTCGCGGAGGCGGTGAAAATTGTCGCGGATGTTGGGCCAGAAGCGCAGTTCGTTGCGGGTGGAACTGATCTGTATCCGAACATGAAGCGCCGGCAACAGATGCCGAAGACGGTTATTTCGGTTATGCGGCTGCCGGAACTAAACAAGGTGTCGGGTGTCGGGGATCGGGGGTTGGTGCTAGGTGCATCAATGACGCTCACCGACATCTGTGAAAATGAGATTATCAAGCGCGATTATCCCGTGATTGTTTCAGCCGCGCGCACGATCTCGACACCGATTCTGCGCAACATGGGAACGATTGGCGGAAACCTCCTGCTCGACACCCGCTGTAACTATTACGATCAGAATTACGAGTGGCGAAAGGCGATCAACTTCTGCCTGAAGAAAGATGGCGATGTGTGCTGGGTGGCGCCAGGCAGCGCGAAGTGCTGGGCCGTGCAGTCCAGCGATCTCGTTCCGGTCATGGTGGCCATCGGCGCGAAGTTTCGCCTAGTCTCGACCAGCGGTGAACGCATGGTGGAAGCACAGGAGTTCTACAGGGACGACGGCATCGATTACACTAACAAACACCCGAATGAACTGCTCGTCGACATTCACTTGCCACCGACGAATGGCTGGCGAGCGTCGTATCAGAAGTTGCGGCGCAGAGGCGCGTTCGACTTCCCCGTGTTAGGAGTAGCGGCGTATGTGCGATATGACGCCGATCACTCTGATGGTCGGGCCGCCAACCCGGCTGCGCTGCCTGTGGCCGACGCCAAGATCGTCCTCGGCGGCATCGCCCCGTCACCGATCCAGGTCAATGACGCCGCACAAGCTTTGATCGGAAAGCCACTGGAGTCAGACCATATTAACGCCGCCGCCGAAGCCGCTTACGTGAAAGCACGGCCACTGGACAACACGGACTTCGTTTATCAATGGCGCAAACAAATGGCGCGCCAATATACCATTCGCGCGCTCGAAGCACTGCGCACGCCTTAACCCACGCACAAAGACCACGAAACAGTTGAAGCTTTCTTTTGTGCCGTCGTGTCTTTGTGGTTAACTTCGATGCGTGCACGACATCGCGGCAATCATTCTCGCGGCTGGCCGTTCGCGTCGCATGGGTAAGTTCAAACCTCTCCTTCCGTTTGGCAACCAAACCGTGATCGAATCATGTGTCGGCAACCTACGTGCGACAGGAATCGAAGAGATCATCGTCGTGGTCGGACATCGCGCTGACCGTATTCAGGAGGCTCTCAACTCAGTTCCTGTCAAGTTTGTTATCAATCCGAATCCAGACGGCGAGATGAGTTCCTCGATCGAACTTGGGGTTGGCGCAATTTCGCCAGTGGCGAAAGCGGTGCTGATCACACCCGTCGATCATCCCGGGGTTTCCTCATCTATCATTCGGTCGCTGATCGAGCATTGGCGCACTGGTCACAAGCTGATTCAGCCCGAGTTCGAGGGAAAGGGTGGACATCCCGTCTTGATCGATCTCGCCTATCGTCACGAACTCATGAACCTGGGAGAGGAAGCCGGTCTGCGTAGATTTTTCGCGAGCCGCCGGCAAGAGGTCTTGCGGCTGCCGGTCGAGTCGCCCTTCGTTGCGCAGGACATGGACACGTGGGATGATTACCTCCGCCTGCACGAAGCGGTTTTCGGCCATAAACCGGCTCAATTTGTCGGTCCGGACGATGCGAATGACTGACCAACTACCGAGCCGGAAACTTCATCTAAGTGACTGTCAGCCGCCAATTTGGGCGGCGAAGGGAACGCAAATGTTAACCGTCACCCGAAGAGTCGCCGCATTCGCGGTGCTTATTTTTGCCCTCGGAGTTTCGTCCATGGGGCTCACGCAGAATGGGCCGGTGGAATTCTCGCTTCATGCAATTGATGGCGAGAACGTCACCTCGCAAAGCGTGCGCGGCGAAGTTGTCGTGCTCGCGTTTGGCGCATCGTGGCTGCCGCTGTCACGGAACCAAATGGAAGGCGTGAAGAAGCTCGCCGACCAATACGCGGGCCGCGGCGTGACCGTCTATTGGGTCAGCGTCGACTCCGAAAATACCAAGTCCAAAAATTTCGTCTCGGATGATCAACTCCGTGAGCTGGCGCACAAGTACAAGGTCTCGATTCTGCGCGATCCCGACGGTGCGATGTCACGGAAGATGGGCGTCGATCAGGTTCCGTCAATTGTAATTCTCGACAAGCAGGGCAACATTGCTGGTTCCATCGGCGGCATGGATCCGAATGCGAACTTGACAACTCAACTCTCAGCGCGGTTGGATAAGATTCTCTAGTAATCAAATTCAAGCTGAACTGAGACGTTGAAGTGTCTGTACAAACTACTTCCGAATCCAACACACGAGCCCCACAAGTTGAAACATTTCGCCGGAATCATCCCGCTCCGCTCAAACCCAGGCCGTTGAAGATTCCCGCGGCGGTTGAAACCAGACTGGCCAACGGACTTCGCATTGCGATCGTGCGCGACGCGCGTTTGCCGATGGTCAGTTTTCGCCTCGCCTTTCGCGGCGGAGATTCGAGCGATCCCGCTGAGTTACCCGGCCTGAGCGACATGATGGCCCACCTGCTGACCGAGGGCACCGCGGATCGCACCAGCCTGCAAATCGCGGAGGAAGTCGAGCGCCTCGGCGCCACGCTGAGCGTCAGCTCGGCTTCGGACTTTGCGACGATTGCCGCTTCGTCCCTGGCAGTCTACGCCGATGAGATCCTTGCGCTGATAGCGGATGTGACTTTGCACCCTTCGTTCCCACAAAACGAAATCGACCTCGCCCGTGAGAACACGAAACAGATGCTGATCCAGCAGCGCGCGCAGCCGAATTTTTTGGCGTCCGAGCGCGTAGCGCAAGTGATGTTTGGGCAACATCCGTACGCGCGGATATCGCCGACGCCGGCGTCACTCGATGGCATGACCCGCGATACATTCACAAACTTTCATCGAAAGTCATTTGCTCCAGAGAAGGGTGTGCTGTTAATAGTCGGCGACGTCGATCCAGACGAGACGGCGGCAAAACTCGAAAAGTTTGGCGGTTGGACCACGGTTCCCACCAGTGAGCCGGCTTTCTCTGCACCACCTGAGCGCACAGCAAGAGTTCTTTACGTAATCGATCGTCCGGGTTCTGCACAGTCGAATATCGTGATTGCAAATGCCGCCATTACGCGGACGAGTCCCGACTACTTTCCGATGCTCTTGATGCACACCATCCTTGGCGCGAATGCGTCGTCGCGTTTGTTCATGAACTTGCGCGAGGAAAAAGGCTACACCTATGGCGCGTATTCGAGCCTCGACGCCCGGCGTTTGTCCGGCACTTTTCGGGCGACGGCTGAGGTCCGCACGCCGGTAACCGGGGCGTCGCTGCATGAATTTTTCTTTGAATTAAATCGAATTCGCGACGAGCGCGTGCCGGACGAAGAGTTGCAGAACGCGAAGTCTTATCTTACGGGGGTCTTTCCAATTCGCATCGAGACGCAGGACGGACTCGTCGATCAGCTAACCAGCGTTAAGATGTTCGATTTGCCCGACGACTACCTGCACACTTATCGCGATAGCGTTAATGGTGTTACGGCTGAAGATGTGCAGCGCGTGGCCCAGCAGCACGTCACTCCCGATCGAGCGGCGATTGTGATTGTCGGCGATGCTAAGGAAATCGAAGATCAGATTAGGAGCTACGCGGAAACGATCGAACGTTACGATACGGAAGGAAATCGAAAACAGTAGGCACAAGGCAGAAAGCAGAAGGCAGCAGTAGGCTCTACTGCTTTCTGTCTGCCTTCTGCCTTCTGCTTAGGCTGCCCCTTGCAGCCTCTCCACATCCAGCACGCCAGGCACGCTTTTGATTGAGCTGGTGACTTTATCCAGGTGCTTTACGTCAAAGACTTCGACCGTAACCTCGATGCGGCCTTTTTGATCGGGACCGATTGACGCGCGCGCGTCGCGAATGCCGGTCTTCATGTCTGAGATCGCGCCGGTGATGCCGGCGATCATGCCTGTGCGATTCTCAGTCGTCGCCAGTAACTTCACCGCGTAGGCAGTCTTTTCCGGCTTCGAAGCCCATTCAACCTTCACGATGCGTTCTGGATTAATCATCAACTGCTTCACATTCTTGCAGCGGCTGGTATGCACGGCGACGCCTTTGCCCCGCGTGATGTAGCCGATGATTTCTTCACCGTGCAGCGGATTGCAGCAGCGCGCACGATTCACCATTAGATCCTCGACACCACGCACGACGATCGCGTCATCGCCACCAAGCAATCGGCGCACTGCACGCACGCCCGTGCGCAGCTTCGACTCTTTCTGTTGATCGAGAGCTTCGAATTTCTCTGGTCCGAGATATTTTGCGATGACGTTGCGTGGGATGATCTTGCCATAGCCCATCGCCGCCAGCAGGTCATCGGTGCGGCCGTAGCCGTACTCGCCTGAGATCCGTTTCAAATCTCCGTTGCTGTCCGCGAGCAGTTTCTTGACAGAAATCTGGAAGCGGCCCGCTTCCTTTTCGAACAATTTGCGCCCAATCTCAATCGACTCGGCGCGCTGCTGTTCGGCGACCCAGTGCCGCACGCGATTACGTGCCCGCGAAGTCACCACAAAATTCAGCCAGTCGCGCGATGGATGCGCATTAGGGCTGGTGAGAATCTCGACGACGTCGCCATTTTGGATCTGCGTCCGCAACGGCACCATGCGGCCATTGATCCGTGCGCCGGTGCACATGTTTCCCACTTCAGAGTGAATCATGTAAGCGAAGTCGACCGTGGTCGCGCCGCGCGGCAATTGAATGACTTTGCCCATCGGCGTGAAGGCATAAACATCTTTCGGATAAAGATCGAGTTTCAGCGCGTCAATGAACTCGCGCGAGTCTTTCACTTCCTGGGTCCATTCGATCAGCGAACGCAGGACCTTCAACGCTTCGTCGTCGTCGCGCGGTCCGCGCTTTCCTTCTTTGTATTTCCAGTGCGCCGCGACACCTTCTTCCGCAATGATGTGCATCTGCTCAGTGCGAATTTGAACCTCAAACGGCTGGCCCTTTGAACCGATGACCGACGTGTGCAGGGACTGATAAAGATTGTCCCGCGGAGTTGCGATCCAATCCTTGAAGCGTCCGGGAACCGGTTTCCACGCATTGTGAATGACGCCTAATGCCGCGTAGCAATGGCGGATTTCGTTCGGCGTAATCACACGCGCGGCGACGAGATCGTAAACCTGATCGAGATCGATTTGCTGCGCGTTCAGCTTTTTCCAAATCGAGTAGATTCGCTTGACGCGGCCTTCGATGCGCACGAATGGAACTTCCGCTTCCCGCATCTTTTGCTCAATGTTTGTGGTGATGTCGCTGAGAAAAGCTTCGTTGGCGGCGCGCCGTTTCTCGAGTTGCGCGCTGATGTCACGATAATCGTCCGGGTGCAGATTCCGAAACGCGAGATCCTCAAGCTCGCCGCGCAACTTACCCATACCGAGCCGATGCGCAATCGGCGCGTAAATGTCCATTGTTTCCTGCGCGATGCGCCGCCGCTTGTCGGCGTTTAGATACTCGAGCGTCCGCATGTTGTGCAGGCGATCGGCCAGCTTCACCAGCACCACGCGCACATCGTCGATCATCGCGAGTAGCATCTTCCGGACATTCTCCGCCTGCTGTTCTTCACGCGAGACATTGCTGATGTGCGCAATCTTCGTGAGTCCTTCGACCAGGTGGGCTACTTCTTCTCCAAAATATTCGCGAATTGTTTTTGGATCGGCGAGCGTGTCTTCAACCACGTCGTGGAGCAGGCCGGTGGAGACGGAAACCGCGTCCATGCGCATGTCCGCGAGAATGTTCGCGACTTCGAGTGGGTGTACGAGGTAGGCTTCGCCCGAGGCGCGTTTCTGGCCCTTGTGCTCGCGCGCCGAAAAAAGATAAGCGCGCCGCATCAGGTTCAGATCGGCCTGCGGATGATTCCGTCTGACTTTCTCGACGATTTCTTCAATTCTGACCATAGAAAAACGTCAGTCGCCAGTTGTCAGTGGTCAGTTGGTAAATACGTCAGCAACTGACAACTGACAGCGGACAACTGACGCACTGTCATTATAGCAAGAGGTGACGTTTCGACTCGAACGAGCCGCTCGTCACCTCAGCCTTCCTGGTTTGATTTTGCTAACTGTTACGGAGTTGGTGAGCCTGCTGCCTGCTCAAGCGCTTCCTGGCGTTTCCGCTCCGCTTCAACGAGCTCGGCGTCACGTTTACGGGCGACCTCGGCCTGCTTCTCGTACTGCGAAGCCTTATCGGTTTCCGAGTTCATCGTCGCAATCTTTGCTGCTTCCATTAGCAGATTAGTCTTGTACGACCAGGCTTTCTCGTTGTTTGGATCGTACTTGATCGCTGTTTCTGCCTCTTCCAATCCCCGCGTCACGCATTTCTGGATTTTATCGAAGTCTTTCGGATCTTTCGGTTTTTGGTAGTTCACCTTGCCTTCAGTGGCGACGACCTTCACCTCAGGCAGCTCAGTAACTTTGTAAGAGCAGTCCCAGTCCTTGCCGGCGAGAATTGCGTAAGCATCAGCGCGTTTTTCGCTGGTCTCGTTCGCATCGTTCGCGCGAGCCGAAATCCACTGCCGCAGGTTGTCATCGTCCTTAATTGCGGCGTAAAGATATGAGATTGCCTGAAAGGCTTCTTCGCTCTTCGGATCGATTTGCAGTACACGTTTGTAAGCTTCGACGGCATCGCGAGCTTTTTGAATGTTGTCAGGCGCATCCACGCCCGGTTTGTATTGTTGGTGAACGATACGGGCGACGAAAATGGTTGCTGTCTTGTTGGTGGGATCGAAGGCGAGGGCCTTGCGCGCATGTTGTTCGGCATCTTCGAAGTGGCCATCTTTATAAGCCTTTGCCGCTTCGTTCAGTTCATTCTTCGCCCGGACTTTGCCAATCAGTGCGCAACCGCCGCCGACGCCGACAAACAAAGCCAGGATTGCGATAGCGCAGATCCTGGATCGAGACAATCTCATTTCGGTTAACTCCGTCTTTGAATGAAAGTGACGGCGCAACATTCGCGCAAATATGTGACGCTGGCGAAAGAACTACCGGCGGTGTCGTCACGTTTCAGATTATGGTAAATCGTCAACTTGTAAGCCGACCGGGCTCGCTCCGGCGCCCTTAATTGCGTCAATAACTTTCACGACGTTGCCGTAGGACAAGGCGCGCGGCGCCTTCACGAACACGGTTTTTTCAATGCGTTGATCTTCAGGAATGTTCGATGCGGTTTCCATCCCAACTTTGTAGGCGTGTTGTTCTTTACGCAATTGAAATGTCTGCTGCAGTTTCGCCGCAAGCGCGCTCGGATCGTTCACCGAACCCATCGAATCCTGATTCAGCTTAAGCTGTAAATCCTGACCGATCGTCACCACCAGCGTTAGCGGGTTTGGCTTTAACTTGCTGAGGTCTTCGTTTGGATCGCGCTGCGTCGGGATATCCGCCTTGAAGCGGCTGGGTTTCAGCGGCGTGACCACCATAAAGATGATCAGCAGCACGAGCAGAACGTCGATAAGTGGCGTAACGTTAATATAGGGAACCGCGCGATCCCCGCCTTTTGTTGCCATTGCCATGACTAATAACCTCTATGAGAAAGCAAAACTATTGGCGAACTCACGATGCTAGGTTTTGGCAGGGGCGCCGCCCTTCTTCTTGTCAGCGACCAAGCCAATTTTGTCGATACCCTTTTCGCGCACCGCGTTAATCACCTTCACGACCTCTCCGTAATTGACGTTGACGCCGCTCTTTACGTAGACGATCTTGTCTTCCTCTTTCTTGGTAGAGAGCGCCTTTTCTACCTGGGCCTTGAGCTCGTCGAGATTGACCTTCTTCTTCCCCAGATAGTACTCAGTCATCTCGGGCGTGCACTGGGGCGCATCCGGCGGACGGCACACCACCGACACGATGACTGACGTTTCCTTGTTGATGGCCTGGTCCTCGTCAGGATTCCTCAGGTCGCGAGGAATTGGAACCGTGATTCCCTGTTGCAAGAACGGTGTAACCACCATGAAGATGATCAGAAGCACCAGCATGATGTCGACCATGGGGGTTACGTTAATTTCGGACTGTAACCCGCCACCGCCGCCGCTAGACATTCCCATGGTAAATCTCCTTTCGCCGCGCTAATCTGCGACGCCACGATCAACGCGGGCCAGCCGCGCTGATACACTGCACCAAACGACGAAACTATGGATTGAGCTGCTTCGTGCTGTTCTTGATGAAGTAGTCAACCAGCTCAGAAGCTGAGTTATCCATCTCGACCACAAAACCATCAACCTTGCCGGTGAAGTAGTTGAACAACCACACCGCCGGTACAGCAACTACCAGACCCAGTGCTGTCGTGAACAGCGCTTCGGAAATACCGCCGGCCACCGCCGCGATACCAGCAGACTCAGCGTTCTTCATGCCGCGGAACGCGTTGATGATTCCGAACACCGTGCCGAACAATCCGACGAACGGAGCGGTTGAGCCGATCGTCGCCAGGCCCGACAAGCCACGACGAAACTCTGCGGTCTTGATCGCGATCGCGCGCTGCAACGCACGCTTCGAGGCTTCGATTTCGTTCCCCGAAAGCTCGGATGACTGCTCGTGAGCGCGGAATTCCTGCAATCCGCTGTTCACGACCATCGCTAAGTGCGACTTGCGATGCTTGTCGCTGATGTTGATCGCTTCTTCGATGCGGTTGTTCTTAAGCGCCTGCGCCACCCGCGGTGCGAATTCGCGCGACTGCTTTTTCGCCGCAGTGTAGGTCAAATAACGCTCGACCATGATGGCGATTGAATATACCGACATGATCAAAAGAATGATCACGACGACGATCGCCACGGGGCCCATGTTCTTCACCATTTCGGTCATGGTGAATTCGTTGCCGCCGGCGGCCGCAGACGGAGACGGACTGGCTTGCCAAAGAACGAAAAGCAAACTGAGTGCTTTCGTTCCGAGGATGCTGGTTAGAATAGTCACGGTAGATCCTCCAAAAAGGTAATGTACAATTGAAATCTCTTACAGCAAGTGACGGCCGCGCCTCTTGCTGAGCACGCGGCCGTTTCTATTACTGCGCCACAAAGTTGTAGATGATTACGCCCGTTACTTTCACAGGCATGCCGGAAAGCTTGGTCGGTGTAAACTTCGATTGTCGCGCGGCGGCAACCGCGGCCCCCTGCAATAGCGGGTGGCCTGAAACTGCCGCGGCCGACACGACGTTGCCGTTTTCGTCGATCGTGATTTGCACTCTCACCTGACCGGCCGCGTGCGCGCTGCGCGCGATTGCCGGATATGGCGGTTGCACCAGACGAACGGCTTTTCCGTTGAGCACGCCTCCCGAAATCGGGGCTTTCGGTGGAGTTGGTTTCGGTGGCGGCGGTGGCGGCGCTTCAGCAACATCGACCTTCTGCGTCCCAGAGATAATGTTGCCTGTGCCCGCGCCGGGCGCGACCGGCGCAATCGCATTCGAGTTCGAACTGCCAACCATCGTTACGACGCCTTTACGAACCGGCGGAATGTCGCTCGCCTTAGCGGACACTTCCTTTGGCACCAGTTCGGCACGCGACACGTCGGCGATTAGCTCCTTGCGCACATCGACGTTCTTGGTAATCTCGACCTTCTCAGGTTTCGCTTCCTGCTTTTGTTGCTGCGCTTGCACTGGCACCGGCGCAATCAACGCAGTCAGCTCGAGGTTCTGCTGATCGATGCTGGCGGTCGCCCACATAATGCCGGCAATGCCGAAGGCGACAATCAGAACCACGTAAATGCCGGCGAAGCCAAGCAAGAACGAGCCTTTTCGTTTAAGGTCTTCCGAGTGCGACCCGGACTCAACCAAGTGTTCGAACATCTTTAGTCCTCCCTATTCGGCGCCAAAAGGGTCAGATCAGGAGCAGTTACGACAACAAGATAATTGCAATTTCAAAACGCTAGCGTAATCGAATGCCGCTTGACCTGCGGAAAAGATAGGAGGCCGCACGTCCCGGGCCAGTCAAACCGGAAGACACAAATAAACTGGCCCCTTAACGTACCAAACCATCGTGCTTTTCACAGATCCACATGCACGACTACAAAGCGTATTTAATTGGCCAGCAACGCGTGCAGTCTATTCTGCCAATATACGCAAAGTCAAGGCTACTCGCCCCGTGAAAAAGTGCGGGACAATGTACTCTTAGAACGCGTTACTTGCAACAACACATTTATTAGAAACCGTGGACGCGCTGGAGGTTCCCGACAACTCAGGCCGCTCGCGACGGCTTGCCGACGCTTTTGCTCGATCCTCTTACTTGTTTCGACTGAAGGCCAGTCTCGCGCGCGCTGACCGCCGGCAATCTGTTTGCTGCTTCGAGCTTCCGCTCCCACCACACCATAATCGGACCCGCCACCGCAATCGTGTCGTAAGTTCCGAACAAGATACCCATCAACAGCGCCAGCGAGAAAGGACGCAACGTTTGGCCGCCCAGCAAAACCAACGCAACTACTGAAAGGAAGACCAGACCTGATGTAATCACCGTGCGCGAGAGGGTCTGGTTGATCGACAGATTTGTCACTTCATACAAACTCATCCGCCGGTACAACTTACGATTTTCGCGAATACGATCGAAGATTACGATCGAGTCATTGACGTCGAAACCGACCAACGTGAGGAGCGCTGCGATCACGGTCAAGTTGATCTCAATTTGGAAGATTGAAAACAGACCAAGCGTCACCAGGACCGTGTGAAACACCGCAATCACCGCGGCGGCGCCGTAAGTCCATTCGAAACGAAATGCGATAAAGATGAGCATCCCGATCAGCGCCGCAATCGTGACCGCGATTGCCTTAGTGCGCAGCTGAGAACTGGCAATGGCGCTAACCGCATCGGTACCTTCAATTTTGTAAGCTGCATTTGGATCGGTAAACAAATCGACCCCAGGAGCGGCTTCGATGCCGAACGTAGTCAGGGCCTGCCTCACCTTTGCGCGAGCCGGATCAACTCCGATTTGATCTTGAGGCACATTCTCTGCCGTGCCCTGTTGGGGGACCTTGACGAGGAACTCGCCGGGACGATCGAGCACTGGCTGAATCACGGCATCGCTAATTCCTGCTTTGTTAACCGCAGTGCGCAGTGAATCAACTGCCGGAGGTTGTTTGAATCGCACAGTGACGACGGTACCGCCCTTGAAGTCCACTCCCAGATTGAAGGCCTCAGTGCCGTTGGGATGAAACTTGTGACGATAAAGCGCGGTGCCCATGCCACTCAACATCAACAAAATGGACAGGCCGATAAAAATCTTTCGCTTGCCGAGCCAATCGATGTTTACCTCGTGAAATAATTGAAACATAAAATGCTTTGACTAGATGCTGAGCGATTCAACGCGCCGACCTTTGCGACTCAACAACCAGATAAAAATCGTGCGCGAGACATAAACAGCCGAGAAGAGGTTTATCACCAAACCTAAAACGAGCGTAACGGCAAATCCTCGCACCGGCGTTCCCGCTCCGAATACATACAGAAATAACGACGAGACAATCGTCGTAACGTGAGTATCAATAATTGTTACGAACGCATGCCCAAAACCCTGCTCAACCGCCGATGGCACAGTCTTACCCGAACGCAGCTCTTCACGAATACGTTCAAAGATCAGCACGTTCGAATCCACCGCCATACCGATGGTGAGGATGATACCGGCGATGCCAGGCAGCGTTAGCGTCGCATTGAAGAGCATTAGTCCCGCAACCATCAGGATCATGTTGAGCAGCAACGCTACAACGGCGTTAATGCCTGAGCCGCGGTAGTAGACGAGCATAAACATGACCACGAGCGCCAATCCGAGCAACGATGCGCGTACACCCGAACGAATCGAATCAGCGCCAAGACTCGGACCAACGGTTCGCTCTTCCTGATATTGAATACCGGCGGGAAGAGCCCCGGATCGCAACGTCAAGACCAGGTCATCTGCGGACTGTTTCGAAAAATTACCCGTAATCTGACCCTGATCAAAAATCTGTGACTTAATAAACGCGATTGATTTAACTTCATCATTGAGCACGACACCCATGTACTCATTAATGTTTGCGCCCGTCCACGCTCCAAACTTGTCAGCTCCAGCTTTTTTCAGGGTAAAACTGATTTCGTATCGATCCCCACCCGCGTTTTCCGGATTGGCTGAAACCGTGCCTAACTCAGAGCCATCGACGATGGAAGGCATTTCGATCACAACCCACTTCTTCACCGGCTGTCCGCTTTGATCTTTTGCTTGTAACTCCGCTCTCTCGACATAGGGCAGGACACGACGATTTGCGGGAACTTTTCCGCCACTATTCAAAGACGCAATGGCGTCCTGTTCTGTTGAGTATGTCTGCGTAGGTGACGGGCTGGGCGGACTAACAACATGAACCAACTCAAGTCGCGACGGGTTGCCGAGCATCTGTTTGACATGCTCGGGATCTTGAATCCCAGGCATCTGCAACAGAATTTCGTATGAAGTCGAACCGCCATGACGCTGCAAGGTTGGCTCAGCAACGCCGAGCGTATTAATTCGGCTGTCAATAATTTTGAGCGCTTGTTCAGTGGCGGAATCACAAAGCGTACGCTGGCCGCTCGCGCTCAAAGTCCAGGTCAACGTATTGCCTGAAGAAGAGAACGACCAGCCATCGCGCTCTAACAGATTTCCTTTTCCTTCAATTTTCTGGCGGACGTCATTCACTTTCGCAGGGTCGCTTACTTCCAGGAAGACTTTATAATTGCCGCCGGTCGTCTCGGTTCTCACATTTTTGACATCGAATCCCGCTTCCCTGGCAACCATCTGCGCAGCCGTCGCGCTATCTTCGGTGAGACGCTTAAGATAGTCCTCGACCTTTACCCGCATGACGAGATGCGATCCGCCCTTGAGATCGAGACCAAGGTGAACGTTGTCTGCGAGGTTGGCTTTAACTCCGCGCCACGTAAAGTCTTGTGCACGAGGGCGCCGGCCGTGCGGACCGAGAACGATATAGAATCCGACGACGGTGACGATTGCGATGATGATCGACCTTTGGAGCAGGTTCTTTTTCTTCATAAACCCGAGGAACTATTTGCTTTCTTCCGAGTCAATTCCGGCCACAGCCGATCGCGCAATTTCCAGGATGGATTTGTCGGCACTTCGCACGAGAAAGCTCGTGTCTTTGACGGCTGTAATCGTCGCGATGATGCCGCCGGTGGTGATGACCTTATCGCCCGCTTTTAGATCGGCAATTTGGGATTGCAGCTGCCGTTGCTTCTTTTGCTGTGGCCTGATCAATAAGAGGTAAAAGACTCCGAACACCAGCAGCATCGGAATCAGAAATCCGAATCCACCGCCGGCCTGTAATAGGAATAAAAGCATCATAAGGTTCATATAGAAGCCACTCTTTAACCCGCTCGTTATCGCTCGCGGTACTGTACCGCGCTATTCCAAACCAGAACTGAGTTGCTCAGTGAACTCTCGCCGAAATTTCGCGAATTGGCCAGACCGGATAGCTTGCCTGACACGTCTCATGGTGTCAAGGAAGAAGGCCAGATTGTGATGGGTCAAAAGAATGCTCGCGAGCATCTCGCCCGCCAGGTAAAGATGGCGAATAAATGCCCGTGAATGACGGCGGCAAACTGAGCACGAACACTGCTCATCAAGCGGCCGCGTGTCGGTCGCAAAACGAGCGTTCTTAATGTTGACCTTGCCACGCGAAGTGAAGGCCTGGCCGTTGCGGCCATTGCGCGTGGGCAACACACAATCGAACATATCAACGCCGCGCGCCACCGATTCGATGAGGTCTTCCGGAGTGCCCACGCCCATCAAGTAGCGCGGCTTGCCAGCGGGCATGCGCGGCGCAATGTCTTCGATGATATCGAGCATGACCGGTTTTTCTTCACCGACACTCAAGCCGCCGATGGCGTACCCATCGAAACCAATTTCAACAGTTCGTTCGAGACTTTCGCGTCGCAGATCGAGATGCGCTCCACCTTGAATAATTCCGAATAGCGCTTGCCTGTAGCGCAAATTGTTAATTTGCGATTCTGTTTGTTCAGATTCAGCCGGGCGCAAATTAGCAATTTGCGTTACATGAGCCTGCTTCGACCTCTTTGCCCAGCGCAACGTCAACTCCATACTCTCCCGTGCTGCATCGTGTTCGATCTGCCCCGGCGGACATTCATCGAACGCCATGGCAATCTCAGCGCCCAGCATGGACTGAACTTCCATCGAAATCTCCGGCGATAAAAATTTGAGCGCGCCGTCGATGTGGGAACGAAACTCAGTTCCCTCTTCGGTAACTTTCCGAATTTCTGCAAGACTCCAAACCTGAAACCCGCCTGAGTCGGTGAGCATCGCACGATCCCAACCGATGAAGTTGTGCAACCCGCCGCACGCGTTGATCACTTCAATGCCAGGCCGCAACCACAGGTGATAGGTGTTGCCAAGAATGATTCGCGCGTCGAGATGGGGAGCCTGCAGTTCATCGAAACGAATTCCCTTCACCGAGCCGGCAGTGCCGACAGGCATGAAGACGGGAGTTTCGATCTCGCCGCGGCGAGTTGTTAGCAGGCCGCACCGTGCCTCGCCGTCGCGAGCGTGAACTTCAAAAGTGAGGCTGGAGACTTGAGGCTTGAGGCTAGGCATGACCCCTCAACATTTTCCCGATTATGTCGAGTTCCGCCAACAACTCCAAGGTAAGCTCTTCTTTTACATATCCGAGGTCTTGACTCAATAGGATCTGAGTCTCGATTTCGGCAACCGACCCCATTGCGATCGATAGGAACCTACTAAATTCGCCTGCACCGAAGCGCGCATGGCCTTCCGCAATATTCGACGGCACAGATACCACCGCTCGGCGAAGCTGGTTGGTCAAACCAAAGCGTTCGTCATTGGGAAACTTCTGAGTTACTTGATAAATCCTTTTCGCCAAACGCATTGCCTTTTGCCAAACTTCGAGATCGCGATAGCTTTTGAAAGTTGTCATGGGAGTAACTCTCCTTTCAGATTCAGATTCAGATTCGTTATCAAGCCTCTAGCCTCTAGTCTCCAGCCTCTAGCCTTTAGCCTCTAGTCTCCAGCCTCTAGCCTTTAGCCTCTAGCCTCTAGTCTCCAGCCTCTTTCTTGATTTGTGTCTCTCCACAAATTTGATTGGGGTTCCGAAAAAATCAAACTCTTCACGCAGTCGATTCTCTAAGTGCCTCAGAAATGAGAAATGCAACCCAGCTTTTCCACCCGCGGTAAACACGATGAACGTCGGCGGTCGTACGCCGGTTTGGGTGATGTATTGAACGTGCAAACGCGAGCCACGAAATGTTTTTGCCGGTGTCACGCCGGATTTCTGTCGCACCTCGCGCTCAAAGAATTCGTTCAGGCGCGACGTCGTAATGCGTAGACTTCGTGCCGCATTTGCGCGCACCGCGAGCGGCAGAACTCTCTGGACGCGCTGACCAGTCAGCGCGGAGGTCGTCACCACTGGCGCCCAACTGAGAAATTTCATCTGGTCCCGAAGTTTGCGCTCGAACCGTGCCCCGGCGCTCGAGTCTTTGTCAGTCAGCAAATCCCATTTGTTGAGCGCGAGAATGATCGAACAACCCGCCTCGACAGCGTAACCGGCGATCGTCGCGTCAAGCGCGGTGACACCTTCATCCGCATCGAGCAGCACAATCGCCACGTCCGCGCGGTCAAGGCTCTTGCGCGCCATCACCACAGAAAGTTTTTCCGCCATCGCAGTCGGCTTGCCTTTGCGACGGATTCCCGCGGTATCGATGATGCGAAAGGTCTGTTCTTCAGTTTTGAGTAAAGTATCGACGCTGTCGCGTGTCGTGCCGGCGACTGGCGACACAATCGCCCGTTCTTCGCCGAGCAGACGATTCAGCAAAGACGACTTGCCCACATTGGGGCGACCGACAATCGCGAGCTTGATCTCCCGGAGCGCAGGCATCCCTGCCTGCGGTTCACCGGCATCCGTGCCGGTTCTTTGCTTTGCTTCGCTTTGCTCGTCCGAGCCTTCCCAAACGCTCGGGCTAATGCCCCGCGTCTCACGGTCTCCCCGTCTCCCCGTCAGCTCCTCAGCCAACGCATCGAGCGCGTCTCCGATCCCATTTCCATGTTCTGCGGAAATCGGAAACACATCGGCGAATCCGAAGCGATGAAAATCACTCGCTTCATCTTCCAGCTGCGTCGCATCAACTTTGTTGGCGGCAACCATCACTCGCTTGCCGGTTTCGCGCAGCAACCGCGCCAATTCCTCGTCGAGCGGCGTGACACCTTTGCGGGCATCGACCACCCAAATCAATGCGACTGCTTCGTCGATTGCGACGGCGGCTTGTTTGAAAATATTTGCGGGAATGACCGCTTCGTCGTCAGGCACTATCCCGCCTGTGTCCACCAACGCGAAGTGTTGCCCGTTCCACGACGCTTCTCCGTAAATTCGGTCGCGCGTGATGCCGGGTTCGTCGCCGACAATCGAACGCCGTTCGCCAATCAGCCGATTGAACAACGTCGACTTGCCGACATTAGGCCGACCAACGATGGCGACAAGCGGCACGTCATCCGCTCTAGACTTTCGGTGAACTCTTGATTCCATTTCGCGATCGAGCGAGGAGATGATAGCGCAAAGGTTTGCAGCTTGTTACCGCGCTAAGTCATAATCCATCGACTTAGTCGCTTCTGACGTTGACGGGCGGGACGCCATGGCTAAACAAACCACGAACGTCTCTTATGAAATTCGCGTTTCTCCGGGTAAAGGCGGAACCGATCCCAACGAGCCGGATTGGGAAGTGGTTGAATTGGAAAACGGGATCGTCAAAAACAGCGCCGACATCTATGACAACCTGACCTACGCAGAAGCGCAACAGATCGCCGGCATGTGGACACAGAAAAAAGATGAGGCTGAAGGGTCGCCGTCTTAGCTGCGGCGGCTCCTCACCACAGCCCGATACTGTTCAATTCAATTTAGCGATTTCATGTCTCATCCTGCACTGCTAACCAAATCATCCGTCGACCCAAATCCAATTCGGCAATTCGAACTTTGGTTCAAAGAAGCGAGCACCAGCGGCATGTCTGAACAGGACGCGACATCGATGACGCTCGCAACCGCAGACAAAGGCGGACAACCGTGTGCGCGGATCGTGCTGCTGAAGAGTTTCGACGAAGGCGGATTTGTTTTCTTCACGAACTACAACAGTCGCAAGGGCAGCGAGTTGACGGACAATGCGCGTGCATGTCTCCTTTTTTATTGGGCGCCGCTGTGGCGACAGGTACGCATCGAAGGCGCAGTCGAAAAAGTTTCTGCAGCAGAGTCAGACGAATACTTTCATTCGCGCCCGCTCGGCAGCAAGATCGGCGCGTGGGCTTCGAACCAGAGTCAACCGGTAACCGGTCGCAACGAACTCGATGAGCGATTCGAAGAGTTCAGTTTGAAATTTGCCGACCATGTGCCGCGCCCGCCGCACTGGGGCGGTTATCGTGTGAAACCTGACGTGATCGAGTTCTGGCAAGGCCGTGAAAATCGGCTGCACGATCGGCTGGTATATACGCGCGAGAGTGACGGAAATTGGCGAATCGAACGTCTCGCGCCCTAATGATCGAGTGGCACGGGCGTCCCGCCCGTGAACTCACGCGCAAGATGCGCGTGCCACCTCAATTCGCGATTATCTTCGGCAAAACGATTTGCTCACTGCGTCCACGAAGTGTAGGCACGGAAGGCTCCGCTCGGGCAGAAGCTTGCCTTGCGAACGGTCTTTGTCAATATAATACGCGCGACACGACCGGCTGCTTATGTAGTTGTGACTGATTCATCCGCCACAAAATTTCCGGAAACGCTGGCGAATTGCGCTGAAGAGGTTGAGGCGATTTACGCGCAATGCGCGAGCACTCATCCCAACTTCGGCGTTACGAAAGAAGATTTAGCGGCCGCGCTCGGTGCAGCCGTTGAGAAGTTCGGGGACTGTTCCGGGCTGGCCGGCCGCCGTCAATCGGTGCGCAAGTTGCGGACTTTCATTAACGAACTTCAGCACCAGGATGTCTATCTGGCGTTAGGATGCGCGCGTGGAAACGAAGCGGCCTGGTGGGAATTCGATCGACGCTATCGATCATTCATTGAACGGCTCGCCCGACATCTTTTGACGGCGCGCGCGGACGCGGATGAAGTGATTGATCATATTTATGCGGAATTATTTGGGACCAAGGTGGTGGATGGCGTGCGATTGTCGAAGTTCCGCACGTACACGGGCCGCGGCACTTTACAAGGTTGGCTCCGTGCCGTCGTTTCAAATGCAGTGATCGATTTTTATCGGCGTCGACAGGATGAAGTTTCATTGGACCGGCTGGAAGAAATCGGCGAAGAACCCAAGGTGCGACACTCGCGCCATTCGCATGCGCATCGCGCGGAAGAATCAATGCTGGCTAACGTTGTACGCGAAAGATACCGCACCGTGACCGTGACGGCGCTGGATCATGCGCTCGGGGCGCTGGACGATCACGAGAAGCTGCTGCTGCTTTACTATCACGTGGACGGATTGAAGCTGCGCGAAATCGCGCGCCTGGTGCAGGAACCGATGTCGCCGATTCGCCGCTGGTTCCAGCGTCGTGGCCGCTCGGGTCGCGTGCATGAATCGACGGTGATGCGCTGGCTTGAGAAGGCTTACGAAAAAGTTGCCGAGCGATTCAGGTCAGAACTGGGAGCGAAACACGGCTTGAGCGCGGAGGAAATTGATATCTGCATGTCGATCGCGACTGAAGATCTCGGTCACGGTGTGAATCTGCAGTCGATGACCAGCGGCGAGACAAGCTTTACGAAGGTGAAGACGGCCGAGGGCACGTCGTAGGTGATGTCGGTGGACAAGAAGGCAGAGACGATTCGGGAAATGATCGGCCAGCGACTGAAAGCGGTCGCGGTGGCCGAGCTGTCTAATGTTCCCGTTCAACCACACCTGGATGAAGACGTGATTGCCGCCTTCGTCGAAGGCCGCTTGCTTGATAACGAGTGTCAGCCAGTGCTGACGCACCTGGCAGCATGCGGGGCGTGCCGCCGCACTTCAGCGCAAATGGTTCAACTCGAAAATCAGATTGATGCTGATGCCGCGACTGAAGTCCCTGACGAAGAGCCCGGCCGCTTGGAGGCTGTACTGTCGCGATTGCGCTCCGCGGTGCCATCGATTAATGAGGAGGTCGTGTTTGCTTATCAGAATCCTGAAGAAGAACGGAAGACTGGCAGCGTTGAAACCACGCCCGAATCCAAGATTGACAAACCCAACGAGGGACGGTCTGCCTAAAGCCGTGGCCACACGGCTCGTTCAACTTTTTAAACAGACTGGGTGTTAGATACCCGTTGCGGAATTTGCGTTGGCGACGCGTAGCGGCGGGGTGAATTTAGGCCGGCCTTTCAAGGCCGGCTGCGCGATTATAAAATGGAACGCGTCGCGTAGCGACGACCGATATCAGCCCCACAAGTACCGCTCATCGTAGTTGACACCATGTTTCTTTAACAGCTCCAAATACTCCTGCTGAAAACTATTCTTATGGTGGTGCGCGCGTTGGTTCTTCACGTACTGAATGACGTCAGGCAATTGAGACTTTCTGACCGTGAATGCGCCGTAGCCGTCCTGCCAGTCAAACCCGCGCAACTTCGGAAACTCTTCGTGAATCCATTTGGAAGAATCTCCTTTTAGGCATTGCGCCATCTGGCTCGGGCTCAACGAAGGTGGCGCCACGACAACCGCGTGGATATGATCTTCGACGCCTCCAATTTGAAGCGCCGTCATTTTGTGAGCGCGAGCAATGCCGCCGATGTAGGCCCAGACTCGAGATTCGATTTCCTCTGAAATCCACGGTTCGCGGTTCTTCGTGCTGAAGGTGAAGTGATAGTGAAGAGAGGTGTAGGTGTTGGCCATGGGAGCATCCTCTTTTTGGAGTCAGTCGTCGCTACGCGACGAGATTGTTTTAGGATCTGCTTTCCCGGCCTTGAAAGGCCGGGCTAAATTCATTGGTCGCTACGCGACGTGTCTTGTCGTCTTGTCAGCTTAATGACGACATCAACGAACTTCTCTTCCTCGTTCGTTCGATAATCCACGTCTTTATCTTTGTCGACGCGATTGAACCATCCCATCTCATTGATTCGCCGAATACTCTCTTCAAACGATTTCTGACTGTAGACATCGCCTTCACGCACCAATAGCAATTGTCGAACATCGCTCTCTGGCAGGCTTTCGCCCTTAAAGGAAATCTTTCGGATCCTGAATCTCTGTCCCTCTTCAATGACCAGCTTAAAATCAACGATACCCTCTGCAGCGCCAGGGTCGGTGTGAAACGTCGGATCAATTTCAGCCGTGTATTGAATAAATCCTTTGTCGCCATAGACGGCCTTTAGATCCTCATACATTGTCCGGGCAATCTTCTCTCCGCTTGCGATATCGCCGCGTTGTAGATCGAGCATTTCGCGAATCGTGTTTTCGGGCACATGATCGGCACCTTCGATTTCCACGTTCCCGATCCGGTAAAGAATCCCCTCGTCAGAACTGACCGTCACGACCACCGTCTGCCCGACTTCCTGAACCTTTGGTTCGCCAAACCTCGCCTGAAGGTAGCCCTGCGATCTTTCGAAGTCCGCCAGGCCATGCAGGCAATAGTCCAAAACATCTGCACTAGAAATATTTGGGTCATCCTTTTGGAAACGCGAGATGCATTGCTTCGTTTTCGCAGTCAGCAACGGCTCGGCGAACAGGCGATTGCCTTCAAATCGTATCTCGGCTGTCTCAAGACGATAAGCTGATCTATTTGGCGGCGATGATTGGGCGCCGGCTTTTGATGCGCCGGCCAGAACAACCCAGAGCACCAGAAGGAAGGAGACTTTTTTCATCGGAACCTCCTTTTGCGGATAGATGATTTTCGGGCGTCAGCTTGTTAGAGGGCTGATGCTCCCGAAACGGTTGGCTTTAACCTTTTTGCATACAACGGAAACTTCGCCGTTAGCTCCGCAACGCTGCGCTTCACTTGTTGGCGGATCTCGTCTGATTGAGGCTCGCGGACAATCGCCGCAATCATGCGACCGATTTCCTGCATCTCGGGCTCTTTCATGCCGCGGGTGGTGACGGCAGGGGTGCCGATGCGAAGACCTGAAGCAACAAAAGGTTTGTTCTGATCGAATGGAATTGTGTTTTTGTTGACGGTGATGTGCGCCGCTTCGAGAGCTTTCTCGGCGTCTTTGCCGGTGATTCCCTTCCCGTCCATCCACACATCAACCAGCATGAGGTGATTGTCGGTGCCGCCGGAGACGATGCGCAGTCCCTGCTCCTGCAATTCCGCGCAAAGCGCTTTCGCATTCGCGAGGATCTGCCGCTGATATTCTTTGAAGTCATCGCGCAGTGCTTCACCGAAGGCGACTGCTTTCGCAGCGATGATGTGCACAAGCGGGCCACCCTGCACGCCGGGAAACAGACGCCGATCGATTTCTTTCGCGTGCTCTTCTTTACAGAGAATCAAACCGCCGCGCGGACCGCGCAGAGTCTTGTGCGTAGTCGTCGTCACGTAGTCGGCGTGCGGCACCGGCGAAGGATGCAAGCCGGCGACGACGGGTCCGGCGATGTGCGCGATGTCGGCGAACATGCGCGCGCCGACACTCTGCGCGATTTCGCCGATGCGTTTGAAGTCGATGATGCGCGGATAAGCTGACGCGCCGCACACGAGCAGCTTTGGTTTGTGTGCTTCGGCAAGCCGCTGCAGCTCGTCGTAATCGATCGTCTCAGTCTCGCGCGACACGCCGTAGTCAAAAACTTTGTAACTCAAACCTGAAAAGTTAAGCGGGTGACCGTGTGTGAGATGCCCGCCGTGCGAAAGATTCATGCCGAGAATCGCATCGCCGTACTGAATCGCCGCAAGGTAAACAGACATGTTTGCCTGCGCGCCACTGTGCGGTTGCACGTTTGCATGGTCGGCGCCAAACAATTGTTTCGCGCGATCGATCGCAGCCTGCTCGACCACGTCCGTGTATTCGCAACCACCGTAATAACGCTTGCCGGGATACCCTTCGGCGTACTTGTTCGTGAAAACAGAGCCGGCAGCTTCGAGGACGGCTTCGCTGACGAAATTCTCTGAAGCGATTAGTTCAAGGCCATTGGCCTGGCGAGCAACTTCGTTGTCGATAGCGTTGGCGACGACCGGATCAGTTTCCGCGAGCGGTAGATTGAAAAGGTTGTTCATGGTTGATTCATCGGATCATTGACTCATTGATGCAATGAACAAATGAATCAATGATTCAATTGTTCACTTCGCGGCATGATGAGCGAGTTCTTCTTTCTCGATCTCGCGGATTTTGTTTACGCGCCGTTCATGCCGACCGTGATCGAATTTAGCGGCAAACCACGCGCGCACGATCTTCACCAGTTCATCGTACGGAGTCACACGCGCGCCCAATGACAAAACATTCGCGTCGTTGTGCTCACGCGCCAGCCGCGCAATTTCTTCGTTCCAGGCTACGGCAGCACGCACGCCCGGAACTTTGTTCGCGGCGATTGCCATCCCAGTGCCTGAGCCGCAGACGAGCAATCCCTGCTCAACGTGGCCCGATGCTACTTCTTCGCCGACTTTGCGCGCGTAATCTGGGTAATCGACAGAGTCAGTCGATACTGTGCCCAAGTCCTCGTACTGAATGCCGAGCTCGTCGAGCACAGGCTTCAGCCGTTCCTTCTCTTCGTAACCAGCGTGGTCGGAAGCGATCGCGATTTTCATTTCAGCAACTCAAATTGTAATTTGTGAATTGATGGTACATCAGTGATGGCGACGCGGCAAAGGCGAAGATTTGGAGTGCGTCGGCTGTGACGGCGCTTTGGATTCTGTCCGAAACGGGCCGCTTTGATCCAGAGCGGCGTCGCGCTACGCTTGCCGCCGCACTCCAAATTCTGGAGAATGCTCCGTCTATGCGCTGGTCTCAATATTTCATCCCTACACTGCGCGAAGACCCCGCCGACGCTGAGGTTATTTCGCATAAACTCTTATTGCGCGCGGGTGTCGTGCGCCAACTATCGGCGGGAATTTATTCGTATCTGCCGCTGGGCCAACGTATCGCTCTGAAGGTGATGCAAATTCTGCGTGAGGAAATGAATGCGATTGGCGGTCAGGAATTCTATCTGCCGGCGCTGCATCCCGCCGAGCTTTGGCAGGAATCAGGTCGCTGGCAGGCGATCGACGACATCATGTTTCGGCTCAAGGATCGCAAAGGCACCGACCTGTGCCTCGGCATGACGCACGAAGAAGTCTTCACGAGTATCGCGCGCTACGAAATCCGCTCTTACAAACAACTGCCGCAGGTTTGGTATCAGATTCAGATCAAGTTTCGCGATGAGCCACGGCCGAAGTCAGGATTGATGCGCCTCCGCACCTTCATCATGAAGGATGCGTACACGTTCGACGTGGATCGCGCGGGGTTGGACAAAGCGTTTCTCGATCAACGCGATGCCTACATCAAAATCTTCACGCGCTGCGGCATCCAGTTTTCGATTGTCGAAGCTTCGTCAGGATCGATGGGCGGTTCCGAATCGAACGAGTTTGTCGCGCGTACTGATGCCGGCGAGGACTTGATTGCAAGCTGTTCGAATTGCGACTACTCCGCCAATCTCGAGAAAGCCACTTCGAAATTGCCAAAGATAGGGGACGAGGCCGGACCCGCTGCGCCCGAAGAATTTCCCACTCCCGGCGTACGCACGATTGAAGATTTGATCACATTTCCAGGCGGCGCGTCGGCGGATCGACAGATCAAAACACTTGTATTCTTCGCGACCGTCGACGGTGAGACAACGCCAGTGCTCGCGCTCTTGCGTGGCGATCATCAGCTGCATGAAGTGAAGTTGAATGACGCGCTTGGTTCCACAGCGGTGCGTCCG
>DASYPX010000338.1:0-4469 GCA_036006125.1 Pyrinomonadaceae bacterium | reverse complement strand
CCCGTCTGCTCGTCGGTGTCGGCGTAGAGCGGCGCGAGCGCGACATTTAGAACGACGGCGCGGCCGGCGCGAGTCAGGGTGTGCAATTTATAAATCTGGCGCGTTTGGTTCAGCCGCCAACCATCGGGCCCAAGGACCTGGCGCAAAGTCTCGGCGAATTCGTCAACGAAAAGATCTTCGAGATTCTTTCCGGTCGCTTCCTCGCGTGAAATCGCGAAGATGTCCTCCATCGCCGAATTCAGACGCGTGATGTTGCCGTTGAGATCGACCGCCAGCAAACCCACGTTGATGGATTCGACAATCGATTCATTGAACTCTTTCAAAAGCTGCAACTCCGCGGCGCGATGTTGTTGTTCCTGGTAAAGAAGAGCATTTTCAATCGCGACTGCGATATAACCTGAGACCGTGCGCAAAATCTCGACGTCTTCAGACGAAAGTAAGGCGCCGTCGGCCGATCGACCAAGTCCAATAACCGCAACCATACGCGCGCGCACGACGCACGGAACGTAATAATGAAGTGTGCGCCGCACGAAGCTGCCACTTTCCGTCGACATTTCGAGATCATCGGCTCGCACTACGCCGGTTTCGGCCGAACGCGTGCGAATCATGTCGCGGAAATCCGGCGGGGTCGTCAAATCCGAGAGACCGGCAGTGCGGGCAATTCGATAACCCGAGGGCGCGAATTCGTCTTCGATGAAAATCGCCACCCGCTCAACGTTCATCACCTCGCGCAGACGCGAAATTAGCGAATCGAGCAATGGATCGAGCGCCGTCGTGGCGGAAATCGTGCGGCCAAAATCGAGCAAGCTGTTTCGGAGATCGTAGCGACGACCGTAGAACAGGCGATCGACTTGTTCCTGAAGAAAATTCTTAACCGGTGCGGCAATCATCACGATCGCTGCCATCGCCGCGACCGACAGAATCAGGCGGAGTGTGATTTCTCCCGAAGAGGCGACATCGCCACTCAATGCGTACAAGCCAGCGACATAGACGATGGCGCCGATTGCCAAAGCAATTGCCAATGTGGTCGCGGCGTAAACGGCGGCGCGGCGCACCACCAACTCAACATCCATCAAACGATAGCGGACGACCGAATAGCCGAATGACAGCGGAATCAACACCAGCGGCACCACCGAAAAATCACGCAGCGGCGTGGCGGCATCGTTCCCCAATACGAAACCGATTCCGTAAAGGAATGTGAAAGGCACAATCGCCAGCACGGATCCCCACACAACCCACTTAAGCTGCTGACGGGCGACAGTGTTCTTGCTGACGATGAAACGGCGGATCAGGATGGCCGCACTAATTACCAGCGCCACTAAAAAGTGGGCGAACGAAATCCGGTAAAAGCGTGCTGCAAACGCCGGCGAGTAATCGAAGAGCCGATTGACAGCGGGAATTAGCAGACCAAGCTCGCCACGCAGAAACATGAACGAGTTGACTGCCACCAACAGCAGTGCCGGCAGATAGACATAGACACTGCGCCAACGCTTTTCGTCAAACAGGTGCTGACGAACGGGATAGATCAGACTAAAGTGCAGGAAGATCGGCGCGAACAAAATAAATGCAGCGTTGTCGAGGATGGCGATCGCCAGATCCAGATCCCTGTAACTGCCGGCAGCTTTGTAGAAGTGGAAAACAAACGCGACCAGGCATAGCGTCGCAAAGTGCAGTACGAACGGCGCGCGGCCGCCTTGCTTGAAGACAACAAACAATCCAACGCACAGGTAGATCAGTCCGATGAAGTTTACGTAGATATCACCCGGCGTTGTCGTCTCAAAAGTTCCGAGGTTGTCGAGGTCGGCGTAGTAGAAACGCGTCTCGGCAGGAAATGAGGGGCGCTCGATCAAATAATGAATTTCGCCGCCCACACGTTCTCGTTCGAGGTACATCTGCACGGTCGTCGCATTAGCAACGGGTTCGCAGCGTGGGCCTCGCGTGATGTCTTCACAGCGCGCGCCGTTGGGACTGACCGCGATCAGGTGGTCGCCGGGAATGATTCGCGCCCGCGCGGCGGCCGACTCAGGCTCAACCGTCTTGGCGATGACGCCGTCTGCGGTATCAACCCAAGTGACGCCGTCCCACGGAGGCGCTTGATGGCGAAGGCGCTGCGAAAAGTTCAGCGCACCGGCGATAACAAGTAACGCCGTCGCGCCAAGCAGAAACCAAGTTCGCCCCGTGAGTACTGAACCTTTCATAACGTTCTCTAAACCGTCAGAACCAATCCCTCCAATACGCGGCTGTTGCTGGGAGCCGCAAAGACACTAAATCGTTTATTTTCAAAGCAACCGATGTTCCAACAAGGACTTGCGGGAACGCTTCGCCGCGAAAACAAGTCGACGATCGTTTCATGTAGCCTTTTCGCCGCTTCCAGACAGCCGAGAGTGTCCAAACCAATAGCGATTCGGCCAGGCCGTCCGATTTTTCGTATGCGTCCGAGATTTTGGAGAAACCCGCGAGTCCTGCGACTGAAGTTTCGGGAGCGAAAAACAAAAGACGCGCGTGTTTCGCGCGCCTCAGAACCGAACCGAAATTCCTCCACGTACTGAGCGACCGTTTGGACCAACCAGCAGAATTGTTTCCCCGTTCGTCGTCGTCGTTTGCACGTCGAGCAGATTGCGCGCGTCGACAATCGCCTGGGCGCGCAGAGGCAAACCGAATGTTGGCAGGTCCTGGGTAACTTGAATGCTCAAAGAAGGATCATAAACAGCCAACTGTCCCGCAAATGGATCGATCGCGAAAACGGTTGCTTCTGGAGAAAACCTGAAAACAGTCCGAACGTGTGTGCCGGTGGACCAGTCGCCCGCAATCTGGAGCGCGACTGAATGGAAAAATCCTCCCTCGAACAGTTGTGCAGGATTCCCGATGCCCAACGGCGAAACTCGCTGACCACGTCCAAATGAGTAACCTGCCGAAGCGTTCCACACATGGTTCAGACGATTCGAATAAACCACGCGGGCGCCACGAGCGGACCCTTCCTGGTTCGCAACTCTTAACAACGGTCTTCCGCTTTCGCCTGAAAACGCGGAAATGGGAGTTGCTAACAAACCGACACCTCGTCCAGCAGTCATGTCGAGAAATGCGGTCGCTTCAACGGTCGAGCGATTGCTCAATTCGCGCTCTACTCCAACCTCTAAGCGGCGACTACGCGCCATCACCGCGCGTCCACCGACATATGCGACCGGTTGATTCGTTGGACGCTTGAAAACTGCATCGCTGCCTTCGAAGTTCGGCATGCTTTGATACTCATAGCCGTCCTCCGTAGTTGCGTACGCAGCTTTGACTCTGGTCCGTGCGTTTGCATCGAACTGCACGCCGAATCGGGGAGTTACCGCCGCGTCGTTACCGGCACCAATGAAGCGCGAATAATCGACCCCGAGTACGACAACAAATCCATCGCGCACGATCCATTCGTCTACCGCGCGAATCGACATTTGGCCTAACTTGCGCTGCGATTTGCTCAACGACAAAGCATTAAACGGCGGCAACTCGGCGCCTCCCGCCGTTACCCCAAATCGATGCCGATCGTTGACGCGCAAATGCGCAGTCGTTTCAAAGCGTTGCGGAGCTGACGAGCCGACGCCGGTCTGACCCACGAAAACCAGATCGATGCGCTCGGACGCGGGCAGCGCGAAAGCGAAGTTCAGTCCCTGGTAATTCGAACCTAACGGACTGGCAGATTCGTTGAAATATGTTTCGACGACGCCTTGCGGCCGCGGTTTACTACTTCCGCTATCGTCGCCAGGCGTGATGCTGATGTCGTCGCTATTGGTGGATTGCTCAGACTCGACCGCGGCAACCGTGGCATCAGGTTTGTCGTTCTGCTGAAAAATCGAGCGCTGAGTCTGCGCCGCGCGCAGACGCCACTTCACATTGTCGCGATCGTTGCGCTGCTCAGGATAGGTTCTGCCCGCACCAAGCGGCTCAAGATTGAAGCGATAAGCAATCTCAGCAGAAGGCGCGACGGTAACTGACGAGAAGAGCACCTCGCTGAATCCGGTGGCAATGGCCTTGAGTGAATATTTTCCGGCGGGAATCTTTGCTGAGAAGCTTCCGTCGGTGGCCGTCCGTGCTTCTTTGACGATCTTATTCGCGCCTTCGCGGACGATTTGAATAAGAGCGCCGGCCAATGGCATTCCACGATTGTCGCGAACGGTGCCAGTCACGGTGGCGAGGCCGCGGGTGCCCTTGCCGTAAGCTGACGATGCAATGGTCGTCAGAATTACGGCCAGCGCCACCAGCGGCGCGCTAAATCTGAAGATCTTTTTCATCGCGGTTGAACCTCCGGCCAAGACTCGCGCGGAACCACGAATAATTGAAGAAGTTGATTTGACTGCATTCGCCGAATTGAACCCAGATTCGGTTATTCGATTCTCCGCTGCGTTTGTCAGATGCCTGAGCGCCATCATAAGGCCGCTCTTGAGCGAGGGAGACCTTCACCCGCTTGAATGCCGTAATTTTCGGCCAGC
>DASYPX010000337.1:0-6779 GCA_036006125.1 Pyrinomonadaceae bacterium | reverse complement strand
GGCGAAAGATGAACGACGTTGTCGCCGACAACGTGAATCGCACGGTCTGCGCCGCGCGCCAGCGCATCTTTGATCACGCTCTTGGCGCGTTGCGGCCCCATCGACACCACCACGACTTCACCGCTGACTTTTTCTTTGATTCGCAGCGCTTCTTCGAGCGCGTATCCGTCGGACTCGTTCACTTCGAACGACAGGTCGGCCTCCTCGATCCAAGTCGAGTCTTTGTTGATACGCAGAATCGCGTCTTTGTTCGCGACCTGCTTCATTAAGACAAGTATTTTCATTCGAAGAAGTATGCTTTGGCCTTAGGTCTTGGCCTCAGGTCTTTGGCTTTAGGTCTTGTGCTTTGGTCTTTGATCTTCGACGTGTTGGTCAAGACGCTCTAGACATCAAAGACCAAAGATCAAAGTACAAAGACCTAAAGCCAAGACCAAAGCACAAAGACCAGTTCTTCTATTCCTCGTAACGCTTGAACAGCAACGCCGCGTTTGTACCACCGAAACCGAAACTGTTCGTGAGCGCGTATCGAATCTTAACGTCCCGTGCCTGATTCGGTGTGTAATCCAGATCACACTCGGGATCGGGTGTCTCGTAATTGATCGTCGGCAGCAGCTTGCCGTGATAAATCGAAAGGACGGAGAAAACACCTTCGACGCCGCCGGCGGCCCCGAGCAAGTGGCCGGTCATCGACTTGGTCGAACTGATCGCGAGCTTGCTCGCATGTTCGCCGAAGGTCTTCTTGATCGCCATCGTTTCAAACTTGTCGTTGTACGGCGTCGACGTGCCGTGCGCGTTGATATAGTCGACGTCTTCGGGTTTGGCTTTGGCGTCGGCGAGCGTCTTTTGCATTACCCGAACGGCGCCGGAACCCGTCTGATCAGGCATCGTAATGTGAAACGCATCGCCAGTCATGCCATAGCCGACCAGCTCGCAGTAAATGCGGGCGCCGCGACGTTTCGCGAACTCGAGCTCTTCGAGGATCATGATTCCCGCGCCTTCACCGATTACAAATCCATCGCGATTCAGATCGAAAGGCCGCGAGGCGTGCACTGGATCGTCGTTGCGCGTCGAGAGCGCGCGGAGCGCAGCGAAGCCTGCGACACTCATCGGCGTGATGGCAGACTCCGCACCGCCGCAAATCATCGCTTCAGCGTCGCCGCGTTGAATGATTTTGAAACTGTCGCCAATGGCATGTGCCCCCGCGGAACAAGCCGTGGCGGTCGCCGAGTTTGGCCCTTTCGCATTCTGTCTGATCGAAACCTGGCCAGACGCGAGATTGACAATGGCAGAGGGAATAAAGAACGGGGAGACGCGACCCGGGCCGCCGTTGATCAGCTTTTCGTGCTCTCGCTCGATGGCCCAGAAATCGCCGATGCCGCTGCTGATATAAGTCCCGACGCTTTCGGCGACGTCGTCGGTGATCTTCAATCCGCTGTCGTCGACAGCTTCCTGTGAAGCCGCCACCGCGTAATGGATGAAGGCGCCCATCTTGCGCGCCTCCTTCTTTTCGATGTAATTCAGCGGATCGAAATCCTTGACTTCGCAGGCGAAACGGACCGGGAAATCCTTCGCGTCAAATTTTTTGATGTAGTCCGCGCCATTCTTTCCTTGGCTTAGCGCGGCCCACGTGGTCTCGACCGAATTACCTACAGGCGTAACCAGACCAAGACCGGTAACAACGACCCGACGATTCAATTCAAAGCTCCTTTAGTGACACATTAACGACGGACGTGACTGCATCAAAGGCACGCGCTACTTCTTTTCTTTTTCTTTGTGCTGGTCGATGTAGTTGTAGGCGTCGCGGACGCTTTGAATCTTCTCGGCATCTTCGTCAGGGATTTCGATGCCGAACTCTTCTTCGAAGCGCATCACCAACTCAACTGTGTCGAGTGAGTCCGCGCCGAGGTCGTCGATGAATCGTGCGTTGGGCGTGACTTCGTTTTCGTCGACGCCAAGTTCGTCAACAATAATCTGCTTAACTTTTTGCTCTATCTCTTGATCGGGCATTCTTTTGCTCCTGTGATTTGAGGTGGCACAGATTTCAATCTGTGACCGTAAAAGCTACAAAATTCTTTAACACAGACCGAGTCTGTGCCGCTTAGATCGCCAACGCCTCACGAGTGGCGCGCAAGCTGCTGTCATCCTCCACGCTGAGGCAGCGGAGTTCGCGGTTAATTTGCCGCACCAATCCGCTCAAAACTTTTCCGGGTCCAATTTCAATGAAAGTTTGTACACCGTGACTGCTTAAAAATTCAACTGACTCCAGCCAGCGAACCGGCTGCGACACCTGACGAACCAGAGAATCGCGCGCTTCAGCGCCCGTTTTTATCGGCTTCGCATCGACATTGGTCACGAGTGGCGTCGCGAGATCGTCAAACTGCAAAGCATCAAGGTTAGCCGTCAGATGCTCCTGCGCCGGTTTCATCAGCGCACAATGAAAAGGCGCGCTCACGTTCAGTTTCACCGCGCGCTTTGCACCCCGGGCCTTCAGTATTTCAATCGCGCGATCGATAGCCGCGGCGTCACCCGCAATCACGATCTGTCCTGGCGAATTGATGTTCGCTGCGCTGCAGACCTGGCCTTGCGCGGCTTCCGCACACGCGGCGTTTACTGTTTCAACATCTGAACCGAGAATGGCGGCCATTGCGCCGGTGCCGACCGGTACGGCCTCCTGCATGTAGCGCCCACGCGCGCGAACGGTCTTGACGGCGTCGCTCAATGACAATGAACCCGCTGCGACCAGCGCCGAATACTCGCCAAGGCTGTGCCCCGCGACGAAATCAGGTTTGGGAAAACCCTCGGACTCTATCGCGCGCAACACCGCAACGGACGTCGCGAGAATTGCCGGCTGAGTATTTTCAGTGAGCTGCAACTCTTCAGCCGGCCCGTTGAAACATAAGGTTGAGAGCGCGAATCCGAGCGCATCGTCCGCTTCTTCAAAGATCTGTCGAGCGGCGGGAAACTTGTCCGCCAACTCTCTTCCCATGCCGGGACTTTGCGAACCCTGACCGGGAAAAATATAGGCTATTGCCGATTGCTGATTGCCAATTGCCAATTCTGATTCCTCACACGGGAGCGCTAACTTCCGCCGCCGCAGACCCCCGTCCAATCGGCAATCGCAAATCGCAAATCGGCAATGTCATCACCATCGCATCGTGACCGCGCCCCACGTGAAGCCGCCACCGAAAGATGCCATCAGCACGTTATCGCCTGACTTTATTCGCCCGCTCTCGACGCATTCGTCCAAACAAATTGGAATCGAAGCGGACGAAGTGTTCCCGGTTCGCGCGATGTTCGAGTAGACCCGCGACATATCAACTTTCAGTTGGTTCGCCACGGCTTCAGTGATTCGCTGATTCGCCTGGTGCGGAATAAACAGATCGATGTCTTCTGTCTTGAGACCGGCTTCACAGAGGACTTGCCGCGAAATGTCGTTCATCGATCGCACCGCGACTTTGAACACTTCGTTGCCCTTCATTTTGAAAAAGTGATCGCCACGCGCAATCGTTTCGGCGGTGAACCCCCCTTTGGTTCCGCCGCCCGGGGCGTATAGCTGTTCTTCGTATCGTCCATCCGAACGAATCTTGGCGGCGAGCACTCCGCGATCGCCTTCCACGGGACCCAATATTGCCGCGCCCGCACCATCGCCAAAGAGCACGCAGGTCGAACGATCAGTGTAGTCAACGTAACGCGTCAGGAGCTCCGCGCCGATTATCAACGCATACTTGATCTGCCCGCTGCGAATCATCGGTTCAGCGATCGTTATTCCGTACACGAATCCCGAACAGGCGGCAACGATGTCCATTGCGGCCGCTTTGTTAGCGCCAAGCTGTGCCTGAATAAGGCACGCCGTGGAGGGCAGAATCTGATCCGGCGTCACGGTCGCGCAAAGAATCAGATCGATGTCGTTCGCATCGATACCGGCGCGTTCGATCGCTTGCCGTGAAGCAAGCGTGGCAAATTGCGAAGTATATTCGCCGGGCGCGGCCTTGCGCCGCTGCTTGATACCCGTGCGCGTTGTAATCCAGTCGTCGGAAGTCTCAACGATTTTTTCGAGGTCAGCATTGGTGAGAACGCCTTCAGGATACGACCGACCGGTACCGAGAATGCCTGCGCGAATATTCGACATTGATGCTTCGTTAGAAGTTCTTATTTTAAAAGCCGTTTAGAGGCAGGACTTGCCTGCCGAGGCGCCGTACAATGGCGGCTTCTAAACGGCCACAACCAGGTTCTCTAGGCGGTCTGATCGACTTGAACGACTTCGCGGCCTTTGTAATAGCCGCACTTCGGACACACGCGATGCTGCATGCGCGGCTCCTGACAGTTCGGGCAGAGGACAGTTTGCGGGACGCGCAGCGCGTCGTGCGCCCGGCGTTTGCCGCGGCGCGCTTTTGAGTGACGTCGTTTTGGATTAGGCATAATTACTCCAACACATTCTAGATTTTGGATTTGTGACTTTGGATTATTGATTGGCAGACTCGAACAGGATCAAATCGCAAATCAAAAATCTAAAATCTCAAATCCTTTAGCTTCTCCCAGCGAGAATCAATCTGCTGAGCCGCGCATTTACAGGACACCCCGTTTCGATCAGCACTACACACCGGGCAAAGTCCCTGGCAATTTTCGCGGCAAAGAGTCTGCGCAGGCTTTTCCAGCACAAGCTGTTCCCGCACGAGCTGCTCCAAGTCAATCGCTGTTCCATCAAAGACCGACAGGTTCAAATCGTCGCTTGCCAGCTCGTGCTGCTCTTCCGACGCCCAACTGACCGACGTGGTAAACCGCTCGTCAAAATCCGCGAAAAGCGGAACTGCAACCGGCTTCAAACAACGCGCACAAAGCGTTTCCAGGGTCGTCTTCAGACTTCCGGTCAACTCGACTTCGTCGCCCTTTCGACGAATGCGGCCGCGAACCTCCGTCGGCTCGATTAACCGCAAGTCCGCATCTTCGAGTGAAAGCTCACTCGGCTGGTAAGTGTGCGCGAACTGCCCATCCTTCTCGAGATTTTCAAGCTCCAGCCGCATGATTCACTTTCGAAACCTCACAGACAGCGTCAGGGGGCCGGGCACAAAGTTGTCAATTATAGCGACCGAATTCTGAGTGTCAAAGCGGCATCAGCGTCGACCGGCGGCTTTGCGGTTCACTTTTCGCGCTTTTTTTGCGCGGCTTTTGCCGGGAACTGGTTCGGGCTCGTCTTCGTGCAGCTTATCGCACTCGGCCCGCCATTTCGATTCCAGACTATGGTTGTCGACCACGCCGCACTCGTTCAGGATTTCAATCAGGCTCTTCACCAGCGCGTGGTTCGCGTACGCTGTTTCCGACTGGCGCAGAAGTAATTTAAGACCCTGTTCCAAACGTTCAGCCAGACGCGCCAACGTGTTTTCGAGAATCGTCAAGCGTTCCAGCAGATGCTCTTCATTGGGGGTCGTGTCCTGACATTCGACGCGCATCGACGGCGGTCGCACCACGAGCATCAAACGCGTGCCACACCGCTGACAGAATTCCTGGCCCAGCGGATTCGCCGCGCGGCAGTTCTGGCAGAAATGTGAGATAGCGCTTTGCATCTGGAATCTTGAATCTTAAATCTGAAATTTCTGTTTTTTGGTACTTCGTGCTTTGCACTTGGTACTTTTAAAAACAAAGTACTAAGCACAAAGTTCAAAGTACAGGGCTCAGTATTCGTAAAACCCTCTTCCAGTCTTCCTTCCCAGCCAACCGGCGTCAACGTATCGCGTCAACAACGGACAGGGCCGGTACTTCGAATCACCAAAGCCTTCGTACAAGACGTTCATGATCGCGAGACAGACATCCAACCCGATAAAGTCCGCCAGCGTCAGCGGACCCATCGGATGATTCATTCCCATTTTCATGATCCCGTCGATACTCTCTCGAGTGGCGACGCCTTCGTGCAGCGCGAAGATCGCTTCATTGATCATCGGCATCAATACCCGATTCGAAATAAAGCCCGGGTAATCCTGACACTCGAGCGGCGTCTTGCCAAGTTTTTCGCTTAACTCCCGCACCTTGTCATAAGTTGTGTCCGACGTCGCCGCGCCGCGAATAACTTCGACCAGCTTCATGACGGGCACCGGATTCATGAAATGCATGCCGATCACTTTATCCGGTTTCCTGGTTGCTGCGCCGAGTTTCGTAATGGAAATCGAAGAAGTGTTCGACGCAAGAATCGTGTCGGCCGGGGTGATTTGGTCGAGCGCGCGAAACACTTCGGTCTTCACCGCAAGATCTTCTGTCACCGCCTCGATAACGATGAACGCGTCTTTAAGCGAAGCCATCTCCGTGGTTGTCTTGATGCGGCCGATAATCGCTTGCTTCTCTTCTCTGCTGAGGCGCTCTTTATCGACATCACGCTGCAAACTGTTGTCGATTGCCGTCATGCCACGCGCGAGAAAATCGGTGGCGACATCGCGCATTACGACATCGAATCCGACGCGTGCGGCAACCTGAGCAATACCATTGCCCATGGTGCCCGCGCCGATTACGCCGAAAAGTTCACCCATATGAGAACTGCTCGTTTAGAGTCGGGACGGTCTCCGCAATCGTTCGGAGGTGGAGACGTCCTCAAAACAAAAAGACATTTTTTATTTCAACCTGTCGGCCCAATTCATCAAAGGTTGCGCGCCCCGCATCGCATCGTTCAATTCATCATCCGAAGCTGCCGTGCCTTTTCCCTTGTAGAGCGCGCGACCGGCGTCGCTGCGAAGAAACTTCATGGTGTAAACGCCCAGCGCGGTGCCGATCGGAACGTTCACGAGTGAAATAAT
>DASYPX010000336.1:0-6652 GCA_036006125.1 Pyrinomonadaceae bacterium | reverse complement strand
CATCATGGCGTCGATTGCTCGATCGAGTTGCTCTGTTAATTCAACTTCACTCATACGTTAGTTGATATCGAGCTTCGCGCGCAGACTCTGGAGCGCGCGAAACTGCAACTGCTTGATTGCACCTTCACTACGCCCCAGTTCTAACGCGATTTCGTTTATCGATTTTTCTTCTGCAAACCGCATTCGTACGACGCGACGCTGATCCTCCGGAAGTTCATCGACTTTGCTAATTACCCAAGCGCGACGTTCGCTCTCCTCGAGGTCGGCCTGTTGCGTTTGCGGGGAACTCGCTTGTGTGCCATGCCGTGGCCCGACCGCGAGGGAGGACTCATCAACATGTACGCCATTTTTCGCCTGACGTCTGGCGCGATCCGCGATTAGGTTTGAGGCTATCCGCAACAGCCACGCACCAAACGGCGCGCCCGTCCATTTGAATCGATTAATGTTCGCCAGCGCCTTGCGAAAGACTTCGCTGGTCAAGTCTTCAGTCGCCGCGCGGTCGCGGACGCGCCGCGCCACGTAGGCATAAACCAGTGCGAAATATCTTTCGTACACGTCGCCAAAACTCGCGCGATCCCGCTGCGCCGCTTCAATCAAGCGCCGCTCCTCCGCCTCGTCGGGTCGTTTGAGGCGAACTTGCTGTGCCGGTTCGCTGCCCGTCATTGTGCTGCCAATTGTATAAACTTTGAGCGAGGAAAAAGGTTACGCGGGGAAGCGGCTGAGGGCAAAGAGCTAAGGGCTAAGTGGAATACAAGCCGACCGAGCGAAAGTGTTGTGACGTAACTTTCGCCCCCTTTTCTTAGCTCTTTGCCATTCGCCCTTTGCCGCTAGAACGGCACTAACTCCGTCGTCGTATCCCGTCGCTTCTTTTCTTTGAAGCCTTCGACGAAGACGCGGGAACCAGGTGTCGGAAACTTTTCGGCGTAGGCTTTATCCACCAATTTCTTCAGTCGCTCGCTACGCGTGAAAAGGGGACGCACTTTGAACTGCTTGCCGTTGACTTCGATGACGCCACGCGGGTCTTCGCGAAAAGTTCGATACCAGCTTCGCTCCTTCAAGCTGTACGAGCGCACAAAGACACGGCCTTCGACGACCACTGCCCAAATGCCGATGATGCGATGCGGCTTGGTGCCCGTGCGAATGCCGAGGATTTTGGCGGCGTGAATCGCTGCGGCAATCGATTTCGGGAATCTGGGGGCGCGAGTCATTTGAGTGTCTCGTTGATCATCACCAAGTGAACTTGCCAATTGCACCACGAGCGCCTGCACCCCATCCAATTTTCTGCCCGCGAGCAAAGCTAAACGTATCAAAGCCCGGGCCCTTGAACGGCGACCAGTGATAGCCATCGACCGTTGAATAGTCTGCACCCGACGGTCCCAGAGCAATCGCGGTCTCGGTGCCGGGCAAATACGCCACAACTGATCGAAAGCCCATAACACCTTTCACCAGCTGCCACGTCGCGCCGCCGTCGCTGCTGATCGCGACATTGTCGATGGCCTCGTTTTCTCTCTGGTAATCGCCGCCGACGATGACGCCATGTCTCGCATCACGAAATGCGATCGAGAAGATGCCGGAAGATTTGCCAGATTTGATCGGTGTATCGAAAACTTTCCAATGGAGGCCGCCGTCACGCGTATGCAACACCCGCGCTCGTGTCGCCGACCCTAAACCAATCCACGCGTATTTCTTTCCGTAAACAGCGATGTTGGTGCCGCTGGCGGCGAATGCGCCTTCGTTCTCCAAAGCCGGCGGCAGAATGTCTGGCGGCACGCGCATCCAGCTTTCACCTCCATTCTTCGTCATCAGGATGTCGAAGCGACCATCGATTGAATCGCCGATGACAATGCCGTGGTCCGCGTCCCAGAAAGACATCGCGTCGAGAAACCTCTTCGGGTCTTCGTTGCGAAACTGCAGCGCCCACGTCGCTCCACCGTCGGTGGTCTTGTAGATGCGAGTGGCGTTGCCGTTGCCGATGCTCAGCACGAACGCGGTCTTTTCATCAATTGCATCGACGTCACGAAAATCCAATGTGTCGGACGTCACGGTCAATTTCTTCCAGGAGGCGCCTCCATCTTCCGTGCGCAAGACCGTACTGCCTGAACCGCTAGCCCAGGCAACGCGATCGCTGACCGCGCTGACGCCGCGCAAACGGGCGGTAACGCCACTGGTTTGCAGAGTCCAGCTGGGCGACACGAAAGAGACGGCAAGTACAAACGTCAGAAGATTCATGGATTCTCAGGTTCGAACTTTTTCTGTAGCCCAGGCGTTTACGCCTGGGCCAGTGACGAGGCCTAAATGTCAGCCTCCTTCAGGAGGCTTTCTTTGTCTACCAAAGGACCATTAATGCGCCTTACCAGAGGTGTTATTTACCGCGGACCCAGGCGTAAACGCCTGGGCTACAGAAAGTTTTCCGCGACGCTCGCGGATCTTTTTCAGCCACTGCTTAGGCACACCGTACTCAGAAACTCAGCCGCCGATGATCTACCATCAGGCAGCGATCCTGCACAACCTTGATGCCTGCTTTCGCGAGTTCCTCAGCAACCGCCGCATGACTGATACCCATCTGCATCCAGACTGACTTCGGTTTCTTCTGGAGCAGGTCATCGAGGTGCGGTGGAATGTCGTGCGATCGGCGAAATACATTTACCATGTCCACTTCTTCGGGAATGTCATTGACGCGCCGGTAGACCTCTTCGCCGAGAATCTCAGTGACGTTGGGATAGTAAACCGGCACGGGAATGATCTTGAAGCCGGCCTTCTGCATGTACTTGGGAACGTAGAACGCGGGCTGATCGGCTTGCGCTTCAGTCTTGATGCCGAGCACCGCGATCGTTTTCGTCTGCGACAAGAGTTCGCGGATTTGCGATGAATCGTGAATGAGATTGTCGCGCCAGTTCATGCTGGAAGATTACCAAAGTTCATTCGCCAGCAAGAAACCGGAGACTCACTGTCCTTTGCGAGAGAGTTTATATCAAGGCTTCGTCACCGAAGTCACTCGCGGATTCTTGCGATTGAATTCGGCAATGAATGCCGCCGTAACCTCGACCGTTGGCAGCGCGGTCAGGATCGCCGGCAACATCTTGCTCACATCGAGGGTCATCGTAATGCCGTGTTGCGCCGCGAACTCATCCATGGCTTTGCCGATTTGCTGAGAAACCGGACCCATTACCTGACCATATCGTCGCTCGTAATCTTCCTGGTAACGCTGTTTTTTCACGTCGAAGTCCTGCTGGAGGCGCAACCCTTCCTCCTGCCTGGCTTGAATTGTCTTCTGATCGACTACAGTCGCCTGGCGCAGCTTGCGAATATCCTCAACCAGCGTGTTGATGCGCGTCTGAGCCGCTTGCAGCTCCTGCTGACGCGCGCGAAATTCGTTCTCGAGGCTCTTCGCCGCCTCGATCACTCGAAATATCCCCACCTTGTCATCGCTGAACACGCTCGTATCGATCACCGCGATTTTACTCGGCGGAACGGCGACAACTAAATTCGGTGCCGGCTGCGGGCTCTGCGTTGGAGAAATCGTCGGGCGCGGAGCCGTCGGAGTTGGTGTCGGGCGGGCGGTCGTCGGCGTCGGCCGCGCGGGCGTTGGCGTCGGTCGCGCTTGACCGCAGATCGAAAGCGCCGATCCACCGACGATTGACAACAAAATGAAGAGTCGTTTGGTCATAAGTTAGTCTCGCGATCTGATCGATTAAGATCTTCTGAATGAACGTTCAATATGCTGCATTGCCAAGCCTTAGAAGTTCACACCCATCGCCGCCAGCACTGCCAGCACAACTGCGATGATCGCTTCACCGCAAATCAGTCCGGACGCCAGGGGGATTCGATAGGTCTTCTCAGTTTCAGGCGAGAGCCTCGCCCAGATAAGTTGCGCCACGCCGCCGAGGATGAATGTCAGCAAGACCGCCGCAGTTATCAACATGCCAATACCGATTGCCGCGGGTGACGGCACGTATTCGGGCCACTTCTCTGCCAACACTGTGAGCAGGATGCCGACGGCGATTCCGATCAAAAGCCCAACGAGACATCCGGGCGGCAACGCTTTGAACCCTTGCGTCAATAATTCGGCGAAGCCAGCCCACTTCACACTGATCGGTGAGGAGAGACCTTGCGGTCCGATGCCGAATTTCGCGCGCAGCACTGGATAAACGACAGCCGTCGCGAGCGCGCCGATCGGCGCAGCGATGAGTTGGGCGATCGTGAGATTGCGCGGATTCGACCTCACAAGTTGGCCCGCTTTGAAATCCTGCATCAAGGCTTCCGAGGTGACGGCAATCGTTCCCGTGAGTCCGCTCGAAGACATGTTCACCGGCACATTGCCAGGCGAGATAAAAGCGAAGATCGCCTGCATCATGTTTGACATCGCGCTGATTGGACCCCAGTTTGTTTCGCCGAGCACACGCAGTCCGACGAGCATCAACGGCAACGAAAACAGGATCGCGATCAGCGACAAGTACATCGGGATGCCCATGCTAAAACGCTGAATTACGCACAGGACGATCGTCATTACGATCGATCCGATCACGACGTAGCGCATTGGAAAGTCTTTTTGGCCGCCGCTCGTGCTCCCTTTCAGCCCGCGAAACGTCTTTACAATTAAGTTCCACTTCAGCGCGAGCGACATCAAGCCTCCGGCGACCATCAATCCTGTCGCCGGCCACATCACCCAACGCAACGTCGCAGGATAAGTCAACGCGGTAATCATCCCGCGCGAGAAGAGAAAGTGCGGAAGAATGAACCAACTAATCGCGGTGCCGATTGCCATCGCCAGGCAGATGCGAAATCCGACGAGCAAGCCCGAACCAAAACTCAGCAAGCTGATGTTGAACCCGATGTTCATGGCTTCCTGGCCCGGTATGAACCAGGTGTCGCGCACCCACTTCCAGTACGTCGTAATCATCATCAACAAGCCGGATAAAAACGTGCCGATGCCGAGCGCGGCCAGCGGTCCCTTGGCGGCGCCGCTGTCACGACCTTCATGCAACACCTTGATCGTTTCGCCGGCAGCGAGACCGTCCGCGTACGTCAGGTTCTCTTCATCGATGTAATGCCGCCGCATCGGCACGGCGAGCAGAATGCCGAGCAAACTCGCGCTGCAAAGCCAGAGAAAAATCTGCCAGGTGTTGAGATTGATCGCGGGTTGCAGAATTCCTTTCGCGTTTAGCATGTCGAACGCCGCCAGCAGCACCGCCATGAACGCGGTCTGGCCAGCGCTCGTGCCCATCGTCTGCACGATGTTGTTTTCGCGCGCGTTCGTGTCAGTCAGGCGCAACGCGAATACCAAAGGCACCAGCGCCATGAATCCGAAGAACGCAGAAACAACCGACAGGTTTGGTCCGAAGCCGAGTTTCAGAACACAGTACGGGTACGCGCTGCCGATAATCATCGCGACCACCAGGCCAATGATGATCGCGCGCGGGGTTAGCTCGGGGCCCGTCGAACTTGTTGCTTTGGAATCGGTCATCTGCTTCTCTCTGTTGTTGTTAGCAAATCTCTGGGAGAGTTTAAACCGGACGCGCATGTTTCGGCTGATACAAACCGAGCCGCCCGCCGCCCGGTAATTTGATCGTCGTCAGGATGCCCCAGGGTGGCTCTTGCACGTCGGTGCATTGAATCCCTTTGGCGTCGAGCGCTGCGATGGTCGCTTTCAGATCCTCACACATGAGATACAGCTCGTGCTGATCGTTCTCGTCGCCGGGATGGAAAGCAACTTCAGCCGGAGGCAGAGCAAAGATCAACCAACCGCCGCCGACATCCACTGAATTGAACCCAAGCACGTCTTTGAAAAAAGCGCGATTGGCTTCGGCATCTTTGCTGTAAATGATTACGTGTGCTCCGTTGATCAAACTGTTTCTCCTTCGCGGAACGAATCTCTGACGTCTTTATATCAGCAGCAAATCGCACTAGCAAAACATCGAAGTTCTGTAACCGCCTGATGATTTGTTATTGTGTGACGCATGACGGGCGAATCAAAGGTCGCCATCTTTGCGGCCATTGCCGCAAACCTGGCGATCGCGGTAACGAAATTCATCGCGGCGTTCTTTTCCGGCAGCTCCGCGATGTTGTCTGAAGCGATTCACTCGCTGGTCGATACCGGTAATGGCGCGCTGCTCCTCGTCGGCTTGCGTAAGAGCCAAAAGCCATACGATGACAATCATCCGTTTGGACATGGAAAGGAACTTTATTTTTGGCCACTGATCGTAGCGATTCTCGTTTTCTCGTTGGGCGGTGGCATGTCCGTCTACGAAGGCATAACTCACCTTGTACATCCGCATCGTGGCGATCCGACCTGGAGTTATGTCGTGTTGGGACTCGCGTTCGTCTTTGAAAGCATCTCCGGGTTCTTTGCATTCAAAGCGTTTCGCAAAGAATTGAAAGGCGCCGGCGTGTTCAAGACGATTACGCGGAGCAAGGATCCGACGACATTCACGGTGCTGTTTGAAGATTCGGCCGCCCTCGCAGGATTGATTGTCGCATTCCTGGGAATATTGCTCGGCGATTTGCTCGACAATCCGTATCTCGATGGGATTGCGTCAATCGTTATTGGCGTCATACTCGCGACCGTGGCAGTCTTTCTGGCGTATGAAACGAAAGGGTTGTTGATTGGTGAAGCTGTCGACCCGGAGACTTTAGCGAGTGTGCGTTCAATTGC
>DASYPX010000335.1:0-6121 GCA_036006125.1 Pyrinomonadaceae bacterium | reverse complement strand
TGAAGCAACAAAATCAGTGACGATCGAGCAGATTGCGCGCGTGACCGGCGGCCAAGCCTCTGGCGATCTAGCCGCGCCGGTTACCGACGTGACGCACGATTCACGACAAGCGACCGACGGAAGCTTGTTCACGGCGGTGCGTGGAGAGTTGTTCGACGCTCACAAATTCGTTCCGCAGGTGATGCAGCAAGGCGCTGTTGGAGTGATTTCAGAACTTCAACCTCCGGTCGATTTCAGTGGCTCATGGATCCAAGTCGAGAACATTCGGCGCGGGATGGCGCTGGCAGCGGCGGAAGTTCATCATCATCCGTCGCGGGAGTTGAACCTGGTGGGCATCACCGGCACAAACGGCAAGACGACGACGGCATATCTCGTTGCTTCGATTCCGGAAGCTGCTGGCGAACCTGTAGCCATGACGGGCACCGTCGAATATCGGCTGGGCAAAGAAAAGAAGAAAGCCGGACGCACGACTCCGGAGGCGACGGATATGCAACGGTTGCTGCGACAAGCAGTTGGCATTGCTTGCCAGACGGCGGTAATGGAGTGCTCTTCGCAGGCGATGGATTTTCATCGTTGCGATGCGCTCGAATACACAGTCGCGGTATTCACGAACCTCACGCGCGATCATCTCGACTATCACAAGACGATGGAGAATTACTGGTACGCGAAGCAGCGGCTGTTTGATGGCCGGCTCGGTTCGCGGCCAAAGACTTCGGTGATCAATCTCGATGATGCGCACGGTGTCGAGTTGGCTGATCGATTGAAGCGTGAAGGGCTGCGCGTTGTGACTTACGCCGTGAAGTCAGACGCCGACATCACAGCGCACGACCCGGAATTCTCTTTGGCGGGGATGAGGTTTCGTTTGTGCACCAAACACCCGCCCGCTAACGCAGGCGGTTCTGACGTCTCTCCGGCGGAAATTGATTTTCATTCGCCACTGGTTGGCCCACCACACGTCTACAACACGCTGGCCGCGGTCGCGAGCGGCTTGGCGCTCGGCTATTCGCTCAATGTGATCACGACGGCACTGTCCAAGTGCACGGGCGCGCCGGGAAGATTCGAACGCGTTCCCCACGACGGCGACTTTGCGGTGGTGGTCGATTACGCGCACACCGACGATGCGCTGCTGAACGTTCTGCGCACCGCGCGCGAGGTCACCAAAGGTCGAATCATTACCTTGTTCGGTTGTGGCGGCGATCGCGATCGCAGCAAGCGCGCGCCGATGGGTGAGGCCGCCGGATCATTAAGCGACGTCGTAATCCTGACTTCCGACAATCCGCGCACAGAAGATCCGAACCAAATACTCTGCGATGCAGAAGAAGGAATTCAGAAAGCCGGCAAGCCCTACGAAAAGATCGCCGATCGGCGTGAAGCGATTCACCATGCCATTGCCCAGGCTCGGACTGATGATCTGGTTCTAATCGCAGGTAAGGGTCACGAGGATTATCAGATTCTCGGTCGTGAGGTTTTTCATTTTGACGACAAGGAAGTCGCGCGTGAAGCGCTCACCGTGCGCAGTCGGCCGTAACGGCTAACCACAAAGTCACCCAGTCACAAAGTTACACGAAGACGATCTCAAAATGTCTTTGTGTCTTTGTGCCTTTGTGGTAAATCCGTACCAATTTCTTGGCGCAACAAACTTCAAATGAAGGCCTCGTGCGCGGCATCCGCCGCTGGGATCTGGTCGCTGTCACCATCAACGGGATCATCGGCGCCGGCATTTTCGGACTGCCATCTAAAGTCTATTCACTCATTGGTTCCTACAGCCTGATCGCGTTTGTCGTGTGCGCGCTCGTCGTGATGCTGATCATCCTCTGTTTTGCCGAGGTCGGCAGCCGCTTCGAGCAAACAGGCGGTCCTTACCTTTATGCCCAAACAGCATTCGGATCAGCAGTGGGGTTCGAAGTTGGCTGGCTGATTTGGCTGGCGCGGCTCACCGCCTTCGCGGCGAACTGCAACTTGATGATCAACTACCTTTCGTTTTTCTGGGCACCAGCGAATACCGGTTGGATGCGTGCGCTGATAATTGTTGCGGTCGTGTTGATTCTCACCGCGCTGAACATCCTCGGAGTGCGACAAGCCGCGATTGCCAGCAATATCTTCACGATCGGCAAACTCCTGCCGATGCTCATCTTCATTGCGGTTGGACTCTTTTTTATAACCCCCCACGCGTTCGCATTAGGCGCTCGGCCGGCGACTGGCGCATTCTCACAATCGGTCCTGTTGCTGTTGTATGCGTTCACGGGCTTTGAAATGGCCACGATTCCTGCGGGCGAGATTAAGAACCCGCAAAGAGATCTGCCGCGCGCCCTTCTCATTGCGATGGCGGTGATCGCTACGACCTACATCTTGATCCAAGTTGTCTGTATTGGGACATTGCCCGAACTGGCGAAATCGACGAAGCCCTTGGCGGACGCGGGCAGTCACTTCATGGGGACAGCGGGCGGCGCCATCATTTCGGCGGGCGCGATCATTTCCGTTGCGGGAAACCTGAACATCACGGTGTTGTCGGCATCGCGTGTGCCTTTTGCCATCGCTGAGCGCGAACAGCTGCCATCATTTCTCGCGCGAGTACACCAGAGATTCTTTACACCGCACATTTCGATCATCATCACGACGCTGTTAATGCTCGTGCTGACGCTGAAGAGTTCATTCGTGGCGGCGTTGACAATCAGCACGATTGCGCGGCTCGTTGCCTACGCTGTCACGTGCGCCGCTTTGCCGGTATTGAGGAAACGCAAGGACGCGCCGGAGGCGCATTTCAAGTTGCATGGAGGGATAGTTATTGCGGTAGCGGCTTTGATACTTTCGGCCTGGCTTTTGGCGAACAGTACGTTTACTGAGGCTTGGCAAGCCGCCGCGGCTGGCGCGCTCGGGCTTTTGATCTATTTCGTGTATCGTTCTTTTAGGCGCAGAAGGCAGAATTCATAACCAGCCGCATGCTGTTCACTTCGCTTCATAAACCACCCTTCCATCCATAATCGTCGTTACGACTTTCACTTTTTCAATATCTTTCGGATCGATCTTGAAAATGTCGCGCGAGAGGATCACCAAGTCCGCGAGCTTGCCCGGCGTGATCGTCCCTTTTTCATTTTCCTGAAACTCAGCGAAGGCTGAGCCGACGGTGTACGCGCGCACGGCCTCTTCGACCGAGATTTTCTGCGCCGGTACCCAGCCATTTGGGTTTTTGCCGTCGAGCGTTCGCCGCGTCACCGCGGCATAGACAGACAACAGCGGATCGAGTGGGGCGACCGTCCAATCCGTTCCGAAAGCGAGCGTGACTCCGGCATCGAGCAGCGAACGAAACGCGTAGGTCGTCTTTGCGCGGTCTTTGCCGATGCGCTTCTCAGCCCAGCGGCCGTCGTCGATCGCGTGATAAGGCTGCATCGATGCGATCACTTTGTCACGCGCAAATCGCGGAATGTCCTGGGCGCGCAAATGCTGCGCATGCTCAATGCGAAAACGCCGATCGCGGTCGCCATCTTCACGCTCGACTTGTTCGTACATCGATAGAATCAAATCATTTGCCTTGTCTCCGATCGCGTGTATCAAAATCTGAAGACCGGCCTTGTCGGCGCCGCGAATGCGTTCGAGCATCGCGCCTTCCGGGAACATTTCGTCACTCGGAATTCCGCTGGTGTTCGGCGCGTCACGATATGGTTCGTAAAAAAGCGCCGTGGTGGAACCGAGGCTGCCATCGGCAAACCCTTTCAGGCCGCCGTTGCGCAGCATCGTGCTGCCGAAATGCGCTCGTACGCCCGTGCGCGCGAGCCGATCCCAACTTGGCAAAGGCCACACCGCGTAGATGCGGGTCTTCAGTTCGCCGCGATCGAGCAACGTCTGATAGACGCCGACGTCAACGCCTGCGGACATATCCTGCACGCTGGTTACTCCCAAACTAGCCGCGTGATTTGTCGCGGCGCGTGCCGCCGCGAGCTTTTCTTCGAACGTCGACGCGGGAATGACTTTCCACACAAAACCCTGCGCCGCATCTTTCAAAACGCCGGTGGGTTCGCCAGTTTTTCCGTCGCGCACAATCACGCCACCCGGCGGATCGAGCGTTTGTTTCGTCACTCCCGCAAGCTTTAGCGCGAGGCTGTTTGCCAAACTCATGTGACCGTCGAGGCGGTTTACGAAGACTGGCGTGTTTGGCGTATAGCGATCAATCAACTCCTTCGTTGGCAGATCGGTTTTCGGCCACCGCTCATGGTCCCAATCGCCACCAGTAATCCAGCGTCCTTCGCGCAATTTCACCGCAAAGTCGCGGATGCGTTCGGCAAATTCCTGTGGCGTGTTCGCGTCTCGCAAGTCCACCCTCGACAATTGAAATCCGCCCGACATGAAATGCACGTGCGCGTCGTTGAATCCCGGCAGGACGGCTTGGCCGTTGGCGTCGATCTGTTTCGTATTTGCGCCCGCGAGTTTCTTAATGTCCTTAGTCGTCCCGACGGCAACGATCCGATTTCCATAAATCGCCACGGCCTCGGCGATTGGCTGACTTTGGTCCATCGTGTGGATCTTTGCGTTGAAGATGATCAAGTCAGCGGTAAATGTCGCCTTCTCGGCGTGTGATTTAAAGTTCGTTGACATGGCAAGAACGATCGAAAGCAGTAAGAGAAGCAGTTTGGGTTTCATAAGCAATCGGTTTCATTTACACCGGGCTTCGGCCTGGTGATGATCACAAAACTTTGTCTCTTTAACCGTTTCAACAGGTTCCTCAAAAGTGAAACCATTGAAATGGGTGGGTGATTAGTGAATAACGTTGTCACCCAGCTAAAGCTGGGCGTGAACGAGAATCCGACTTCAGATGCGAGAGAGCACGCCCGCGCTCCCAGCAGATGGCCGCGTAGTGTATCATCACGTCACCCGTCGCAATAGAAATCATTCTTTCGTAAGTCATGGTCGCGAGCCAGCAGCAGCTTCAAATAGATGACCAACTGTTCGAGGAACTTCGAGAGATCGTCGGCGAAGAAAATGTGCTCTCGGAGTCTGATGAATTGTTGGTTTATGAAACCGACGGTCTGCCTCAACACAAGCATTTACCGCGCGCAGTGGTTTTTCCAAACTCAACCGAAGAAACGTCAGACGTCCTCGCGCTGCTGCACGATCAACGCGTGAGCTTTGCTCCGCGCGGCGCCGGTACCGGTCTGTCAGGTGGAGCCCTGGCAATCAATCGCGGCGTGGTTGTCGAACTCGCGCGCATGCGGAAGATACTTGAAATTGATCGCGAAAACCGCAGGGCACGTGTTCAGACGGGTTTAGTCAACGCGCAACTCTCGCGCGCCGTCGCGCCATTCGGTTTGTACTATGTGCCCGATCCTTCGAGTCAGCCGTCGTGCACTATTGGCGGCAATATCGCCGAGAACGCGGGCGGAATCCATTGCTTGAAATACGGCACGACGACGGATCATGTAATTGCCGCGCGCGTCGTTTTGTCTGATGGGTCAGTTGTCGATCTCGATCTAAATCGTCCCGGCTACGATCTGCTCGGGACGTTCGTCGGTTCGGAAGGTACGTTTGGAATCGCGACTGAGGCAACGGTGAAACTCGCGCCGATTCCTGCTGCCGTGCGCACGCTGCTCGCGGACTTTCTCGATGTTGATGCCGCCAGTCGCGCGGTGTCCGCAATTATCGCGGCGGGGATGTTGCCCGCCGCGCTGGAGATGATGGACAACGCGATCATTCGCGCCGTCGAGGCGAGCGTCTTCACCGCCGGCCTGCCAACCGACGCCCAGGCCGTGCTGCTGGTAGAACTCGACGGAATCGAAGCCGGAATCGATGATGACGTGGAAAAGGCCGAAGCGATCTTGCGTGAGCGTGGAGCGCGCTCGGTGCGGCGCGCGACCGATGAGAAGGAGCGCAAGAAACTTTGGGCCGCGCGGAAAGGTGCCTTCGGCGCTGTCGGTCGCTTGATGCCCGATGTGATGATTCAGGACGCTGTCGTGCCGCGCTCACGTCTGCCCGAAGTGCTGGCCGAAACTTACCGTATCAGCGCGAAATACAACCTGCAGATGGCGAACGTCTTTCATGCGGGAGACGGCAACCTGCATCCCCTGATCTGTTTCGACTTGCGGCGGGGGGCGGATATTGAAAACGTTCGCCAAGCGGGCCGCGAAATCAT
>DASYPX010000334.1:0-5861 GCA_036006125.1 Pyrinomonadaceae bacterium | reverse complement strand
TCCATCAGGTAGTCCGCGAATCGTCGAGATGTTCATCACTGAACCGCTTGATGAAAAGACAGCCCGCAACACCACCGTTCCGGTGACTTGATTCTTGCGCGCGGCTTCGGTGTATTGCGGTTCGGGCTTGTCCAAAACGCGCGCACGGCTCGTCACTTCACTACTCTTGAAGATGCGATTGTAATCGGTGCCCCCGCCGCCACCACCGGGACCACCGCCGCCTTCGTTGCGATCGCCGCCACCGGTGTTACCGCCACGGCCGGGGCCATAGCCACCGCCTTCACCTGGCCCGACGCCGCCGCCGGTTCCACTACCAATACCGTTGCCGGTTCCCGGCCCGGAAGAGGGCGTGGTTGATTTTGACTTCGGATCGCCGTAGGCGAGATTGCGCGTGTCGGGCGGAAAGAGCACCGGATCGGCGTCAAGCGTGGCCGGCATCGGCAAAGACGGATTCTTGATTACCGGAGGATGAGGATCGGGCGCTACCACCTGCGGAATGTGCAGATCAGCCTGCGGCAATTTTCCAAACGACGCGGGACTCTGTTCTTCACGGCCACCACCGCCACCGCCACCGGCTTTCTCCTGCTTTGGCTTGCTGCCACCGCCATTGCCCTTGTTCATTCCGGCCGTGCCTTCGTCGGGCGTGGGCTGCTCGTTCGGAATGTCGGTGATCATCTGCGTCAGTTCCATCTCTTCTTCGGACTTAGCCTGTGCAAGCGCTCGTTCATGCAGACGAGACCAGAAGACATAGGCGCCGATGGTACCGAACACCAACACGAGTGCGACTACGATTCCGGACAAAACATTCGAAGAATCCGCAGGCCGCGCGCCCATCACTGCCGCGCCGCTATCACGTCCGAGCCACGTTGCAAACAAAGCCAGGAGAGACAGCGCGGCAACTCCACCCACTACGAATACGCCGACGCGCGACGTTGCACCTGACTGTGTGCGATCGATGAGCGCCAGTAATCCAACCAGAGCGGCGATCGCGCCAACAGCGATCAGAATTGCCAGCATCGCATCGCGTTTTCCGAGGAACTTGCCGACCATCTGGCCATAGCCTTGGATCGACCGCTTCACAAAGCCAAACGGATCGCGTTTGAACTCTGGCCATGTCAGTTGGTAATTGTGCGCAACGTTGCCGAGTTCATCGGCAAGGCGTGACGCCAATCCGCGATCCTCAAGAATGGTGAGGTGATATTCGCCAATGTTTTCCGTGGCTGCGGCTGCCAAGACCGGCGCAGCGAGGCGAACTGAAGATTTGGCCTTCACAGTCTCAGGCTGGATGTTCCGAACTTTCGGGGCCTCAGCCGCTTTAGCCGTCATGATTGGCTCCGGTTGGCGAGTCGGCTCACTCACCGCTGCTGGCACCGCCGTGAGCGGCGTCCCATCTACCGGGCAAAAGCTGAATCTTTCAGCGAATTCTTCCTGGCACGTATTGCAAAATTTCATCTTTACTACCTCGCTATCCCGCGTGGGATTGAACGCCAAATCGGATACCGAACCGCCGCTCCTACTTTGTTGATAAGCTGCCGCTACACGGTTGTCCAACGTGTCCGGCGTTTTCGGCGCATTCCATTGCCGTAGCAAATCCCGGAGATCTTCGTCCTGCATGAACTTAGCGTCAAAATCACTCATTCCTCGTAACTCCTGCCGCTCATGCCGACGCGCTTACGCCCGTCTCAATGTAGCAGCTTCACGGCCGGTGCGAAAGTATCGTTCAAGTTTCGACCGGAGCTTCTCGCGCGCTCGGAAAAGCCGTGCTTTGACCGTGTTCGCGTCGACCCCGACAATCTCGCCAATCTCGGCCAGCGAAAGCTCCTCGTACTCAAACAGCACGAGCGCCTCGCGTTGCAATGGCGGCAGACTCGCGATTGCTCCCGCTACTTCGGAAGCAAGCTCGTCGTCCAGAACCTGCGCCATCGGCGCGTTTCGATCAGCGGCAGCCGGCTCTTCCGAAAGTTCGTCCAGCGCCGTCTCTCGACCAAAGCTGCTGTACTGCTTGGCCGCCTGGTTTCTCGCCGCCGCATATAAGTACGTGCGAAAAGAAGCCTTGGTTGAATCAAAACGGCCGGGCTGTCTTATCAAACTGAGGAAGCAATCGTGAGCGACATCCTCGGCTGCTTCCACGGAACCCAGCATGCGATACGCAAACCTGAAAATCGGGTCGCGATAACGCTGATACAGGATCTGAAAAGCCGTCGTGTCGCCATTTGCTGCGTCTGCGAGCAGCTTTTCGTCTGTCACCTGGTTCGCCAATCAAACCGCTCGATCCTGTAGGACTGCGTTCCCTACTTGTTTTATTACTGCTAATAGACCGGAAGTTACGAACTATTTTGGGGCAGCCGTGAAAAAATTTCTCTGACGGCGCGGCATTATACTATTGATTGCCCCTGTTTGAGCATGCGAACCGCGGACTGCAACGCCTTTCAGCACACGGCTTTGATGCCGTTTTCGGGGCGCAGGTTGACGCGTTTTTAGACGACATCTAAACTCTTTTTCGCCGCATCCCAATTGGCTGCTTTTGAGGTGCTACGACCGTCAAGGACTGCGTCACATCTGTATTTTCACGAATAATTAATGCCGAAGAAAATGATGAATTATTTGCCGCGCCTGTTTAGCGCGGCTCTCTGTCTGTCGCTGGTCGCGATATTGACGGCAAGCGTGCGAGGCCAAACTCCGGAACCAGAGCGAGAGACCCTACTGAACGGCCTTAGGATTCTTTACTGGAGCCAACCCGGAAATCCTGAGGTGCTTGTGCGGCTGCGAATCCACAGTGGGGCGGCGTTCGACCTGGCAGACAAAGGCGGCATGATGGCGTTACTGGGGGACGCGCTATTTCCCGACGCAACGATCCGTGAATATGTCGCGGAAGAATTAGGGGGAAAACTGACGGTTACTACGAATTACGACTCGCTGGACGCCACGATTTCCGGAAAGGCAGCAAACCTCGAACGAATGATCGATTTGCTGCGCGGTGCTGTCACAACGACTCAGCTCGGTGCGGAAAACATCGCTGCCCTGAAAGACGCGCGAATTAAATCGTACGGAGAACAAAGCGGCTCAGCGAGCGATGTTGCGGATCGGGCAATAACCGCACGGCTTTTCGGTTCATTTCCGTACGCACATCCCGCGGGAGGAACGGTGCTGTCACTTTCAAAGATTGAGCGAGGCGATCTGATGTTGGCACGCGAGCGCTTTCTTAATTCGGACAATGCTACGGTCGCGGTGGTTGGCGGCGTTGAAAAGCCGCGATTGATGCGCGCACTTCGCCAATTGCTTGGGCCATGGGGCAAATCTGATAAAACAATTCCCGCGACTTTCCGCCAGCCGTCGGCGCCAAATCCACAAGTTCTGATAGTCGATGCGCCGGAGAGTTCAACCGCAGAGATTCGCCTGGCTGTGCGCGGTCTCGCGCGTGCGGATGTTGACGCTCTTTCGGCTGAACTGCTTGCCCTTATCGCGCGTGGTCGTTGGCAAGTCGCGGTCCCGGAACTTTCCCACGTCTCAGTTCGGCACGAAGCTCACTTGCTTCCCGGGGTGTTTGTTTTCAGTGCGACTGTTCCGCAAGCTTCGGCTTCGAAGGCCGTCGCGGCGGCCCAGGATGTCATGCGCAAACTGAGCCAAGCGGCGCCCAGCGCAGACGAATTGGAACGCGCCCGGACCACGCTCAGTGCGCAGTGGTCCCAGCAACTCTCGCAACCTGCTGGTCTCGCTGAAGCCTGGCTCGATATGGACACTTTCAAGTCGCCGCGTCCGAACACTGTCTCAACTCTGATCACAAGCTCCACGCCCGCGGACGTGCAGCGCGTTGCGACGCGACTCTTCAAAGACGCACCAGCCGCCACCATCGTCGTCGGCAACTCCGAACAACTGAAAGCGCAGTTTCCAGGTAACGTCGAAACCAAAGCGAACACAGCGACTCCTCCCGCGAAACCCTGACATTTAGAAAACTATCGCAAGTAACTTGCAACCATCGCCCCAACACCATGGGCTTAACTGAATCTGCGAACAAGGGACCTGAGGATCACGCTCGGCGGGTGCGCGAAATGTTTGCGCGAATCTCTCCGAGATATGACCTCCTCAACCATCTTTTGTCGGCCAATATCGACAAACGATGGCGTCGCAAGGTCGTCAGGAAGTTGTCTCCACTGTTGCCGCAAAACGCGCATGTGCTTGACGTTGCGTGCGGCACCGGCGATTTGAGTATCGAGATCTTTGAAGCGAACCAAGCACGCGTTGTCGGCATTGATTTCTGCCGGCCCATGGTGGAACTTGCAAAGACGAAGAAGCAAGAGATTCCTTTTGTCGAGGGAGACGCTCTGCACCTTCCATTTGCTGATGGATCATTCGACATAGTCACGATCGGGTTCGGCCTCAGAAATCTGGCAAATCGGGAACGCGGATTGCTGGAATTGCAGCGTGTCTTGAAACCCGGCGGATGGGCAGCGGTCCTTGAGTTTTCGCAACCGACGCTTTCCGGTTTGCGTCATCTTGTCGCGTTTTATTACGCGCGCGTATTGCCGCGAATTGGCGGCTGGTTAAGCGGGTCGCGCAGCGCCTACGAGTATCTGCCTGATTCGATCTCAAAATTTCCGAATCAGGAAGAGCTGGCGGCGATGATGCGTGACGTCGGGTTCGATAACGTTACGTTTGAAAATTTGACTGGCGGCGTGGCTGCCCTGCACTTGGGCGAGCGCGTCGTTTAGCGCAAGCCATCGTCTTGCGCGAAGCACCCACATACGCGCAAATAAAATTTGCGCCAATGACTTGGTTGGGCCCACCAGGGCAGTCAACCAATACAACGTAGTCCGTGGGGCTTGCTAGTCGGCGATAAGGTTGTCGGGGCCGAGTCGCTGATGATGCAGGTTCCCTCCGGGCTACGTTCGTTTAGGCGGGTTGAACGGGCTGCTCAGCCCTTCTCTCTTTCAGAACCACACAACAGGGCAGCCTGTTGTACTCACAATCCATTCTGCTATCATCCGTCGCGCTACGGATTTGTACCATCGATGAACGGTCGAAACTGACCGACGTACTGGTCGAGCGGGGCGATGCTGTAAAGCACAATTTCGAGCGACTTGTCAGGAAATCCATTTTCGAGTGTGAAGGTGTACCCGGCGAATACGTCACCGGTGTCATCGGCGCCCCAAAACAGGAAATTGTGATCGCTCAAGTTAAGAAGCTTTCGCATTAGACCGAGGCCGTTGGCGCTTTGTCGACGTTTAAAGCCCTTGAATAGGGCATACGTCGATTGAAGTCAAAGCAGTACACGAACAACGTAGGAGATATCTTCTAAGCTCTTCCTGGATGCAACGAAAAATATTCGGAGTCCTGCGTCGTATTGGCTTCCTCATTCTGGTTGTCTGGACGGTCGTTTCACTCGTCACGCTCTTAATCGAACTTGTTCCGGGCGATCCGGCGACGGCTGTGCTCGGGGACCAGGCCACGCCTGAACAACTGGCGCAATTTCGCGCGCGTCACGGTCTCGACCGACCGCCATTTTTCTTCGGCCTACCTATTGACGAGAACGGGCATCGCCATTTGCGTTGGTACGGCTTGGATAATCGTTACACTGATTACTGGCGCGCGATTCTTAACGGCGACCTCGGCACATCCTTCCGCACGGAGCAGCCGGTCTTCGACCTAATCAAAAGCCGATACCCGTACACGATTGCTTTGGCGCTTGCCTCAATGGCTATCGCAATCTGCATCGCAATTCCTCTCGGAGTAATCGCAGGCAAAAATCGCGGAACGACAACCGATAATGGTCTTTCAGTACTCGCTCTAATTGGAATTAGTCTTCCGAGTTTCGTGATAGGGCCAATGCTTGTCTACATTTTCGCCGTCAAGCTTCGCTGGCT
>DASYPX010000333.1:0-4642 GCA_036006125.1 Pyrinomonadaceae bacterium | reverse complement strand
GATGACATTTACCAGCGCAGCCCAGCTCTTGAACGGCCCGAAAGCAATCAATCCAATAACCGTCGACAATAAGATCGACGCGACCGGCACTTTCTTTTGATTGGTTCGAGTCAACACAGATGGGAGTTCGCGTTCTTCCCCGAGTGCATATGAAAGTCTGGCACTCGTCGCTACATAGACAATGCCGGTGCCCGCGGGTGAGATCACCGCATCTACAAGAATCACTTTCGCGAGCCATCCTGCCCCAACTGCCAAGGCGACCGTATACCACGCGCCGTAGTCTGAAGGATCAGTCCCCAACGGCTGTGCCCAACCTTTGACGAGATGGTGTGGATCAAGCCCGCCGATCATCGCCACTTGCAACAACGAATACAGCAGCGCGCCAATCGCCATGGCGGCAAGAATCGCCCGTGACACATCCTTCTTCGGATTGCGCGCCTCGCCCGCAAGCTGCACCGCCTGTTCAAAGCCCTGCAGCGCGAAGACCACGCCGCCGGTAAGCGCGGCAAAGACACCATGAAACTTAAAAGGCATAAACCCACCGCCGGCGTGAAAGTTCGACGTATTGAATTGCAGACTGGCGACTACGACAATGGCCAGTACCGGCACAAGCGTTTTCCAGATTACGATTACCACATTGCTGTCTGACAGAAATTTCGCGCCCGCCAGATTGATCGTGGTGAACAGCAACATGAGGATCACAGCCACCACCAATCCGGTCCCATTGAGCAGGCCGGCCTTGCTCCCCGTTGCGTTAAGCATGTTGAAGTGCTGGTTGAACCAGCCCACGCTATTCACGTACGTGATTACCGCGAGCACTTCGATCGGCGCGATGAACACAGCCTGCAACCAGGCGGCCCAGCCCGCGGTGAATCCAGCAATGGGACCGTGTGAATAATACGGGAAGCGCGCTGCTCCACCCGCGACTGGATATGTCGCTCCCAATTCTGCATAAGTCAGCGCGAGGAGTGCCAGTATGCACGCCGCCAGAATCCACGAGATGATTGAAGCTGGGCCGGCGACCTTTGCGGCGTTGAGCGCGCCAAGAAGCCAGCCCGATCCGATGATCGAGCCGAGTGAAACGAACGTCAGGCCGTAGAAGCCAACTGATCGTCGTAACCCATGAGATTCTTCCCCGTCCGCGACTTCCCTTCCTGCGACAATGCTCGGCGCGATTACGTCTTGCATATTGTCGTCGAGCCCGGCCCACATTCTCCCGGCCGTGCTCACCCCCTTTGCGAACTGACCGTAGACGGACGTAACCTTGGCGTCCATTGAAAGGTTTCTTCGTGGCTGAAAAGTTTCACTGCAACCTTTTCAGTCAGAAATGAATGCGATTTCACCTGGCTTCTGATAAGAATCACTCTTAGATCTCATGTCCGCGCACGCGTCTGAACCTTTTGAGACCTCTGACACTCCTGGCCACGCTTATGCCTTTGGCCGGTTTCTCTTTCAGATTCAGGAAAACGAACAGACGCTTTTGTCCGAGGGACATGTGGTTGCGTTGAGCACAGCCGAATCGACAATCCTCCGCGTGCTGCTCGAGAAAAACGGCGAGTTTGTTAAGACAGAGGATCTCTTGAAATACGTCTCGCCGTCGCCGATGGCTTCCGAGAATCTCGTCCACGGCGCAGTTCGCGGTCTGCGGCGCACGCTGAATGACGCAGATCTTATCCGGAACGAAAGGTCTAAGGGATATTCGTTCACGGGCGACTGTGAAAAGCGACAACTAACGGCTGAGGATCTGCGCGGAGCGGCGACAACGACTCTTGTTCCGCAAGCCAAGCCAACCGGTACGGTTCGAGGTGAGCCGGACGGACGTCCACAAACTCAGAAGGATTCATTCGTTGCTGTTGCTCTCCTGGTGACTACGCCGGTCGTTCTGCTGCCTTTCGGTTTGATTTTATTTGGTGGCAACTGGGAAAGTCTGCCGCGACAGCTTGGCTTCATCGAAGCCCTCATGATTCTGGTCGCGCTCGCGTACGACTTCTATTTCCTCGAAGGCCGTCCTCGCGCTGAGATGAATCCCGAAGGTCGGCGCGCGCTTTTGGCAGTGCGGCAACTGCGAAGATTCTGGCGGCTGCTGCTGGTGTCCTGGTGCTGCTTGTATTTGACGCTGCCGTTTTCGCAGTGGTTTGCGCCCGCGACATCGACTCAAGCGGCGGCGTGGCAATGGCAGGCGGTACAGGTCGTCGCCACATTCCTCAACAACGCGAGCGCGTTAATGCTCGTGCTTTGTTATGTCGTTTTGAACCGGCCGACGTTTATCAAAGTCGTGGGCCGCGATGTCGAAGATGTTTCGCTCTTGCCGGGATTGCTTCTCGTCATTGGCGTCGGGCTGCTGGAGGCGGCGCTGGTCGCGATGTCCGGGCGCTTTGGCTTTCCCGCCGCTTCCGAAGATGTTCTCTTCGCCTTCGACCTGCTCAGCGGAGTTGTTGGTGGGATCGCGATGGCGCTTTGCATCAGCCGGCTCGACAGTCGGCTGCTTGGGACGAAGGGTTTGCTCCCGGTCATTCCGGTCGTCCTCTATTTCTATGTAGTGATTCAGCCGTTCTATCCGCTTATTAATCGGACGTTTCCCAACCGTGTTGGATTGAGTCAGCATTTTGATCTCTGGATCATCCAACTCGCTTTCATGTTTAAGGCGGTGATGTATATCTATGTGACCGAACTGTTTCGGACTGAGCGATTTCTGTTTTATATGATTCACGCGCGCCGCATTTACGAGAACGTCGAGAGCGAATGGAACAATTTTAAGGAAAGGTGAATTTAGACGTGTTTTGAAACCGTCTCCCCGCCGGACGGCCGCTCCGCCAGGTCAGCCGGCGGGCCGCAGCGAACATTCACTGTGGATCACGCCCATCATTGATCATTTAGATTACTTTGGTGCTCTTGGGATTGGCGAGAGGGTGCAGACAAGCGTCCCACGTTTGTCGCCTCCTTGACACCCCTTTAAAATGGCTGCTATCGTTTCCGTTCTTTTGATTCCGATTATTCACACCTGAGTGCAATAAGACGAATTTGGAGGTTTCTTTGGAGAATAATCACGACGGAATTCTGTTCACTTCTGAGTCGGTCACCGAAGGCCACCCCGATAAGATCGCCGACCAAATCTCGGATGCGATTCTTGACGCCGCTTTGACTGACGATCCGATGTCGCGCGTGGCGTGCGAGACCCTGCTGACCACGGGCCTCGTCATCATCGCTGGCGAGATTACGACCAAGGCTCAGATCGATTACAACGGCATCGCGCGTCGCGTCATCGGCGACATCGGCTATACCCGGGCCAAGTACGGCTTCGATAATGAGACCTGTAGCGTCCTGTGCGCGGTCCACCAGCAGTCACCTGACATCGCCATGGGCGTGGATACTGGTGGCGCCGGCGATCAGGGTTTGATGTTCGGTTATGCGTGCAACGAGACGCCCGAGCTAATGCCGTTGCCGATTCAGTTGGCGCATCGTCTGGCTGAACGACTCACCGAGACTCGCAAGTCAGGCCTGCTGCCTTACCTTCGTCCTGACGGCAAGTCCCAGGTCACCGTCGAATATCGCGATGGCCGTCCGTTCCGCGTTGACGCCGTCGTCATCTCTTCGCAGCATGCGCCGGAGGTCGAAAACGATCAGCTTCGCTCTGAGATTCGCGAACACGTTATCAGACACACCGTGCCGGGCGATCTGATCGACGACAACACCAAGTATCACATCAATCCGACTGGCCGCTTCGTCACTGGTGGTCCGCAGGGCGACTCCGGACTGACTGGTCGCAAGATCATCGTCGACACGTACGGGGGTTACGCTCCGCATGGTGGCGGCGCGTTCTCCGGCAAAGATCCGACCAAGGTCGATCGCTCGGCCGCATATATGGCGCGCTATATCGCCAAGAACATTGTCTCTGCCGGTCTCGCCGACAAATGCGAAGTTCAGCTTGCATACGCGATCGGTGTCGCCGAGCCCGTCTCGGTTTATGTCGACACTCAAGGCACCGGGCGCATCAGCGACGCACAAATCTCTAAGCTAGTGCGCGATCACTTCCCGATGAAACCGAAAGAAATCATCGACACGCTTAAGCTGCGCCGTCCGATCTATCGTCAGACGGCGGCCTATGGCCACTTCGGTCGTACAGGCGATGGCTTCACCTGGGAAGTGGCAGACAAAGCCGAGGCGCTGCGGACAGCCGCTGAAGCTCTGCGCTCTGGGGCGCGAGCCTGATTTTCTGTAGCCCAGCCCCGACTCGTCGGGACTGGTAACCAGAACGGAATGTTTTTCGCTTCTTCGAAAGCCTCCTTAAGGAGGCTTTTGAAACATTAAATGAACCAGTTCCCAGGCCCGACTGGTCGGGACTGGGCTACTCAAATCGAAATCATAAAAGGAACAACAAATGAGTACCGCTACGCCTGCAATGGAACATGACGTCAAAGACCTTTCGCTTGCGCCGCACGGCAAGCGACGCATCGATTGGGCCGAGCGCGAGATGCCTGTTCTGCGTCTCATCCGTGAGCGCTTTGCCGCCGAGCAACCCTTAAAAGGTGTACGCCTGGTGGCCTGCGCGCACATCACGACCGAAACGGCGAACCTCGCGCGCGCGCTGCAAGCTGGCGGCGCGGAAAGTTTGCTGATTGCCTCGAATCCCCTTTCCACGCAG
>DASYPX010000332.1:0-5292 GCA_036006125.1 Pyrinomonadaceae bacterium | reverse complement strand
AAACAGTCCATTCTTCACCCGACCGAACTTTTCTTCCATGTGAAGTACACGAGCGTCGACTGAGGTGGCCGAGCGCAGCGCGTCAACGATGGGCATCCCCCACGCCACCATCGTTTCAATCTCGCGCGCGTTATCGCCGTGCGCGAAAACGCCGACGTCGCTGCCGCTGGCGATAGTCACACCTGAGTCGAGGGCCTCTTTAAAGACACGCTTCTTGTTTTCCATCGTCGCGGGGCTGGCGACTGAAAGCGTCGGACAGAGTGCGACGTTTCGTTCTTTCATTAAACGAAGCAACTCAGGTGTCAGTCCGTCGCCATGTTCGATGGTTTCGACTCCGGCGAGAATTGCGCGGCGCGCGCCTTCGGTTGAAGTCGAGTGTGCCGCCACCGGAATTCCCGCGCTCTTGGCAATCTCGACCGCAAGTTTCAGTTCGTCGAGCGTGAACGTCGCATGTGCAGCGCCGCCCGCGCCCCAACGATAATCCGCATAGACCTTCACCCAGTCGGCGCCTTTGCCGATCTGTTCGCGCACGACGCGGCTCAGGCCATCAACGCCATCGGCTTCTTCAGCACCCTGCGGCACGTTCCATTCGGGCGCGAAACCCTTCGGCCCGTAGCTGCCCGTTGCCACAATCGCCCGCGTCGCGACGAATAGACGTGGGCCGGGAATGATTCCTTGATTGACCGCCTGCTTCAACCCGACATCTGCGTAACCGGCGCCTTCAGTTCCGAGATCCCGCAGAGACGTGAACCCGGCCATCAGCGTACTGCGCAAGTGGTTCGTGGCGCGCGCGACGCGCAGGCTCAGAGCTTCACGCGCAACTTGATCGTTCCAGACCGTTTCACTGTACGGATGCAAAAGGATATGCGAGTGCGCGTCGATCAAACCAGGCATGAGCGTCATGCCGCGCAATTCGATCACTTTCGTGTCTGCCGGAGTTTTGACATCGCTCGCTGGACCAACGGCTTCGATTTTTTCACCGCGTACGAGCACGACCCAGTTGTCATGAAGTTGCGCCGACTCACCGTCGAAAATGTGCGCGGGTTTGAGAAGGTAAATTGTTTCAGGTTTCGGCGCCGATGTCTGCGTTTGAGCAGTTTGATTGATGGGCGGGAACATTGCACAGGCCATTACATAGACGACCAGACAGACAATGATACGCATATGAAAAATTCGCTTTGTGGAGTCGCGGATTGTAAACCTATAACTGTGACGCGCCAACCGCTTCACGCACTTTGCCGTTGCCGCCGGCAATTGTAGCCGCCGCCCGATCGCTTGCTTCGAGTGCCGCGTGCGCCGCCGCCAGTCGCGCCACCGGCACACGATAAGGTGAGCAGCTCACATAGTTCAGGCCAATCTCATTACAGAACGCTATCGATTGGGGATCGCCGCCATGTTCGCCGCAGATGCCGACCTTCAGATTCTCTTTGACGCTGCGGCCACGCTCGGCGCCGAGACGCACCAACTCTCCGACGCCTTCGCGGTCGAGAACCTGGAATGGATCATCGGTAAGAATCTTTCGATCAACGTAGGCCGGCAAGAAACGTCCGGAGTCATCACGACTCAGTCCGAACGTTGTCTGCGTCAGGTCGTTTGTGCCGAACGAGAAAAACGCGGCGTGCTGTGCAATCTTGTCAGCCGTCAGCGCCGCGCGCGGCAATTCGATCATCGTGCCTACTTCGTAGTCGATCGTCATGCCGTGCTCGCCCATGACTTGTTGGGCAACTTCGTCGATCAGACCTTTCTGCTGCGCCAGTTCTTCGCTGACTGAAACGAGCGGCACCATGATTTCGAGGGTCACTTGCTTGCGCTCGCCCTTCACCTGGCACGCCGCTTCGAAAATCGCGCGGCATTGCATGCGCGTGACTTCCGGAAACAGCAGGCCGAGACGACAGCCGCGAAAACCGAGCATCGGATTAGCCTCGCGGATTTTGTTCACGTGATGCAGCAGTTGTCGCTTCTCGTCGATATGATCGAGAAGTTGATCCATATCGGCAAGCGTCTTTGCCTGACGCAAAGCCATCTTCAGTTCGGACAATTCGCCGAGCAGCTCATCGACATTCGGGAGGAACTCGTGCAACGGCGGATCGAGTAAGCGAATCGTGACCGGGAAGCCGGCCATCTCGCGAAAGATACCGACAAAATCGCCGCGTTGCAGCGGCAGAAGCTGCTCGAGCGCCTTCTCTCTGGCACCGACCCCGTCCGCCAGAATCATCTCGCGCATCGCGGCAAGCCTTTGATCGCCAAAGAACATATGCTCAGTGCGGCAAAGGCCAATTCCTTCCGCGCCAAATCCACGCGCGGTTCTCGCATCGAGTGGCGTATCGGCGTTCGCGCGCACGCCCAACTTGCGGAACTTGTCGGCCCACTTCATCACCTCGTGAAAATCCTGGCCTAACTGCGGCTGAATGGTCGGCACTTTGCCGAGAAACACGCGGCCGGTAGAACCGTCGACGGTGATCCACTCGCCCCTGGTGACAACTTCGCCGTTAACGGTGAACTGATGCTGGCCGTAATCGACGTCGAGCGCCGACGCCCCGCTGACGCAAGTCTTGCCCATGCCGCGGGCGACGACCGCCGCGTGACTCGTCATGCCGCCGCGTGCGGTCACGATTGCTTGCGCCGCAACCATGCCGTGGAAATCATCGGGGCTGGTCTCGATGCGAACTAAAACTACTTTCTCGCCTTCGCGCGCCATCTCTTCAGCTTCGTCCGGAGTGAAAACGACTTTGCCTTGCGCCGCGCCGGGACTCGCCGGCAAGCCCGTCGCCAGCACATGCGCATCGGCTTTCGGGTCCACGGTTGGATGAAGAAGCTGGTCGAGTTGTTCAGGTGTCACGCGTCGCACCGCAGTCTCGCGATCGATCAACTTTTCGCTCGCCATGTCGACCGCGATGCGCACCGCCGCAGCGCCGGTACGTTTCCCGGTGCGTGTCTGCAACATCCAAAGCTTGCCGCGCTCGATGGTGAATTCGCAGTCCTGCATGTCGCGATAATGCTTCTCGAGCAACTGCGTAATCTCCGCGAACTCCTGGTAGACCTTCGGCAGCTCCTTTTTCAGTTGCGCGATCGGATTCGGCGTGCGCGTGCCGGCCACGACGTCCTCGCCTTGCGCGTTCAAAAGATATTCGCCGTAAAGTTCTTTCTTACCAGTCGAGGGATTGCGCGTGAAGGCGACGCCGGTGCCGCTGTTCGTGCCCATGTTGCCGAAGACCATCGCCTGCACATTCACGGCGGTGCCGAGGTCGTCCGGAATGCGATTGATGCGGCGATAGTCAACCGCGCGACGTCCCATCCATGAGTTGAAGACTGCGGCGATTGCCACACGCAGTTGTTCGTATGGGTCATCGGGAATCGCGCTCTGCTCTGCCAGAATGATCTGTTTCTCAGCCGCAATGATTTCGCGCAACGCTTTCGGTTTGAGGTCGGTGTCCTTGCCGCCTTTGGTTTGTGCTTTGAAGCGATCCATCACACGCTCGAATTTTTCATGCGCGACGTCAAGCACGATTTCACCGAACAACGAAGCGAAGCGACGATAGGCGTCGAGGGCGAAACGAAGATCGCCAGTCTGCTCTGCCAGCCCCTGCACTGTCTCTTCGTTCAAACCGAGATTCAGCACCGTGTCCATCATGCCCGGCATTGAAAACGCCGCGCCCGAACGCACCGAGACGAGCAGCGGATTCTCGGGATCACCAAACTTCTTACCGACTTTTTTCTCGATTTCGTGCAACGCTTCGACCACCTGTTCCCACATGCCTTCGGGAAACTGTTTATTGTTCGCGTAGTAAGCGTTGCATGCTTCCGTGGTGACAATCAGCCCCGGCGGCACCGGCAATCCGGCGCGCGTCATTTCGCAAAGGCCGGCGCCCTTTCCGCCAAACAATGACTTGTTTTCGCCGTTACCTTCCTGGAAAAGGTAAACCCACTTTTGTTCTGTTTCGATTGGTGTTTCTTCGGTTTCGGTGACTTCGAGGGTTGCTTCAGGCACAGTGTTCTACCTCAGGATCAAGGGGTGTTCGGACAGACATCATACACCCAGAAAGCGGCTGACGCAGCAGCGAACTCGACCAATCGTAAACTGAGCGTGATCCTCGTCACCATTGAGAATTGCAAGGATTTCGCCAGACTTCTGCTTTGAAGTTCGAACCGGCTCGTGCCAAATTCGTACCAAATAACGATGACCGAACAAGTCTTCAAATACTTGCCTGAGTGGCTGGCTCGATTCCTCAGCCTGCAGTGGCTGCCGAACATCCGTTGGCTGCGACGGATCATCGTCGCCGTGATCGGCTTCACGGTCCTGTTGATTGGCGTCGCCATGATTGTTCTGCCGGGGCCGGCTCTGGTCGTGATTCCGCTCGGCCTCGCGATCCTGGCGACTGAGTTTGTATGGGCCAGACGAGTTTTGAAAAAGGCGAAGGGCTATTTCAACAAGGGGAAAGAAAAGCTGACCGGCAAGAAGTAGAATTAGCGGTTCAATACTTCGGCACGCTGGCATCGACTTCGTTAGACCACGCCAGAATCCCGCCTTTGAGATTCATCAAGCGGCCGGTGAAACCCGAGCGCTGCAGTGCTTCGATTGCGCGGGCGCTGCGGCCACCCATCTTGCAGTGAACCACCGTCTCGCGATTCGGATCGATTTCATTCTGACGGTTTAGCACCTGCCCCAACGGAATCAGTTGTGAGTTTGGGATGCGTCCGATTTCGAATTCATGCGGCTCACGCACATCGATTATTTGTAGATCGTCGCCCTGATCCAGGCGCTGTTTCAATTCGGTTGCGGTGATTTCTTCCATAGTTGGTTTCGTCTCCGGCTGTTGAGTTAATCCGCAGAACTCTTCGTAGTCAATTAATTCTTTGATGGTTGGATTGACGCCACACACCGGGCAATCCGGGTCCTTGCGCAGCTTCAGTTCGCGAAAGCGCATGCGCCACGCATCGAACAGCAGCAGGCGGTTCACAATGATATCCGGCGCACCGAGAATGATCTTGATTGTTTCGTTTGCCTGGATCGCGCCGATGATTCCGGGCAAGACGCCGAGAACGCCGCCTTCGGCGCATGACGGAACCAGTCCTGGTGGAGGCGGTTCGGGATAGAGGCAACGATAGCATGGGCCGCGTTCGGCCCAGAAGACACTTGCCTGTCCCTCAAAGCGAAAGATCGAGCCGTACACGTTCGGCTTGCCGGTGAGCACACAGGCGTCGTTCACGAGATATCGCGTCGGAAAATTGTCGGTGCCGTCCACAATTACGTCGTAATTCACAAAGAGTCGCAACGCATTCTCGCTCGTCAAT
>DASYPX010000331.1:0-30965 GCA_036006125.1 Pyrinomonadaceae bacterium | reverse complement strand
CTCCCAGCCCTTCGCGTCGAGCGGCCACGCTACGTCGTACCAAAGGACGTCGAGCTTCCCATAATTCGAAACAAGCTCTTTCACTTGTCCGTGGATGTAATCAACGAAACGCCTCCGCGCGGCTTCGTCCGTTTTGCATTTCCCGCCGTCCGGATGATGCCAATCCATCAGCGAATAATAGAAGCCGACACGCAGGCCCTCAGCGCGGGCGGCCTCGACATACTCGCGCACGAGATCGCGACCTGGTCCTTGCTTGGGCGCGCAATATTCGGTGAGCTTCGTATCAAAGTTGCAGAACCCTTCGTGATGCTTGGTGGTCATTACCATGTACTTCATGCCGGCGCGCTTGGCTAACTGCGCCCAGGCGCCTGCGGCATTGGGAACCGGCTTGAAGTTTGGCGCCAGCTTCTCGTATTCGCTGACCGGAATTCCTTCGTTTTCCATCACCCACTCGTGACGGCCGAGCGTGCTGTAGAGCCCCCAGTGAATGAACATGCCGAACTTCGCTTCATGCCACCACTTCATGCGACGCGTGCGATCTTCAACGGTCGAGGTTGTCGGGGCGCCTTCATCCGCCGGACGTGGTTGTTGACCAAAGGCCCAGTCCGACTTACTCGCCGTCACCAGCGCGCCGGCCGCGGTACCCATCAAACCGAGGTAATGCCGTCGATTCATTCTTGTCTCCCTAAAAAGCTAGCTTGATTCCAAACTGAATCTGTCGTGGGGTCTTGCCCTGCGCCAAACTCGTGATTCTTCCCACGCCGGCAGCAATCGTGCTGCCGCTGGAATTTATGGTTACTGCCGAAGGCGTTTCCCAGCTTTGAATATTGAAAACGTTGAAAGCTTCCATTCGCAATTGGATTTTGAACCGCTCGCCTACGGGAATGCTCTTGAACATCGAGAAATCTACGTTATAGACGGCCGGTCCACGCAAGGCGTTGCGGGGAAAAGTTCCGAATGCGCCGCTGGGCGAGGTGAAGGCGCACGGGTTAAACCAACTGACAATCGTGCGCGTCTGATCCGCCGCGCGGCCACCTTGCGAGATTGTCTTCTGACAGTTCGGATCAGGATTTGCGGCCACTGGCCCCGCCACGTACGGATCCGCGATTTGATTTGGCCGCAAATAATTATTTGGCGCGCTCGAGCCACTACCCCGCAGGTTTGCCAGGTCGCCGGTAACGACCAGATTGAACGGCGCTCCTGACCGTGCTTGCGCAATAAAGTTAGTTTGCCAGTTACCCAAAATCCACGACGCGGGTCCGCTCTTCACCCAACGCTTCCCTTTGCCAAAAGGAACTTCATAAAGCGTCGCGACTGAAATGAAATGCGGAATGCTGTAAGACGCTGGTCCCCACGCGGTACTTTGATCCCAAAAGTTCTGAATACTGGAACTCCCGCCTGTACCATTCTCAACGTTGAAGTAGCCGCTGCCGGTGTCGAATGTGCGGCTCCACGTGTAAGACACGAGCGTGCTCCAGCCGTTGGTGAACCGACGCTGGAACTTTGTCTCAAGCGCTCGATAGTTTGCTTTGCCTATCGCCAAAGTGTAGTTGAGGCCGGCGCCAACCCAGGGCACTGGACGCGCGGCATCCACGGTTGCGGCCGCAGTCCCATTCGGAAAAGCCTGACGGGCAGAGTTCCCCAAACCAGAGTACGGCAAGCGGCGACTGACGCTGCCCACGTAAGCCACCGAGACCATCGAAGACTTGGTCAGCTCTCGCTGGTACTCAACGTGCCATTGGTGCGAATAAGCATCTTTGTAGTTCGGATCGTCGTTAAAGCCGCCGACGGTCCAGGGACTCGTAGTCGGCAATGGCGTAGCAAACCCCTGGCTCTGAAGCTGAATGATGTTAAAGAATGTATTGTTGGTAAAGTTAGCGGTTGTGTTGGCGGTCCCGGAATAAGCAGTCGCGTCGGGCCACACGGCAGCTTCCAGATCGTTCTGCGCGTACTGGCTGCGAGCCGGCAGCGGATCGAAGTACAGACCGTAGCCCATACGCAGCACCGACTTTGAATTCAGCGACCAGGCGACGCCGACGCGCGGTCCCCAGTTGTCCTTGACCGGCGGCGGCGCAAAGAACTGTTTGCCGGCGAGCACGACATTGTTGAAGTGTGGATCAGAGAAAAAGGCGTCGGGAATGCATGGAGCCGAGTTTGCCACGCTGCATCTCGGCGGCATCGTGGTCGCGCCAATGATCCATCGTTGATTCAAAAGATCGAACGAATTCCACAAGCGGCCATCTATAGTTTTTGGTTGGTTCAGGTAATCGAAACGAAGACCGAGCGTCAGCACGAGGTTTCGATTTATTCGCCATTCATCCTGGCCATAGGCCGCCCAGGAAGCATACTTGAATTGGACCGGGCCCCCGTGAAGTGTCGGCAATTGCGCATCGAAGTTATTGGCAAACCCCAGGAGCGCAGATGCCAGAGATAAACCGGTCGTACCTGACGCAGCCGCCGGATTGCGCGTCTGCTCATCGCTAAATGTATACCGCTGAAATGTATTCAGCTGAATGCGCTTGGCTTCGATATACCAAGCGCCCATCTTTAAGTTGTGCGCGCCCCTGAGCCATGTAATGTTAGGCGTGACACTCCAATTTGGATTTTCACGCAATGCGGCGCCGCGAACTCCGAAGTCGTTGTTGCTTCCTGCCGTCCAGTTGGAAAGACGCACCAGCAGACCACCGTACTTGTCGACGTCCAGGAATCCCTGACTCTGCAGAGGCTGAATGCCTGCTTCGTGCTGATTCTGTTGACTAGAATCAACACCAGGCCGGCCCGCGTAACCAGCGCGCACGTCGAGGATCAGATTCGGACTAAAGGTATGGGTCCAACCGCCGCCGTAATTTCGGCCCTTGCCACTGCCACCGGTCGAACCTGCCGTCCCAATCGGATTAAAGACCGTCACTGTCTGCTGCGTGAACCGGAAGAAGATATTGTCGCTGTCTGAGAACCTATGATCGATTCGTAGCTGAAAACCGTTTGAGTCGTTCAGAGTTGGACGGCCTTGAGCAAAGTTATTTTGAGGGTCGCCGCTGAAATTAGGAATCGCCGAATAGGTGCGGAAAAAATTCTGCATAGGCGCAAAAATCAGCGCCTGCGGGATTTTGCGGCACGGCCCACCGATGCTCTGGTCCTGTTGTTTCGACGAGTTCACCGGAAGCGGATTTCCAGACGAGTCGCACCGAAATCGATCTCGCACAAAACTGGAGCCGACTTGACGCGTCGAATAGGGGTTATAGAGGTCGCGGCCGAATGGCGTATTGGTAAAGTCGCCGTTGATCTCAGCCGCTGTTGGCACATACGACAATCCCAGCGCGGCCTGGCTGTAACGCCAGCCGTCATAGCCAAACGAAAAGAACGTGCGGTTCTTAAATATTGGTCCGGTTATCGTGGCCCCAAACTGATTCTGCCGAAACGGCAAAGGCTTTTTGGGGACGCCAGTCGCCGTTCCGCAGCGCGCGGTGGTACAAACGTCGAAGCTGTTGCGCGCGTCGAAAGCGTCGTTGCGCACGTACTCGAAGCCTGAACCGTGAAAGCTGTTGCCGCCGGACTTCGAGACCATGTTCATGACGCCGCCCATCGCGCCGCCGAACTCAGCCTTAGCATCCTGGCCGACGACTTTGAATTCCTGAATCAGGTCGATGTTCGGGATCACAATGTAGGTCGGCCCACGGACGTTTGTGTTGATGATGCCATCATAGAAATAGAGCTTCGAACGATTTTCCATTCCGTGAAAGGATGGATCTACAAAACCCGAACCAGGAATGCCCACGTTGCCCTCCACGCCGCCGATACTTCTGTTTTGCGAAGTAGAAACCGGTGTGGCACCCGGTGTCAGCGTTAAGAGCTGCGTGAAATTTCTGCCGTTCAAAGGCAAATCTTCCACTGTGCGTTGGTTGATTACCGTGCCCAGTTCCGAAGAGGAGGACTGCACCAATTCAGACCCGGCGGTGACCTCGACGACTTCTGACATTTCGCCAACCGACAGCGAGACGTTTTGCGTAATAGTCTCGCTAACTCCAAGCGCGAACGGATTCGTCACGGTCTTCTTGAAACCCTTGATCTCAACCAGGAGCGTGTACGTGGCAGGGCTGAGATTTACGAAAGTGAAATAGCCGCTCTGGTTGCTGCTCGTCTCCGTCTCGGTCTTAGTCGCCTGATTGATCAGTTTGACCGCGGCCCCGGCGACGGCAGCCCCGTTCGGGTCACTAACGGTTCCGTTCACTTCACCGGTCGCTGTCTGTGCTTGCAAAGCTAATGCTGAAAAGAGCATGACCAACCCTGCAAGAATTGTGATCTTTAAGAAGTTCATGATGCATCCTCCTCACGAAAGACAGCACAAGTGGCAAACAGTTCTGATTCTTTCGTGGCTACATGAAGACTCCTCTCGAGAAGTCGGGGGGCCTTGCGTCGTGTTTATTTAACGGATAGAACCTCGCTCAACCTCGTTCCCTCAGAAGTTAATCCGAATCGAGCCCTGCATGACACGAGGAGAGCGCGCCGCCCGGGGCGAACCAAATGCGTTGTTCGTCTGAAACACCTGGCCAATTGTCGTCGATGCACAGCGTGCGGGGTTGCTGCCGGCGGCGGCGTAGGCCAAGACGGTTCCGGCAGGACAGGCTCCGCTACTTGGCAACGCGGTGACCGCGGAATCCGGCGCAAATGTCATCGACCCGTTTATGTCGGAGAAGTTTGTATGGTTGAAGATGTTATAGACCTCCCACCGAAGTTGAAGTTCTCGCCTTTCACCAAGCTTGATTTTCTTGAACAGCGCGATGTCGTTGTTGAAGATCGAAGGCTGACGAATAAAGTTGCGCTGCAGATTGCCGACAATTCCCTGCGCCGACGGCCTGCCAAAGCACGCCGGGTTGATGGCGTAGAGAGTTCCGAGGCTGTCGGTAGCGCCGTTTGTCACAGTTGGGTCGCATAGCAAGACCGGACGCGTCGTGGCGTCACCACCATTGAAATCGCTGATGCCCGTCCATTGGCACGTGGTCGTCGAACCCGGTTGCAAGACATAACCAGGCGCGCACGCCTGGCCAGTGGCCATATATGTCTGGCCGGTGCTAATCGTGTACGTGCCTCCGCTGTACGTCCAGTTCAAGCCAGTACCCGTCCCAAACGTCTTCGGCTTACCACTCGCGTACGAGGTCGTGCCGGAGATCTGGAAGCCACCCAATAAAAGGTTGAGCAGCTTGTTATTCGAATGCCGGCTCAAGTTCGGCACGTCGTAAATATAGTTCACGGTAAGAATGTGCGTCTGGTCGAAATCCGACGGGCCGTAGTTGAACGCGTGATATGGCCGCCCTAAGTTGACGTCCGAACTGTCATCATTCGCATTGTCCAGACTCTTTGAATAGGTATAGGCCACACCGTACTGCAAGCCGGTTGTATAGCGACGGTTCACCTGGACCTGTAGCGCGTTGTAGTTGGAATTTCCCGACCAGGTCGTGAGGTTAATGTCGCCATAACCTTTGTAAGGCCTCAGGAAGTTGTCGCCGATTACCCCGGTAATGTGAGCGCCGTTAATCGCCGTATTCGAAAACGGATTCCTCGTACAACCGGTGTTCACGTTTATTTGGCAGTTGGGACCAAACGGATTCAGATCGATAAAGTGGGCGCCATCCGGAACCTGGTTAATGTTACGCCGCTCTCCCAGGTGTCGTGATAGCGAACCAACGTAAGCGATCTCGACTACGGTCTTGTAGCCAATCTCCCGTTGAATGCCCACGGTAAAGTTATAAGATGTAGGTGTCTTTGAATTGACCTCAACTGCGGCCACAGTGCTCGGCGCATTGAGCGCCCCGCCAATTAAATTGAGAAGATTCTCGACGTTCCCAAAGTTCAACGTATAACTCCGCTGCAAAGGCGGATTACCACCCAGGCTGCTGGCTCCGCCAGTGCCACCGCCAACGCGCGGTGCATGGTAAGCGCCACCCATGAGTCGCAGCACTGTCTTGCCGTCGCCACGCAAATCCCAAGCTAGTCCAACGCGCGGTTCGATATCTATTGATCGCGTCATGCGGAAGCCCCGCGGCGCGTTCGGATCGGTTGAGAGCACCATTCCGTTGGTAAGTTCGGCGACCGCGGTCCCATCAGCTAACGCATAGGTGCCGTTCGGATTCTTGACGAACGTTCCGACCAGATTCACATTTGTCAGGAGAACGCCTGGAGTTCGCGGATCGAAAGCTCGGCGGTTCGCGGTGGCACATGCTGCACCGCTCGAAGCGAGCGCTACGGTGCACGCCGGCTGGTACAAAAGCGGCGCCTTCGCGGTGTTAAAGAGCGACGGATCGAAGTTTGCGCCTTGATCGTCTCTTTGGAAGAAAGGTGAGTGGTAGCCGACCCGAACGCCGTAGTTCAGCGTAATTTGCCGGCTCATTTTCCAGTCGTCCTGTCCGTACATCTGGAGCAGGTGAATTTCATTATTCGTGAAGGGACGCGCGCTTTGCTCGGTATAACTATTGAAGTTTCCCAGCAGGGCGTTCGCGTATGCGAATCCAGTGCTCCCGAGCCCGGTCAAACCAGTGGTAAACGTAGTTGAAGTGCTGAAGCTTAATGTGCCCGACCAATTACCGCCTGGTGCTTCACTGTTGAGCAGCCGTTCGAAGTACCCGCCGAACTTAAAGCTGTGCACTCCATGCGTGATGGAGAAATTATCGGCGAACGAAGGCCTGATATAATCATTGCCGGTTTCGCCCCAGCGATTCAGCCAGTTGATATTCGCCGGCGTTCCGGTGACGCTGCTCCAACCATTGGCGATCGGGACCAGATTCATCGTGTTGTTCTGTGGGTAGATTTGCGGCGCGGTGTATCCAATCGCCGAGCGCGTCAGCTTCTCAGCTACTCCGGTCGATGGAATGAAGCCCTCGGAATCATGCCGCATCCCAAAATAGAACTCGTTCACCATTTTCGAATTAAGGATGTGGACCCAATTCGCCGACCAACCATTGTCTTTATATAGATAATGGGAAGAGATGCCCCATCGATTCGCATCCCCACTTGGCCAACCCGATGTGCCCAGACCTTCGTTGTCGGAAGTCCACCACTGTCCCTTCCAGAAAATGCTGTCATTGTTGGAAGGTTTCACATCAAAACGGATCACGTAGCTGTGTTTCGGGACATCAACACTCTTTTGGAATACGTAACGTCCCGGATTGCATGGAATGGGCGAGTTCGGCAGTGGATAGAAGTTCAACAGATTCTGCATGCTCTTGTTGATCCGGTCCGCCGGAACGATGTTATTGACGATCGCACTACCGCTTGAATGCGGCGCATCGGTGAGCGAAACCAAGTTGACCGCCCCCGTAGTTGCGTTGCATCCGGTAACGGACTTGGAAAAATCTCCGATCCGCTCCAACGCAGTAGGCACCGTAACGGTAACCGGATCCGTAGGTGTGATGGTGTGCGGTTTCTCAAGCGACACAAAAAAGAAAGCCTTGTCACGTACCAAGGCTCGATCACCCTCACCAAATCTCGGAAGCGGCAGCGGTCCGCCAAAATTGAAGCCGGGAATCTTGTGGCGGTAAAGCGGCTTCGCAAGTTTCTGCTGACTTACAAAGAACGGCGTACCATTAAGCGACTCGTTGCGCACGAAATAATAGACGCTGCCGGCGTAGTCCTTGCCACCGCCTTTGGAAACGATCGTAATCATCGCGCCGCCGTTGTTGCCGTATTCGGCGGCGTAGTTATTGCGCAACACCTTGACCTCACCCACCGCATCCTGATTGATCGTCATGCTGATCTTATTTGACCCGCTGGGCTCGCTCGCGTTCAACCCATCAATAGTCGTAACGGTGGAACGGCCCCGCTGCCCGGAAATGTTCGGCAGGTTCGTGCCGAATCCCTCGCCAACAGCTTCAATATCGTCATCATTCGACGTTCCGGGAATCAATCGCAATAACGAAGTAACATCGCGCCCTTTTGTCGAGATCAGACTGAGCTGATCCGAGGTCAGCCGCGCGGTTAAGTCGCTGCTTTCTTTTTCGACAATCTGGCCTTCGCTCTGTACCGTGACCGTCTCGGTCACAGACCCCGTCTTCAGCGCAAGCTCGCCTAACGCGAGTGCTTCGTTTGCGCTCAAGACAACTTTGGTCCGGAGCAGCTTTTCGAATCCGGAGTGCTCGATTGTCAAAGTAAATACGCCCGGCTGGACAGCGGCGAAGCTGAAACGCCCAGCGTCGTTGGTCACCTGGTCGCGTTTATCCTTGGTCTGATCGTTCTCCAAAGTCACCGCTGCTCCCGCAACGACGGCTCCGTTTGGGTCGGTGACGGTTCCAGATATGGTGCCGGTCACGGCTTGACTAAAGGCGTTCGGAGCCATGACGACGACCATTACAAGGCCGCAGACAACACTCGCCACGTGGCGAAGGGCGATAGCGGAGCGAATCCTGGCTTGATAGGTGCAGGCGGACATTGCTGATTCTCCTTTTTCGGCTAGGCTAGTGGCGAAAAACGCGCCGTGAAATCGCGCAGATGCTGATAATTGCAACGAGAAAACAGCTGACTATGTTACCGGTAACGGATACTATGTCGTTACCGTTAACGCTGTCAAGAGTTTTTTTGGCCCGCCGGTCAACAAAAGTTCTTAAACTAATCGGCAAAATCGCAATTGTGCTGGGCTTGATTGGGCCCCGGTGTACGGCGAGCTAGATGCCTGGGATTACTCGAAAATGATTTCTCTCGCTCCGTCTGCGCTGCGGCAAACATAAATTTCAGGAGGCATGCCAGTATATTCTTTATAGTTATTCGCGATCTGGGTCTTGAATTCCTCAACGATTTCTTCGGACACCAGGTTCACGGTGCAGCCGCCAAAACCGCCCCCGGTCATCCGCGCCCCAAAGGTTCCCGGCAGGGAGTTGGCAAAACTCACCATCAGATCCAGCTCGTGGCAACTGACTTCATAGTCATCTCGAAGGCTGCGATGCGATTCACCCATCAACCGGCCAAACTCGTCGAGGTCTCCCCTTTCAAGCGCCGCTGCGGCTTGCACGACCCGGGCATTCTCGCTAATCACGTGACGGCATCGCCGGTAGATTACTTCTGGCAAATCTTGGCCAGCAGATTCAAGTTGACTCAACGTTACGTCACGAAGCGCGCTCACACCGTTAAGACGTTGCGCGAGATGTCGCACGCCTTCCTCACACTCGGCTCTTCTCTTGTTGTACTCGCCCGCGGCCAATTCGTGCTTGACCATCGTATTGCAGATCACCAGCCGGACACTTTCCGGCAAAGGCAGAAGCCGATATTCTAGTGAGCGGCAATCGAGGAGCAGCGCCTTCCCCTTCTCTCCCTGGCAGGAAACGAATTGATCCATGATGCCGCAGCGCATGCCGACAAAATCGTTCTCGGCGCGCTGACAGAGCCGGGCGAGTTCAACTCGCTGCACCTCAAATCCAGAATGACTTAACAGCGCATAAGCCGTCGCCACTTCAATGGAAGCCGATGAGCTCAGACCTGTGCCAATGGGCAAGTCTCCGCGAATCTCAAGGTGCGCGCCTCTTAATTGATATCCGGATTGCTCCAGCACCCACGCCACGCCGCGGACGTAATCGCTCCAATGCCGCCTCGGTTGCGCCGGGGGATCGTCCAAATCAAAGCTAACTTCCTCGTGGAAATTTTCAGAAAAGACTGAAAGTGTTCGATCAGCTCGCGGAGCGACAACAACCCAAGTGGAAAAGCCGATCGCCACGGGCATTACGAAACCGTCGTTGTAATCCGTATGTTCGCCGATTAAATTGACGCGTCCGGGAGCGCGGAACACTCGCGACTCGGCTCGCTGCCGAGTATCAAGGCGTGAAAGCAATTCATTCTCTTCGATCACTTTTCCATTCCGGAACGATGCTCAAGTTCTTCGATCTTCATACCTTCCGGGCTTTCTTCGGTGAGTCTCGCGGTCGCCGTGCCTCGCCGGCCGAGTAGAAACATCACCACGCCGAAGACGAGCATTACCAGGCCCCACCATAGATTCACATTGATTCCCAAGGAGCTTTGCAAGGAACTCTTATCGCCAATCAGACCAAAGAGGGCCAGCACACCGCCAAGCAGGGTGAACATCAGGCCGATTGGCAATCGAATATCGAGTTGCATGAGTTACCTCTCTTTTGGCACAGACTGTAGTTCACGATCACAGACTTAGATTTGCCGCGCGCGCCGGCTCACAAGCACGGATTGCGTTCGCGCTCCTACCAAAAAATGATGTTGAGCACCACAGCGCCCAGCAAGATGAGCACCGCCAGCAACGCCGGCCGCTGATACCAGGGCAATTGATCGTCTCTAGGTCGTTCGGTCAAGGCGTAAACCAGACCGGTCAGTTCTTTCTCGTCGCGCGCTTTTGTCGCCAGACTGACCAAAATGGTGATCAAGAAACATGCGGTCCAGGCAAAGATCGCGGTCCAGAACGCCTGGGCCAATTCACTGGGATAAATGTGCACGGCTCCAAACCAGCCGCCCTTAATGCCGGCATGCGCGCCCGAAGGCAGCGTCAACCCCTGATGAATTGCCGCGGCAACCGTGCCGGCGATCAATCCCACAAACGCGCCATGGCCGGTCGTCCGCTTCCAAAACATTCCCAGCAGAAAAGTAGCCAACAGCGGCGCGTTAACGAAGGCAAACACCAACTGCAGCATGTCCATGATGTTATTGAACCTGGTAGTGAGATAAGCGGCGGCCACTGAAATCAGGATGCCAAAGATCGTCGCCATACGGCCCATCCAAAGATAATGCTGATCGCTCGCTCCGCGTTTGATGTAGGACTGATAAATGTCGTAGGTCCAAACCGTATTGAAGGCCGTTACGTTCCCAGCCATCCCCGACATGAAGCTGGCCAATAGCGCAGTCAGTCCCACGCCTAACATGCCCGTGGGAAAATAGTGGCCCAACATCATCGGAATCGCCATGTTGTATTCAAAGCTGCCGTCCGGCTTCTTCGGCAAAGTAAATCCACTGCCGCCCGATTTGTAGGTCAACGCGATCGCAATCATGCCGGGCAGGATTACCAGGAACGGAAACAGCATCTTGGGTATCGCCGCGATCAACGGTGTGCGACGCGCCGCCAACATCGACTTGGCCGCCATCGCCCTTTGCACCACCAGAAAGTCTGTACACCAGTACCCAAACGACAAGACAAATCCCAGGCCCATCGCCAGGCCAAACCATTCGATACCCATTGGGTTGGATGCCGGACTGCCCATAAACTTCCAGGATTCGCTCCACGCTCCAGAAGCGAAGCCGTTCGAAGTGGCAACTGTCGCCAGGCGCATCTGTAATCCGGCCCAACCACCGCAGTCCTTCAAACCGAGAAAAACTAATGGCGCGAAACCGAAAACAATCAGAAAGAATTGCAGCACCTCGTTATAGATCGCCGAGGTCAAACCTCCGAGAAAAACATAGACGAGAACGACCAGAGCAGCTACCAGAATGCTGAAACTGAAATCCCATCCAAGTAGCGTTTCGAGCAGCAATCCCATGGCATAAAGCGAAATCCCTGAGGACAGAACGGTCATCACCGCGAACGAGATGGCGTTGAAACCGCGTGTCTTTTCATCAAATCGTAGTTTCAGATATTCCGGCACTGAGCGCGCTTTGGACCCGTAATAGAACGGCATCATAAAGACGCCGATGAAGGCCATCGCCGGAATCGCTCCGATCCAATAGAAATGGCTCGTGGCGATGCCGTACTTCGCTCCCGAAGCGCCCATACCGATTACTTCCTGAGCCCCCAGATTCGCCGAAATGAACGCGAGGCCGGTTATCCATGCGGGAATCGAACGTCCTGAGAGAAAAAAATCGGTGCTCGTCCTCATGTAGCGCTTCAGGGCAAAGCCTATCCCCAACACGAAGACGAAGTAGATGACCATGATGGTCCAGTCGAGGAAAGTTAGCTTCATGATCTATGTACCTTTGAGGTTGGCGTTCGCGCTCTAGCGTGTGCGATAGCTACGGCTGATCTGCTTCGCCGGAATGCTTACGATGTACGACTTGCCGTTTGGATCAACTGACAGCTTGATAAAGTTTCCCTGACAGGCCTCTTCTTCGTTGGCAATGTATCCGGACATCGCATTGTCTTGGTCAGTCGTGCGAAGGTTGCGATGAAGTTGATAAATGCCTTCGATATCCTTCAGGTGTTTCAACGTCGCGAAAGCTCGCGGCTCTCCACCCTTCCGTGGTCCGTCATTAATGATTGCCACGCGCGGAGCAAGAGCGCCGACGAATAGCGGGTGATTACTGACGTCCATCCCATGATGGTCGACTTGATAGACATCGACTTGACCCACGATGCTTTTCGGACAAGCAAGACGGTTTTCGATGTTCCATGAGAGGTCGCCGCCGTCAAAGAATCTGAAGCGTCCAAACGTCAACAGAACGCCGATACTGTTTGCATTGTCGGTAGTATCTGCGGGCTTCGCCTCGAACGTGTCGCCGCATGGCCGGATCTGTGGTGTTGCCGATTTTTCGCCAAGCACGACGCCGCCCGCGGCCACCACGCGAACGCGAAGTGAATTCAGTTTGATCGCGTCGCCTGGCTTTAAGGTGACCGACTTATCCTGCGTTGTTTGCCGGTAGGCTTCAAGGTATTCCGCCTGCAAGTCTGGGCCGATCGTTTGGGGTAAACCGTGATCGTAGTAGTTTCTGATCGGAATTAACTTTGCCAGCGCCGGAACTCCGCCGACGTGGTCGCGATGCCAATGGGTGATGATGCAATGATCGATCTGTTTCAGCCCGGCAACTTCAAGCGCCACATGCGCGATTCTTCCCGCGTCGCGGTCACCCGGGAAGCCGGTGTCGATCAGCAACGACTGTCCGCCTGTCACAATCAACGTTGCTGCGCCACCTTCGACGTCGATGAAATAAATGTCGAGGGTTGCTGGACGAGCCCAGGCAATCTGGCAAAAAAGAAGTACCGTGGCCACGATGACTAACGCTCGTACTTTGTGCATTCGATCCCTTCGCGGCAGCTCTTAAATCGCACCGTCTTAATTCACCCATAAGACCGGCTGGCGAATAAAAAAGTTGCGAATCACTTCTTCAACGTTCGAATCGGCCGGCAGCCTCTTCCATAAATCGAGATAATCGGCGCGCTTCAGCGCGAGGCCAGCGAACAGCAAACTGCTTTGCCGCATAGGCCATTGGTCGTCGTACATTACGTCCGGCTTCAGCGGCCAGCTTTTCTTGTCCTTTATATAGGGCACCATGTAGCCAAATGCTTTTCCCAAACTCCGGCCGTCCGGCAATTGAAAGGTCCAGAGATTGTCCTGCGAAGTTGAAAGTATCTGAGCCACGGCCGCCATCGCTTCAAGATTGAATAACGAATAGCCATAGGGCTTAGTCCGCCGCAACTCCTCCGGAAAGCTGCCGTCGGCGGCGATCTGATTGGGCACCAGCACGGTCTTGAAGCGATCGCGACAGTAGGCAAGCAGTTCCTGATTGCCGGTCAGTTGTGCGAACTCCGCCACCTGCATCACCCAACAAGTGCCGTGATTGTTCTTCGCGTTGCGTTCGTCGATTCCGTTCTTACTCGTCGTCATCCAGGCCAGATAGTCTTTGAACCACTGCGTGATCGCGCCGAGTTCACTCATTGAAAGAGCGGAAGAATCTTTCAAAAGTTCGATGGCCCGCGCAACTTCCACCAAATGAATTGTGTCAATGATTCCGATGCCGCGGCCCGTGGTGACGCCATGAATCGCCTGTGCGTATTGAAGACTCGGGTTCATCCGCGTGCGTTCATCTATAAACCACGCGCGCAGATGATCGGCAGCCTTCGTCGCATAGCGCTGGTCTCTCGTCAGCTTCCATGCCGCAACCAGCGCCGGCACTTGCACGCTCAGGCGCATGAGCGCACGACGATGCTCGACGAAGTTTTCGGGATTCGACATGCCATCGCGTTGAATGTAAGGGCCGTTTGGGTTCACCGGATCGGGCCACCAGTAATCGCCTTCGGAAAAGAAATCGTGCAGGCCGCCCGCGCTGCGCGGACTTGACGACGCCGTAATGGTGACGGGTTTTTCCGAGAGGTATTGATTTGCGGCCTTGAGCACGCGCGCGCGATCGATGATCGGGATGTTCAGCTTGGCTTGCTGACAAACCACCGACTGGTGCAGAAGCAGAAGAAGAGTCAGAACACAGAACGAGCGGCGGCAAGCCACCCTTCCTGACCACGAGGTAATTGTTCTTGTGTGTTCTCTAGTCAGTTGCAGCCTCCACAGACAAGTGCGTCCCTTAAATACCTCGCGGGTTAGGAAGGAGCGGCTTGCCGCTGCTTTCCTGTATGAATCTCGCGACAAATCCTCCACCAGCTCTCATTCTGATCGTTAGGACGTCAGACCGGCCAAGCGACACGTCTTCTATCTTTACTGCCGCCGGATCATCCATCTGATCGCGAACCAGCATCGCCTGATATTTCCCTGCAGAGAGAAACCGGAGGGGCACGCGAAGCTCCCTTCCGGTTAGCGCGTTCAATATTCCCACAAACCAAACATCGTCCCTGCGCCGCGCGAATGCCGCCACTTCGCCAATCTTTGATTGAGTCAGGACTGACGTTTCGTCCCAAACGCTGGGGATCGTCCTGATCAATTCTGCCGCCGGATTGTGGAGGATGTGCTGCGGATGTGCGCCATAGATCATCAATGGCGAAGTGAAAACGATCGCTGTTGCAATCTGATGCGCCCACGAAGTCTCTTTTCGTCGTTCGCCGAAATGCACCGGCGTGTAGTCCGCATGGCCCGCGAGGAAACGTGTGAACGGCAGGGTGGTGTTATGAACTGATCGCAGATTCATGCTGCGATATTCCAGGCCGCGAATAGCTTCACGACTCATTTCATTCGGCCACGTGTGGGATTCACCTGCGGGTTTGTTCGCGCCATGAAACTCGACCATGATTCTGTGTTCGGCCGAACTGCGCAGCAGGGCTTGATACAGATCGATAATTTCCTTCGCTTCATGATCGAAGAAATCGATCTTTGTGCCAACTACACCGACGCGATTGAGCTGATTGAAAAACTTCTCGCGCGCTTCAGACGTTCGCAGGTTTTTGCTGTGCTCCCAAAACCAGACTCCAACGTTGCGCTGTCTTGAATAATCAACCAGCTCACGCATCTGCTCTTCGGTCCAGCGATGCCACAGACCTTCGACCACGTTGTATTCAAAGCCGAGCTGACCCGCGAGCCGCGAAAACTCCTTGATGCCTTCGAACGTGTTTTCGCCGCCGTCGAGATAGCGCCACACCGCCCGACCCGGCTTGATCCAATCAGTCTTTAATCCCAGCGGAAAGATTTTTTCGTCCGACGGCGGCGAAAGATTGCTGATGATATCTGAGTTGACCAGCGCGTTTAGATCGTGACCGATCATGATCACGCGCCACGGCGTCGTGATTGGTCCGTCGATCGCGGCCGGTTTTGCGAGCCGCTTCGCTTCTTCCTTTCCGTAGCGAAGGTCGAAGGGATGACTTACCGGCAGTGCGTGACCCAGCACGGTCATGAAACCGGTCTTGCCATCGGCACGCAAACCCATTCCCGCGTAATTGATTAATGCTCCTTCAGTGATTGCTGCATAGCCACGAGCGCCGGGCAGCTTAGCGGTCAGGGGTGGGGCCGCCCATTCACCATCCTGAACCTCACTAATCGTCTTCTTTTTATGAATACCTTCGTAGTGTCCTTCGAAGTCGTGGAACCAGAGAGTGGTCCCTATCGGAAACGTGAAGGTCGAAGCTTCATCGGGAACTCGCTTCCCGTCTCCCGGAATTTGAAATCGAAATGCTGCGCCGTCATTGAATACGCGCAGCTCGAGTATGTAATCCGTCTTAGTCGCTGGATGCTGAATTGCGAATCGAGCGCCGTGGCAATGATTGACGGCGATTCCATGGAAGCCGCGGGTTGGGTAAGTCTCACGAATGCTGTAACGCTCGATCTGGCCGATGTTTGTTTGTTCGCTGATGTCGACGCCATCGATCAGGAGCGCGAGTATTGACCAATCTATAGTCTTCTGGTTGTCGAGAGTAATGAAGTAACGTAAACGTCCTGGATCTGGCGAAATATTAAAGTGAATTCGACCGTTGGGACTGGGAATTACAGTTTGCTCCCAGCGCTGATGCGCGACTGCCGACGTAGCGAAGATGATGGCGGGCGCAGCGACGGCTTGAGTTAGAAAGTCCCGGCGTGAACAGTTTGGCCTTGTCATTTGAGAGCCGCGTAGCGGCAGCATGACTTTAGCCCAGCCTTTCAAGGCTGGGAGAACGGGATCACCTCTGACTTCGTCGCATCAGCGACGGTTGAAACTTCTTCGAAGACCAGCAATTTCAGGCGTCGGTAGGCGACCAGATTAATTCACTTTCCAATTAATTGCCTCCGGCTTGTATCCAATGCTCGCCGCGCCCAATTCTTCATTCATGATCAAAAAGGCGCCGACGCCGTGAAAGTCATTAGCGTTTCGCTTGCGCGCAAAGTAGTACGCGAGATCCCCGACATTCGTGCCCTCTGAAATGTCGATGAGATTAGTTAATCCGTCCGCGTCCTTCGAGAGTTTTGTCAGCACGCCGCGATATCCTTTCTGAGCGACTGCGGCATAGTGCTTCGGCAAGTACCCACGCTTCACGCCCATCCAAAGCATGTACGTGTACATGCTCGAGCATGACGTCTCGTGCCAGTTACCATCGACGTCGCCTTTATCGACGACCTGATACCAGAGACCGGTCTTTGGATCCTGATATCGCTCGAATGCCTTCGCCAGTTGCTGCACGATCTTGATCAATTCACCTCGCTGCGGCTGGTCCTTTGGAATGATGTCGAGCAGGATGATTAGCGTCATCGCGTACCAACCAAAGGCGCGACCCCAGTGAAAGGCGGACTGATGAGTCGTTGGATTAGCCCACGGTTGCGCTCCGCTTTCATCGTAGGCATGCCATAACAAACCGGTCGCCGGATCGTTCAGGTGCTGGTAGTAGATCAGCATCTGCTTCACAACTTCATCGTTGGTGTATTTGCTTTCGCCAAACATCTCGCCGTAACGCGCAAGAAACGGGAGCGACATAAAGACGCCGTCGGCCCACAATTGCCACGCGCGGCTGGGAATGTTGGCGTGCCAGAAGCCGCCGTCTTTCGTGCGCGGATAAGTGTCGAAGACTTTGCGAATGTTCTGCGCCGCCAACCTGTATTTCTCCCGCTTCGTCTCTTTGTAAAGAATCAGCAGAAGATTTCCGGGCATGATGTAGTCGAGCGAGTTAATCGGACGATTGATCGTACCCTGTTCGTCGATATGCTGATCAACCCACGATTGAATGTGATCCAGGTAACGCTTGTCTCTGGTGCGAAGATAGACGAGGTATTCGCCATAGAGATAGAGAGCCTTCGCGTATCCCCAGCCTTTGAATGACTCGCCGGTCGGATTGCGCTTGATCGTTGATTCCACGACAGCGACAGACCAGTCAGTCGGCTCGGCCTTCTTTATGGCTGCTTTCGTCGGCGCTACGATGGGCAACGCTGAAAGCACCATTCCGACCAAAACCAATAACGCTGGCATACGCTTCTGCTGAGTCATCATTTGATCTCCGGACTAATCCTGAATGAGTTGTCATTCCAATCTACCGTCACGGTTGTGCCATCGGCGAAGGTCGTTCGTTCTTTGCGATAGTTCGCGTCGAGAAATTCATGCTTGGTCATCTCGAGCAAAGCGACGCGCCTGTGCAGCGCCATCATCGTGCGCATCAAAGACAGCATCTTGTCGTCAGTTGGCGTGATCGGCAGCTCGGGAACTCCACCGTTCAGAATTCCGCGTAACAAACTCGGAATGTCGCGCGCGCCATACGAAATGATCACGGCATCGTGATAGACCAACTGGTAAAGCGGAACAACGATGGCCTTGCTGCCGCCGCCCGACTGATTGATGACATCGACGTAGGGAATAGTCCAATCGGCGCCAGCTTCCGTTGCGACGATTCCCAAATTGTGACGCGCCCAGGTCATTGTCGCGGCGCGGCCGGCCATCGCTTCAGTGCGCGTCGTCGGATGTTCAGGATTGAAGTCCGCGTCCGGCGGCACGTAACCAATCACATCTATGTAAATGCCCTGCGGCGTGATTCCATGATCGCAAAACAGTTGATAGTTCTTCACCAAATGGCCCAGCCAGAAACGATTGTTGAGATAAGCCTGCTTACCGCCGTCCCAATGCCTCATCAGAGGAATGTCGCCACTTTTGAAATCGCCGAAGCGACTTCCGGGAAAAGCTTGCGCCGGCAGCCGCGCATCCTCTTCGCGCGCCGCGAACTGCGGATCATAAGAAGGAGCATCGAGGTAATAATCGCGGTACTGATCGTGAAGGATGTATTGATAACCGAGTTCGCGGGCCGCGTCGGTGAGGCGCTTGAATCCTTGCCAGCCTCCGGCTTTTTCCGGCGGCGGCAACGAATCCGGATGCTGCCGATCGTAACCAAGATGCGGCCAGCCCGAAATGAAAACCAAAACACGATCGAAGCCTCTCGATTTCAATTCGCGCAGTTGCCCGGCTCTTTCATCGAATGTCACAAGGCTATAATTCTTCCCCGGGTCTTTGATGTCGTAGCGATCGCTGTCGGGACTCAAGTTGTGCAGGATGCTGATCCGTGTTTGCGGCGTGCCGATCAGATCATTCACCGCGGGCGTGCGCGCAATCTTTTCTCTCAGAGAAACGAACAGACCGGAATCCATGACGTATCGCCGATATCGTTTCGCCATGTCGACGTAGGTGCCGTCGTCGATGAAAACCATGCGCGCCGACCGCGGATAGTTGAAACGTGAGAGCTGCGCGATCCAGCGCGGACCGATTTCCGTCGGACCGCCCGCCGGATGTTTAAATTGATACGCGGCATCATCGGGAGTCTCGACGATGACCATCATCGCCGACTTCTGTTTTTGAAATCCCCACCATGACATCGACCAGGATTCGATCACGTGACTCTGCAAGAGGCTGTGATCCGTTGCGGCGATCTTTCCTTCAGGCGTGATTGAACGAATCGGGTAATACTCTTTGGGCCAGTTGCGCGGCAACAACGTGCCGCGGCCATTACTCAACAGCGTGTAATCAACATCGCGCGCATCGAGCGCAGCCGGCCAATCCAACTGCCGGAGAGTTGCTTCGTGTTCACTCGCGGCGATGTCAAAAACCAAATCTTCATCGCGTCCTTCGAGACAGACCGTGAGGAACAGCGTGAGATCCACCTTCGTCGAGTTAACTGACCAATCCGCCAGCGAGATCTTCACCCCGCTCTTGAAGCCTGCGTCGTATGGAACAATCTCAATCTTCTTTGCTTGCGTTAACCCAATCGGAACTTCAGATCCGTTCGCCTTCACCAGCATGTCGTGATTCGAGGAAGGAGCCATCGACCAGTTTGTGGCAGTCGTCCGGACATTTAAAGAGAGGTCGCGTTCATTAAGCGTCACCCGGTTTCGATTGCCCGCGATAACCCAGTTCCCGTTCTCATGAGTGATCGTGACCGGCACACCTCCCCACTGATCGCGCGCAAGCTTCTGGGCGTTCGCGGTGAACGCGGCAAGTCCAACGACGACGAACGTGACGATCACAATGTGAGAGAAGAAAAACCTGCGGCTTGTATGACTGGACCACGACGTGAGCAGCTCAGTAGGAGCGGCATATTTATGGTATGCGTCCTTCATCTTTGAGCCTGCTTGGCGGAAGCCGTCTCTGACCGGATCAAACGACTGCGATCGGCTGCATCTTGAGGGGGCACCTTCGCCATCATTGATTGATACGCTTTGTCGCGATAGACGACCGCAGCGCGGCGCATCAGCGGGAACAGCGTCTCAGGTTTTACGCCGCCGCCAATCTCCTGATACGCCCACTTCTTTTCGCCCACCGCAATCGGAACAAGAAAGTCGAGTGCTTTGCGAATGCCGCGACCGTCCTTCGTCTGAAAGGTCCATAGGTCGACGCCGGCGTATTGGCCCAGCGTCGCGAGCTGCATCAACCCGTCGAGATTTCCGTTGCTGTAACTCCAGGCCTTCGTGCGCGCCAACTCCAGCGGCTGTTTTCCATCAGGCTCGATCTGCGTTGCGATTCGTTTTTGCTTTGCCTGTTCAAGAATTCCCTTCGCGAGATCCGTCCGGCCGACGAACAAGGCGAAAGATACAATCTGCACATCGTAGTAGGTGCCGTGGTTGTTCTTTGCGGCAGATTCTTCGCGCCCATTCTTGCTGTCCAGCATCCACTGGAGAAATTTTCCAAACCAGTCCTTCAGACCGTGCTCGTCGTCGCTGGTCAAAGTCTTGGAGTCTTCAAGCAAACCAATCGCATCAACCACGCGGGTCAATCCCCGGGTCTCAATCAAGCCGATGCCGCGACCGGTGTTTACTCCGGGAATAAACTGCGCGTACTGAAGATTCGGATTCATCCGAGTCGCCGGATCGAGAAAGAACGCACGCAACAACTCCACCGCTTTCGACGCGTACTTCTCGTCGTCAGTGAAGTAGTAAGCGAGCGCCAAAGTCTCGGCGGCATTCTCAATGTCATCGAGGCTCTTATGGTCAGTGATCTTGTTGATTTCTGGATTGCGTTCGCCATCGAGACGAATGTAAGGCAAGCCGTTTGGCGTTTTTGGGTTTGGCCAGAAGTAGGGAGCCTGGCTCATATAGTCATGCTTGTCGCCACTCGGTGGCGCTACCGATTTGTTTACGATCGAAATCGGAGAACCAACGAGCGCCTTTTGGGCATCGCGCTGCAATTTGGACCACGCGTTCTCAAGCTCCTTGTCGCTTCGCCTAATCGCTGTGCGAACAGTTAGCAAACGGGTCCCGTCGAACAGAAAGACTCGCGGAGCGGATCCAGCGCGGCCCTGAAGCTGCTGTTCTTGCGCCGGAAGCGTGGAGGGGTTGAGACAAACCAGCAAACACAACGCAATGAAAATCTTTGGTGCTCTCGGATTTGAGTTCATGTTGCTAAGAAGGAAAACTTCTTGCCGAACCGCGGCCCAACGTTGTACATTGTCGCGCGCCCGCAAGCGTTACCGGTAACGAGCAACGGATTCTATTGATTTGCCCCAAACGCTGTCAATGGTTTATTCCGCGCTATCTAGGATGAGCGTAAAACCAATCATTCTGTTTGTCGCCATCGCGGCATTGTTTTACGGTCTTCTATTCATCCAACCGAGCAGCTCCGCGCAAGACAACAAGTCAATTTACCATCAGGGCTGGATCGATTTGAACAAGAACGACCGGATGGATGTCTACGAAAATCCGGGCGCCCCGATCAACGCCCGCGTTGACGATCTGCTGCGACAGATGAATCTCAATGAGAAGACTTGTCAGATGGCGACGCTGTATGGCGTGGGCCGGGGTCGCACCGGCCAAAAGGCTCCGCTGGAGGACGAACTGCCGACACCCGAATGGAAGTCGAAGCTTTGGAAGGATGGCATCGCGAATATCGACGAGCACCTGAATGGCGTCGGTCCGAATGGCAAGAGCATTTACGCGACTGACATCGCGAAGCACGTCTGGGCGATGAATGAAGTCCAGCGATTCTTCATTGAGCAGACTCGTCTCGGCATTCCGGTTGATTTCACCAATGAAGGATTGCGCGGCCTCGCTTGGTCATATTCGACAAGCTTCCCTTCCGAATTGGCCCAGGGTCATACGTGGGATCCGCAGTTGATCGGCGAGATTGGCCGCATCACCGCCGATGAAGCGCGGGCGCTCGGCTACACAAACGTTTACGCGCCGACGCTCGACGTTTCTCGCGACCAACGCTGGGGACGAATCGAAGACACGTATGGCGAGGACCCTTACCTGGTTTCGCGTTTGGGCGTTGAGATGGCCAGGGCGATGCAGAAGGACTATCGCGTCGCTTCGACCGCAAAACACTTCGCGATTTACAGCGTGGGCAAAGGCGCGCGTGAAGGCCAGGCGCGCACCGATCCGCAAGTCACGCTACATGAAGTTGAAAACATCCTGCTACCGCCCTTCAAAGCCGCGATCAAGGAAGCCCATATCCTCGGCGTGATGAGTTCATATAACGACTATGACAGCGTTCCGGTGACGGGAAGTCACTACTGGCTGACTGAACGGCTGCGAAATGAGTTCGGCTTTCGCGGTTATGTCGTCTCCGACAGCGCGGCTGTCGAATATCTCTACAACAAACATGGCGTCGCCGCGGACATGAAGGATGCGGTGCGGCAATCAATTGAAGCCGGCCTGAACGTCAAGACAAATTTCACCCCGCCTGAAGACTTTGTGCTGCCGCTGCGCGAGTTAGTCAAAGAAGGCCGAGTCCCAATGAAGACGCTCGACGATCGAGTCCGCGATGTCTTGCGCGTGAAATTTATCCTCGGCATTTTCGATCATCCGTATGTTGAAGACGCAAATCGAACCGTGCAGATCGTAAACTCAGCCGAACATCAGCAGGTGGCATTGCGCGCGGCGCGTGAAAGCATTGTGCTCCTAAAGAACGACCATAACGCTCTGCCGCTGAGCAAAGACATCCGCTCGATCGCCGTCATCGGTCCCAACGCCGATGAAGACGACCTCAATCGATATCGTTATGGGCCCAATCAAATCAAGGGAGTCACGGTACTCGCAGGCATCAGGAACAAACTGGGCGATCGAGTGAAAGTGAATTACGCCAAAGGCTGTGACGTGACCAGCGAACACTGGCCGCAGACAGAGGTCTTACCCGAGCCGCTCACTGAGAAGGAAAAGGATGAGATTGCCAAGGCTGTCGATGCGGCAAAGAAGTCAGACGTCGCGGTCGTCGTGTTGGGCGACGGCGTAAACACAGTCGGTGAGACCGCGTCGCGCACCAGTCTCGACCTTCCCGGCAGACAGCTGGAGCTGGTCCAGGCGGTTTACGCGACCGGCAAACCCACAATCGTCGTCTTATTGACTGGCCGGCCGATGAGCATTAATTGGGTAGACAAGTACGTCCCCGGAATAATAGAAGCATGGTTCCCCGGGGCCCAGGGTGGTACCGCGATCGCCGATGTGTTGTTTGGCGATTACAATCCCGGCGGCAAACTCAGCGTCACGTTTCCAAAGACGGTGGGACAAATTCCCTACAACTTTCCCACCAAGCCGAACGCGCAATGGGAAGGCGAAAAGACGCGCGTGAACGGCGCGTTGTATTTCTTCGGACATGGATTGAGTTACACGACATTTAAGTACAGCAATCTAAGAATTGATCCAGTTGCGACCAGGCTTGGTATTGCGAGCGCGCGTCGAGCCGCTAACGAGGGCCCTATTCACGTCACGATTAGCGTCGACATCACTAACACAGGAGCGCGTGCCGGCGATGAAGTTGTCCAACTCTACACCCACGAACTGGTTACGAGCGTGACGACATACGAGAAAAACCTACGCGGATTCGAGCGCATTCACTTGAATCCCGGCGAAACAAAGACCGTCAACTTCGCACTGACGCGCGACGACCTTGGGCTGTGGGATCGGCAGATGCACTTTGTAATCGAGCCGGGAAAATTCAAAGTGATGATTGGATCTGGTTCTGAAGACATTCGCTTGAATGGACAGTTCGAGATTACTCGCTAACACCGCTCTATGATGAATTCGAGAAAACACGTTGCCTTAGTCATAGCCGGTTGCGTTGCTTTTGCAATTCTCTTCTCTGCCGCGCCCCGCGCGTCATTCTCGTTCACGAGCGTGGCCCAAGCCCGTGTTTACGACGTCAAGGCTTTTGGGGCGAAAGGCGACGGCAAGGCGCTCGATACCGTAGCGATCAATAAAACCATCGACGCGGCGGCTGCGGCTGGCGGAGGCACAGTATATTTTTCCGCCGGTAATTATCTGTCGGTGTCCATTCACCTGAAGAGCAACATCACACTGTATCTGGATCAAGGCGCGACGATTGTCGCAGCGAATACGTCGAAGGAAGCGCAATACGATCCCCCCGAGCCAAACCAATGGGAAGCGTATCAGGATTTCGGTCACAGCCACTGGCATAACAGTCTGATTTGGGGCGAGAACCTGACGAACGTTTCTATTCTTGGCCCCGGAATGATCTGGGGCAAAGGTCTGGTGCGCAGCGGTAATCAATCGCGAACACAGGCACAGAACGATGCGCTGAATACGAATCGCGCGAGTGAGCCGAAGACACCATTTGGCTATCCCAATCCGCGTGACGCAGTGGAGCCGGGGTGGGGCAACAAATCGATCGCCTTGAAGAATTCTCGCAACGTCCTCATTCGCGACATCACGATCCTTCATGGCGGACACTTCGCGATTCTTGCCACCGGCGTCGACAATCTCACGATCGATAACATCAAGATCGACACCAACCGCGATGGGATCGATGTCGACGCATGCAAGAACGTGCGAATATCAAACTGCACCGTCAACTCGCCGTTCGACGACGGTATTTGTCCGAAGAGTTCGTTCGCGCTCGGCTATGCGCGCGCTACTGAGAACGTCACGATCACAAATTGTCAGGTGAGCGGTTACGACGAAGGCACGCTACTCGACGGCACGTATAAGCGTGATTTCCGCAATCAGAATGGGACTTTCAGCCCGACCGGAAGGATCAAGTTTGGCACTGAATCGAACGGCGGATTCAAGAACATTACGATCACGAATTGTGTCTTTGACTATTGTCGCGGGCTGGCGTTAGAGAGCGTCGACGGCGCTTTGCTGGAAGACGTCACCATCTCAAACATCACGATGCGAGACATTTCCAACTCGCCGTTCTTCCTGCGACTGGGCAGCCGCATGCGCGGGCCGCAAGGCCCCACCGTAGGCGCGCTGCGCCGTGTGATCATCAGCAACGTCATCGTCTTTAACGCCGAACCCAGATACGCTTCAATCATCAGCGGCATACCCGGACACGACATTGAAGACGTAACGCTCAGCAACATTCGCATTTATTACAAAGGCGGCGGCACGAAGGAACAGGCAGCCCTGCAACCGCCGGAGAAAGAGACCGACTACCCCGAACCGACAATGTTCGGCGAGATGCCTGCGTACGGATTCTTAATTCGCCATGTGCGAGGCTTGCAGATCAGTGACATGAACCTGAGATTACTGAAAGAAGACGCGCGTGCTCCTTTTATAATCTCTGATGCTAAATCGATCGACTTCAATCACTTGCAGATGGATCGCGCGACCAGCGTTCCCAGTTTTATTTTGAATGATGTTGAGGATTTCTCGCTGCGGCAGAGTTATCCGTTAAAGGATCTGGTTTTGCCCAAAGTAAAGCGACAGGAATTTTAATTAGTGCTTGTCCGCATAGCGGACATTTGAAAATAGCCCAGCACTTTAGTGCTGGGACGCCGCGACGTAGGAGAGGGACGGAGCCCGTTTTAGCGGGTGACAGATACAGAACCGCGAACGATAGTGAGCGGGTCAAGGAGGCAACCTCCGCTAAAGTGATTAATTCGCCCTCAGACATCGTCAGTTGAATCGTTATCTCGCTCGCTACTGCTCGCGGTTCTGTAACGTTCTTTCGTCCGCTACGCGGACTAAACCAATGCAAACTAAATTAGAACGGTGTTTGTTGGTGTTGCTGGTCTTGGCATCCAGTGTAGGGCTCGCTCACTCTCAGACATCCAATTCAAAACGGAAGAGTCCGAAACGCGAAGCCGTTCGCGGAGAGGCGAAATCGAATTCTTCACCTACTAAAATTCCGTCGCCAGATCTCGCAAAACAGCCAACCCTGTACGTCGTCGGCTACGCGCATCTCGACACTGAATGGCGCTGGGAATATCCGCAGGTGATTCAGGAGTATCTCACCAAGACGATGCGGAACAACTTCGCGCTGTTCGAGAGATATCCCCACTACATTTTCAACTTCACCGGCGCAAATCGTTATCGCTTGATGAAGGAGTATTACCCGGCAGATTTCGATCGCTTGAAGTTTTACGTTTCGACGGGTCGCTGGTTTCCCGCCGGCTCGTCGATGGAAGAAGGCGACGTGAACTCGCCGAACGCAGAATCGATTATTCGTCAGATTCTCTACGGCAACAATTGGTTTCGCAAAGAGTTCGGCCTCGCCAGCGACGAATACATGCTGCCGGATTGCTTCGGCTTCCCTGCTTCCCTTCCCAGCATCCTCGCGCACTCAGGCATCAAGGGTTTCTCGACGCAGAAACTTTCATCAGCGTGGCAGCCGGCCCCGCATGTCGGCGGACCGGATTCGCCTGAGAAGACGCCGGTTGGCATTCCCTTCAATGTTGGAGTTTGGGAAGGTACTGATGGCAAGACGGTCATCGCCGCGCTCAACCCGCTCAGCTATGGCAGCAATGTCAACTACGATCTCAGCAAAACGCCGCCACCTCCGCCGGGCCCGGATCCGGCGCTGACGTCGCAACAGAATCAGGCGCGGACGCGGTCCGCGGAAGATTGGCCGCGCCGGATTCAGACGAATGGAAATCTCACCGGCATCTTCGCTGATTATCACTACGTGGGCACGGGAGACGTCGGCGGCTCGCCGAATGAGTCATCGGTAAGGTTGATGGAAGCAATCACCACGAGATCGAAGGCTTCTCTTCCGCAACTCTTTCCGTTCGGTTCTACGCCCCTACCACCAAGCCCACCTGTCCAGGTCGGCGATGGATCGATTCACGTGGTTTGGTCAAAAGCCGATCAAATGTTCCAGGACATTCTGAATTGCTGCTCGACCGATCGCCTGCCGCGATACAAAGGCGATCTGGAACTAATTAATCATTCGGCCGGATCGTTAACCTCGGAGGCTTATCAAAAGCGCTGGATGCGAAAGAACGAGCTGCTTGCTGACGCGGCTGAGAAGGCTTCGGTAGGAGCGGAGTGGCTAGGCGCCCGCACCTATCCGCGCGACAGATTGAACGGCGCATGGACACTCGTAATGGGCGGACAGTTTCACGATCTCTTGCCGGGTACCGCAACGCCCAAAGCGTTCGAGTTCGCCTGGAACGACGACGTGATCGCGATGAATCAGTTCGCGGGAGTCCTGACGAGCGCCACGACCGCCGTTGCCTCAGCGCTGAACACTGAAGCGAAAGGAACCGCTATTGTCGTTTACAATCCGCTTAACGTCGACCGTGAAGACATCGTTGAAGCGAGCATTGATTTTCCCGACGGCGCGCCTCACGCGGTGCGCGTTGTCGGACCCGACGGCAAAGAAGTTCCTTCGCAGATTTCTAACGGCAAAGTCCTGTTTCCTGCCAAAGTTTCTTCAGTAGGATTCGCAGTTTATGACGTGCAGCCGGCGGATTCGTTTTTGTCAGCGGGCGATCTGAAAGTCACCGAATCATCTCTGGAAAACTCGCGCTATCGGGTGACGATCGATAAGAAGGGTGATGTCGCAAGCATCTTCGATAAGCAACTGAATCGCGAACTGCTGTCTGCGCCCATCCGCCTGGCAATCTCGACCGACAATCCCAGTCAATGGCCGGCTTGGAACATGGACTTCGCGGACGAGCAACGCGCGCCGCGTAACTTCGTCTTAGGTGACGCAAAGATTCGCGTCGTGGAAGCCGGCCCGGTGCGGGTCGCGATCGAGGTTGAACGACAAACTGAAGGATCGAAGTTCGTGCAAACAGTGCGATTGTCGACGGGCGACGCCGGCAATCGCGTCGAGTTCAGCAACGTCATCGACTGGGCGACCAGAGAAGCCAATCTCAAGGCCGTGTTTCCGTTGACCCCCGCCAACAATCTGGCCACCTACAACTGGGACGTCGGCACGATTCAGCGCCCGAACGAAGAAGAGCGTCAGTTCGAAGTTGCTTCACATCAATGGATTGATCTTACTGACAAGGCAGGTTCGTTCGGTGCAACCGTCCTGACCGATTGCAAGAACGCGTCAGATAAGCCTGACGATAAGACACTGCGATTGACGCTCATTCGAACGCCGGGTACTCGGGGCGGGTACGCTGATCAAGGGACCCAGGATGTCGGTCATCATGAGATTCTCTTTGGGCTCGCCAGTCACGCGAATGATTGGCGGCAGGCGCAAACAGATTGGCAAGCTTACCGATTGAATCAACCTCTGATTGCTTTTCAAAGTACCTCTCATCCGGCTGCGCTTGGTAAATCTCTTTCATTGCTCAAAGTCCGCAACGATCGAATTCGGGTAATGGCTTTTAAAAAAGCCGAGTTGAGCGATGAGTTGATCGTGCGCATGGTCGAGATGGATGGAAAATCCGCAGCCAACGTGCACGTCACGTTTGCTTCCGGAGTTGTGGCCGCCCGCGAAGTCAATGGACAAGAACAGCCAATCGGACCCGCGACGATTTCGAACGGTGAATTGGTCACTTCATTCACTGCGTATCAGCCGAGAACTTTCGCGGTGAAGCTGGCGCCCGCGCGCGTCAAAGTCGCGCCGATTTCTTTCCAACCAGTCACGCTCGATTACGACATGTCAGTTGCCGCGCGGATGGGCCGTCCGGGTGACGGAAGTTTTGATTGGGCGCCGAACAATCAAGGCGCATCGCAGGGTAAGGCTTTGCCTGCCGAGATGCTGCCGCCGGATATTGACTTTAATGGGGTACGGTTTCGGCTTGGACCGAGAGATGGAAAGCCAAACGCAATCACCGCCCATGGCCAAACAATTAACTTGCCCGGGGGAAAATACAATCGCCTGTATCTGCTCGCCGCCGCCGCCAACAACGATCAGAAAGCGACGTTCAAGTTTGAAGGCAAAGCAACTGACTTGACGATTCAGGAATGGACTGGGTTTGTGGGCCAGTGGGACGATCGAGTTTGGAAAGTGACCGAGCAACAAATCCCGCCGCCACAGGGCTCGCCGCCGGGAACCCCACCGCGCATTCGAGTCAATACATATGGCGAGATGGTTGGTTTACGGCCAGGTTTCATCAAGCGCGCGGACATTGCCTGGTTCAGTTCGCAGCGTCACGACGCCGCCGGCGCCGCCGAGCCTTACGCTTACTCATATCTGTCCACGTACGCGCTCGACATTCCGGCGGGCGTGAGGACGATCACGCTGCCGGATAACGAGCGCATTCGCATCCTGGCGATGACCGTGGCCGATGAGATATGGGTTCTTACTCCGGTACAGCCGCTCTACGACACCCTTCAGCATTGATGATGCAGATATACGTCAACGCGCAACGGCTCTTTTTAATCATGATCGTGGCGGGGTTGTTGGCGTATGACGCGCAGAGTCAGACTCGAGTCACGATCGCGCACAACGATAACAACTCAGCAAATGCTGAATTCAAGTTTGCGAATGTCCCTTCGCCGTCTCGGGACGATGCGGCCACGCATGCAAGAGTTGTGATGGTCGATGGCGAAGCTGATGGAAACGGCGCTGACGTTACGGCATTGACCGATGGCGTGCTCCCGACTTCCGGCGATCAGCCGCGTCGGAACTTCTTTGTGACTGCAGGCAGCGGCGGCGCCCGCGTGCTGATCGATCTCGGCAAGCCTATTGATATCGCCGCGATTAACTCGTATTCGTGGCATCCGAATTCACGCGCGCCACAGGTTTATCGCGTCTGGGGGAGCAATGGCTCAGATGCGAGATTTCTGGGTGAACCAAAAGCCAATGTCGATCCGCGCACGGCGGGTTGGAGAGTAATCGCTACTGTCGATACGCGATCACCCGATGAAGACAAGGACGGCGGTCAATTCGGCGTGAGCATTACTGACGAGAAGGCCAGCCTCGGCCGGATTCGATACTTACTGTTCGATTTCTATGTGACCGAAGTCGCTGACAATTTTGGCAACACGTTCTATAGCGAGATCGATGTGATCGCCAAGAACTAGCTTCGCTGTACCTTTCAGAATTCGTCATGGCACGATGGACACGACGTGATGTTCTTAAGAGCGGATTGGCGGCATCCGCGGGCACGGTCATCGCTAATGCATTGCCGATTACCTCTGAAGCAGGGGTGAACGTTGAATCGTCTGTAGTAGGGGCGGACCAACGCGCCTTGCCACGCGAACGCCTGCTAATGGATTTCGGTTGGCGGTTTCAGTTCGGTCACGCCAACGATCCAGCGAAGGATTTCGGTTTGGGGGCGCGTCGTCGTGAAGCTCAGTTCGCGAAATCAGGGAACTTTCTTCCCGTCACGCGCACCGATTTTGTAGATCGCGAATGGCGGGAAGTTGATTTGCCGCACGACTGGGCAGTCGAACTTCCCTTCACCGACGCGCCGCTGGTGTTTCACCAAGGCGCCAAGCCCGTGGGTCGCGAGTTTCCCGAAACGAGTATCGGGTGGTATCGACGGGTCTTCGACCTGCCGAAGAGTGATCTCGGAAAGCGCATTGCGATCGAATTCGACGGCGTCTTTCGCGACGCAATGGTGATGTTCAACGGTCACTACATCGGCGAGAACCAGAGTGGTTACACACCTTTCCTATTTGACGTAACCGACTTCGCGAATTTTGGGGATAAGAACGTGCTGGTGGTGCGCGTGGACGCGACGCTTGGCGAAGGCTGGTTCTATGAAGGCGCGGGCATCTATCGTCATATGTGGTTAACGAAAGCAGACCCATTACACCTTGCGCAGTGGGCAACGTTCGTTCGATCTGAAGTGCGTGGCGCGAGCGCAACTCTCAACATCTCGACAGAGGTTAAAAACGATTCGGATCGGGATCGAACATGTCGCATCATCTCTCAGATCATCGATGCGCAGGGCAAGGCTATTGCCTCGACGCAATCAGCTTCGGCAAACGTGGCTGCATGGTCAACGAATTCTTTCGACTTGCAGGCGCGGGTTAGCAATCCGGCGCTCTGGTCAATTGAACAGCCGCATCTCTATCGGCTAGTCACGAGCGTCGAAAGTAACGGCGCAACTACGGATCGCGATGAGATCAGCTTTGGTATTCGCACGATTCGTTTCGACGCCGATAAAGGATTCTTCCTCAATGATCAGCGGGTAAAGCTCAAAGGCACGTGCAACCACCAGGATCATGCGGGCGTCGGATCCGCGTTGCCGAACCGACTTCAATACTTTCGTGTTGAAAAGTTGAAAGAGATGGGTTCAAACGCTTATCGGACCTCACACAATCCGCCCACGCCCGAGCTGCTCGACGCATGCGATC
>DASYPX010000330.1:0-3133 GCA_036006125.1 Pyrinomonadaceae bacterium | reverse complement strand
GCGTTATCGCTGTTCTGATCGGCGCCTACCGCTAGCGCTCATTGAGCGCCGGCGTTCGGAAATTATCACTCACTCTCGTTCACCATTGAGAATCTCATTGGCGAAAAATTTGTAGTGTGCCCGGATCCGACCGACTCGTCTACCGATCCAAGCGGACTTAACTCCTATGCAATTGAGAAATGCTACGTTCAGCTTAGGACGTTGCAACCAGCCTCAAAGCGACGCGCAGAATAATCGGAAGATGTGTTAGCTGCAACTGAACGGCCCACAAATTTTGGCAAGCGATTGATATGCCTAATATTACACGATCCTGCAACCAGTGACGCAGATGCATTTTCGCCAAAGAGATTTGGTACGAGGTCTTGTACCCAGGGATGGAAAATGGCCCACACACCGACCCGACATTGCGTCAGCGCAGGAGCCAATATCAAGGCTGAAACAGGTTATGCCGATACCGATCGGCTAAAAGACTTCTCGGAGGAAGCGGGCGTCGCCGAATCGGTCTCAAGGCTGGCGCGTGGCGGTAAGCCCCTCCCCGTCATCCTTGCGAACAACTCTTCGTAACGATCGACGACGTAATCCCAATCATATTTCTCGGTGACGCGTGATTGGGCGCGGTTGCGATAGGCCTGTACGAGCGAGCCGTCGCGCAAGACGCGTTGCAGCTTTTCAGCCAGGTCACTCTCGTCGGCATATGGAATTCCCGCGTCGCCGATCGCTTCTATGTTCTCTGGCGCGGCGAGCGTCAAGACACAGTTGCCAAATCCCATCGCTTCCAGTAACGCCGGGTGCGTGCCCCCGACTTCGGTCGCGTGAATGTAACAGTAAGCATTCTGTTGAAGCGCCTTATAGTCTCGACCGAACACAAAACCGGTAAAAATAATTCGCGGATCCTCTGCAGCTTGATCCTTCAAATCGGCGATGTACTGTTGCGCATAGGGCGCGTCACCAACAATCAGCAACTTCCGCGCAGTTCGCACTCGCTTGAATGCCTCGATAACCAGCCGGGCATTGTTCTCAGGTTCGAGGCGGGACACGTAAAGCACATAACGATTCGGCTCGACGCCCCACTTACGCACAGATGGATCCGGACGGCGTTCGACAACCGCGCCGTAGGCAATCATTGTCGATTCAGCGCCGTAGCGCGCGAGGTAGTAGTCCTGAATGACCCGCGCATCTGTCACGGTTTCGGTCGGCAGAATCGTCGCGAGCTGCTCGGCTAACATGTAGTAACGCCGCGCTACCCAATTCCATTTCTTGCGCTTGTGCTCGAGCCCGTCCACGTTAATCGCCACCGGAGTGCCGCTCACCCGCAGAATCGGCGCGAACGGCGCATTCGCGGCGTTACAGATCAGTACCGCATCGTATCGTTCTGCGACGGCATGTATCGCCGAAAGGAACGAGTGAACGATGGTGTCGAAGTATTTGTGACGAATTGTGGGAAGTACTTCCAGCCGGACGCCCTGGAATTCCAGTTGGCGGGGGCTGGTATAGTGCGCGCGGCAGTAAACTGTCACCTCATGCCCGCGCGCGACGAGCCGCGTGGACAAGTGTTCGGCGAACGTTTCAAAGCCGCCGTAGTTCGCAGGAATACCACGCGTTCCGAGAATCGCGATGCGCATAAAAGTGAGCAGGGGTGCGCTACATCAAACCACAAAAACCCTTGACGCGTCGAGAAAATTTTTCACAACTCTTTCGTTAAGAAACAGATCAAAGCGCACTTCGTTCCGGCTCAGAAGTTCGGGCGGCCCGCTCATAGGCCTGAAGGGTCAGTCGAGCGGTATTTTTCCAATTGAATGCTGCCGCCCGGTCCAAGCCTTTGACGCGAAGTTCCGCGCGATAGTTCGCATTTTTGATGAGACGCACCAGCCCGTTTCCGATTGCCGCCTGGTCAAACGGATCCACCAAAAGGGCGGCGTCGCCCGCCACTTCCGGTAAGCTAGTACGGTTTCCCGCGATCACCGGCGTGCCGCATTGCATTGCTTCGAGAATTGGCAACCCGAAGCCTTCGAAGTAAGAGAGATACGCAAAACACAACGCGCCGCTGTAGACCACAGGAATATCTGCATCAGGCACGTATCCGATGAAAAGAATGTCACCGCGTGCTTCGCTCAGCTCCGCCGCACGTATCGTTTCCGCTTCCAACCAGCCGCGCCTACCCGCCAGTACAAGTTGCGGCAATTGCTCACTGCTAATAACGCGATGCAGACTTTCGTAGGCTTTGATCAAACGCACCAAATTCTTACGTGGCTGAATCGAGCCGAGCGCGAGAATGTAATCCCGTCCGATTCCATAAGTCATTCGAATTCGTCGCAGTTCTGTTACATCCGTCACCGGCACGAAATGTGAAGGTGCTGCCGGCGGCGTGACGAAGACGCGTTCAGGATCCAGCGCATACGTTTCGATAATGTCCCGACGCGAGAATTCAGAAAGCGTCAGAATTTGCGCCGCTTTTTTTGCTGTGCGACGCACAGTCAGACGAAGTTGAGCGCGACTTCGCCGCTTGAAAGTTTCCGGCAAGTGTTCGAAAGAGAGGTCGTGAATTGTGGCGACCAGCGCACAGGGCGTGCGCGGCGGCGCGGTGTACTGCACATGAAGAACGTCGACGCGATTTTTCCGCAACTCAACTGACAGCGTCAGCGGAATCCTAACGAGCGGCGTGTGCGGCAAAGTGCGTTTGACTTGGAAATTCGGCCAGCGGCTTGTGAACTGATCGACTGCCGATTGCCTGGTGACGTAGAGCGTATAGCGATTGGATTGATCGATTTCGGCGAGGGCCTTGATCAGATTGACAGCGTAGGTTTCGTTTCCGGCGAGTTGCGCTCCGACCGAATGCGCGTCAATAGCAATGTGCATGTCGTGTCAGAAGCCCGACCGTCAGGGAGGGCCACTGCGGGAATTTGCCCTCCCTGACGGTCGGGCTTCCGACACTTATTCCTTGCCTTCGGCAGTTGGACCGCCGCCACCCACGGCAGCGGCTCCGGCGATGTCTGCGTTCTGTCGCGTGTCGCGCTCGCGGATGCGCGCCGCTTTGCCGCGCAAGTTACGTAAGTAGTAAAGCTTCGCGCGACGAACATGTCCCTTCTTCACGACGTCAATGTGATCGATGATTGTCGCGTGCAGCGGAAAGATT
>DASYPX010000329.1:0-8606 GCA_036006125.1 Pyrinomonadaceae bacterium | reverse complement strand
CCGTGGCGAGCGACCGAAGACGGAGTCGTCACGCAGGACAATCTTGATTGGTATGGACGATTTGCCCAAGGGAAACCGGCAGCACTCGTGGTCGAAGCCACTGGCGTGCGTGACATTCCCAGCGGGCCACTGCTACGCATTGGTCACGATCGGTTTCTCCCCGGATTGAAAAAGCTCGTCGAGAGCGTCCGTGAAGCGAGTGAAGGTCACACGAAACTGTTTATTCAGATCATCGACTTTCTCGCCGTCAAGCGTCGTCCTGATCCGCAAAAATATTTCGATCGGTTTCTCACGATCAAGCCGCGGCACCGTGAAGCGATCGCTCGATTGACAGATGACCCGCGATATCTCAACGGTGAAGAATCGAGACCGCGCGAATTCCTGAAGAATGCGCCGGACGATGTGCTGGACAATGTACTCGATGACCGTGAGCTTGAGTCCCTCCGTTTTGGTTACCGCGAACGCGTGACTGACACGCATTTGCCTCACATCAAAGAATTGCCACAAGTGCTGCCGGGAATATTTGCGGACGCCGCGCGACGCGCACGCGAAGCGGGCTTCGACGGTGTCGAGTTGCACTACGCCCACGCATACACGATGGCCGGTTTTCTTAGCGCGCTAAACGATCGCGACGACGGTTACGGCGGCCCGCTTGAGAACCGGGCGCGATTGCCTTTGGAAGTTTATCGTGCCGTTCGTCAACGTGTGGGTGACGACTACGTCGTCGGCGTGCGGTTTCTCGGTGACGAAGTGATCGCGCGCGGCAATCGGATCGATGATGCGGTTTATTTCGGGATCGAATTCGCCAAAGCTGGCTTCGACTACTTGTCTATTTCGAAAGGTGGGAAGTTCGAAGACGCCGAACAGCCGAAAGTGGGCGCGGCGGTCTATCCCTACACGGGTCAAAGCGGTTACGAATGCATGCCCACAACGCTGTCGGATGAGCGCGGACCGTTCGGTCGTGCCGTCCCGCTCGTTGCGCAAATCAAACACGCCGTTAACGCCACCGGTTTCAATACTCCAATTGTGGCGACGGGCGGCATCACGACTTTCGAGCAGGCTGAATCGATTCTCCAGAACAGTGATGCCGACATCATCGGGATGGCGCGGCAAGCTCTTGCGGATCCCGATTGGTTTCGCAAAGTGAAGCTTGGTCGAGGGGAGGAAGTGCGAAGATGCACTTATACGAACTATTGTGAAGCGCTCGACCAGGCGCATCGCCAGGTCACATGCAAACTCTGGGATCGCAAGGAACTTGACGAACCGGGAATTGCGATGGCGAGTGATGGTCGCAGGCGTTTGTTGCCACCGGATTGGAAAGAGTAATCCGCAGATTGCGCAGATTCCACAGATTAGAAAGCCACAAAAAGGCACCAAGAGGCACAAAACTGTAAACAATGTTCCGAACATTCTAACTGCAATCGCGGCCCTGAACTGTAGAGCATTTTCCTTTTGAGCTTTTTGTGCCTTTTCGTGGCTGTGTGTTGTTTAATCTGTGGAATCTGCGCAATCTGCGGATAATATCTTCTCGTACCGCGCCACAAACTCCGCATCCCGCTTACGCAATTCGTCGTCATCAACCCGACCGCTGCGCTTCATTAGCGAGTAGGCGAGTTCGATTGGAGATAGATGCATGTAGTCGCGCGCATTCTCGAACCAGACCATGCTTTCGTAGGCCGCCGCCTGGTAATCCTCGATGATCGGTTTGCGAACCTGTTGGAACTCCTGAAGACCGGAACCCACTTTTGCGTTTCGATCGAAACACTCCTTCAACGTAATCGCATCTTCCATGGCGAGCTTCGTGCCTGAACCGATCGAGAAATGCGCGGTGTGCAAGGCGTCGCCGAGCAGCACTACGTTGTCGAAATGCCAATTCGTGTTTCTCACAAGCACGAAATTGATCCATTTCGAATTGTTGGATAGGAGCGGCTGACCGTTGAGATCGCCGGCAAAGACTTCGGCGACATAGGTGCGCGTCTCCTGATCATTCAGCGAAGCGAATCCCGCATTCGCCCATGTTTGTGGATCGCATTCGACGATGAAAGTGCTGGTGGTTTGGTCGAATTTGTACGAGTGTGCCGCAAAAACCCCTGCGTCGTCTTCACGAAACGTGAGCGTCAATCCGTGAAAAAGATGGTTCGTGCCGTACCAGATGTATTTGTTGGGACGCGTGCTGAGATTGGGCTGAAACTTATCAGCGAACGCCTGTCGCACTGTGCTATTGACACCATCAGCGCCAACGAGCAAATCGCAATCATGTCTGAGCGATTCGATGTCGCTGACTTCGGCTCGGAAGTTTATGGTGATACCAAGTGCTTCACAGCGTTTTTGTAGAATCTTCAGCAGTCGAATCCGCGCAATACCAGAGAAACTGTTGCCATGGATCGAAATCTTCTCATCGCTTTTCACGACATCGACGTTGTCCCACGCTTCAAAGTCGCGTGTGATTTCGGCGTGCGAGTCTTGATCGGCAGCGCGCAGATTTGCGAGCGTCTTTCCGGAAAAGACCACGCCCCACCCGAAGGTGTCGTCCGGCCCATTACGCTCGTAAATGGTGATGTCGTGTGCGGGCCGGGCCTGCTTCATGAGGATGGCGAAGTACATGCCGGCCGGCCCGCCACCGATGATGTTAATTTTCATCCGGAGAGTTCGTCGAGCGCGTTGCCGAGTCGTTCCACGCCTGTCTTGAAGAATTCAGCTTGGCAACACATCCCGAGGCGAAGATGCTGTGGTGATTCGAAGAAGCGGCCGGGCACGAACGATGTGTCATATTTTTCGTAAAGCAGGCTCCAAAGATCTTCGATGCGTCCCTTCAGCAACTTCGGGAATGACGTCGTGCCAAGTTCGCTGCGTGATCCGTGTAACTCTTCGCGTGAATCGAGGAAGTTATTGAGCACAGCGCGATTTGAATCCAAAATATTTTTTGCGCGCGCGATGAACTTTGGAAGTTTGCGCAAGGCCACGACGCTCAAACGTTCTGCCGGCTGAGGTCCAATCGAGCCAAACACGTCGTGCAAGAGGCGCATCCGTTCCGCGAGTTCTGGTTGAGCCAGGATCCAGCCGCAGCGCAGGCCGCTCAGTCCGTAACCCTTTGTCAGACTGCTTGTACCAATGAATTGTGGACCGAGGTGAACGGACGACCGGGGCGCATTTTCGAAAATCGCCTCGAGGTAGACTTCATCGACCAACACGCGAGCGCCGACACGTTCGGCGATCTCGCCGATGCCTCGTAGCGTCGCTTCATCGGTGAACGTACTGCTCGGGTTGTGGAGGTTCGTGATGACGATCAGTCGCGTTTTGTCCGTCACGTTTGCCGCGACATCATCGAGATCAATTGCGTATTCATTTTCAAAGCGACGTGGGAAGCGCTTGATCTTCAGGCCGAAATACTCAGCAAGTGCCAACAATGGCTCGTACGTTGGCTGCTCGATCAAGACTTCGTCGCCATGCTCGATCGCTGCAGCCATCGCTAAATGATTGGCCATCGAAGTGCCGCCGGAAATCGTCACGACATTATCGCTTGGCACATTGCAGTGTTCTGCCAACGCATCAACCAACGGGCCATAGCCGTACGAGTTTTCGCCGTTCAGATCGATATCGTCGATCGTTGCATCCAGTTCGGGAAAAGGGAGATTCAGAATGCCGCTCAGCGCAAGATCGTACGTCACCTTTGGCCGCTGTTTGGCCCATTGCATGTAAGTGGATTGGGTGATCATCGTCTCGCCCAAACAAAATACGCGGGCACGCCCAACAACATAATCCCAAAACTAATCGCGCTGTTCAGTGGAAACTTGTAAAGCAAACTGAACGTTATCACGGCGCAAGCAGCAATGAAGAATAGCGTCGTCAGAGGATGACCGGGAATGCGAAATGTGTCCGATGCGGAAACTCGACCGTTAGGGAGGGTGCGTGTAGCGCTAACCTGAGCACCCTCGCTTACGCTCGGGTTTCTGCTACGCCTCCGAAAGACGAACACGCACACGGCCGAAAGCGCAAAGAAAACCACATCCACCGAAACGACGTAATTCAGAATCTGCTCGTATTTGCTGGCGACAAGCGCGATCACAATTGCCAGTCCGCCTTGCAGGGCAATCGCAAACGCAGGGACACGCGCCCGGTTTAACGACGCAAGTTGCCGGAAGAACAATTTGTCTTCGGCCATTGCGAAATAGACTCGTGGCGCGGTCAACATGCTCTGACTCAAGAAACCAATCGTCGAGATAGCGATGCCGGCAGCGATCAGACGACCACCTTTGTCGCCGAGCGCAAGACGCATCACTGACGAGGCCGGGGTCTTTGTCTGCGCTAATCCGGCTGCTCCCAGCACATGCACACAAACATAATTCACCGAGAGATAAACCACGATCACGCCCAGTACGCCCAGCAACAGACCACGCGGGAGAGTCTTTTTGGGATCGCGCACTTCACCCGCGACGAAGCATGCCGTCTGCCAACCGCCGTATGCGAACTGTGCCGGAATCAAAGCGGCGCCGAAAGCAATCAGCAACTGCCACGTCGATGAGTTCGCCACCGGTTGGGCCGAGGTGGCGGGTGCCGCCGAAGTTAACGTCAAACCGATAATCACAAGCGCGACGATGGCAAGCAGCTTCAACACCATGAACACGTTCTGCGTTACTGTTCCGGCTCGCACGCCGAGGCAATTGATAAGCGTAAGCACCGCCAGGGCCGCCGAGCCTAACAGTGCAGCGCTCCATTCGCTCGCCGTCAACCCTCCTAATTCGAAAATGTGATTGGCGAAAATCAGCGCGACTGCAGCCATGCCTCCCGTTTGAATCACGAAGAGCAAACTCCAACCGTAGACGAACCCCACGACCGGATGCATTGCCTCGCGCAGGTAAACGTACTGGCCGCCGGACACAGTAACTTGCGATGAAAGCTCGGCATAGATGAAGGCACCGGCGAGCGCAATCAATCCGCCGACGGCCCATGCTCCCAAAATCAGAAACGGAGTATGAACTTGCTGCGCAACGACGTAAGGATTGGTGAAGATGCCCGCGCCAATGATGCCGCCCATCACGATCATCGTCGCGTCGAACAGGCCGAGACGACGAGCTAGATGAGTTTCGGTTGAGGCTGAATTTGGCGTGTCGGCGTTGCTCACTCTTTTAAGAGTTGATTGGCAATGATCAGCTTCTGAATTTCAGAAGTGCCTTCGTAAATTCGCAGCGCGCGCACATCGCGATAGAGGCGCTCAACAACTTCACCGTGAATCAATCCGGCACCGCCGTGTATTTGCACGGCTTGGTCGATGATGCGCGAAGCAGCCTCAGTCGCGAAGAGCTTTGCTTCGCTCGCTTGACGCGTCGATCGCTCATCGCCGGCATCTTTTAAGTATGTGGCGCGATAAACAAGCAAACGGGCGGCGTCCAATTCAGTCGCCATGTCGGCGAGCTTCTCCTGAATCAACTGATGTTCAGCGAGTTTCTTGCCAAACTGCGTGCGCGATTTCGCGTATGAAATACTCTCGTCGAGCGCCCTTCGTGCCATGCCACACGCCGCGGCGCCCACACTCGCGCGAAATACATCAAGCGTTTGCAGCGCCAGTGGCAGGCCATCGCCTTGCTCGCCAATCATGTCCTCTGCCGGTACGCGGCACTCTTTGAATTCCAATTCGCCGATGGGGTGCGGCGCGATCATTTCAGTCCGTTCGGCGACGCTGAATCCCTGCATGCGGGCGCTGACGATGAACGGCGAAATCTCTGCGCGTCCGTCATTGCGCGTGCCGGTGCGCGCGAACACCGTGTAGAAATCCGCGACGCCGGCATTCGAGATGAAACGCTTGCGGCCGTTGATGACGTAGGTGTCGTCCTCGCGTCGTGCGTTCGTCGTCAAGGCGGCAATATCGGAGCCCGCCTCAGGTTCGGTCAAGGCAAACGCCGCGATCGCTTGTCCGCTGCGTGCGCGCTCCAACCAAAAATCGCGAACATGCTCAGTCGCCGCCAGACTGATCGCGTAAGTTCCCAGCCCCTGCATCACAAACGCAAGATCTGCGAGCGCGGAAGAGTAGGAGAGTGTCTCGCGAATTAGGCAGAACGCCCGCAGATCGAAACGCTCACCGGGCGTCGCAACCGCGTAGCGGAGGAGGTCGTGCGCAGCTAAAAAGCGAACGTACGACCGAAGGGCCTCATCCGCATTGCGTTCGTCTTCACACGCGCGTCGTTCGATCTCCGTTTGTGCAAATTCGGCGACACGCTGGGTGAGCGCGCGATGCTGTGATGTGAAGAATGGAGTTGTGGCGATGAAATCGTCCATTACAAAATAGTAATGAGTGATGAGTCATGAGTGATGAGTAAAAACATCACGACATCTCATCACTCATCACTCATCACTTGAAGCGTGCCGGCGCATTCCAAATTACTCAAACTTCGCGGGTCGCTTCTCAATAAACGCGGCGTGCGCTTCTTTAAAGTCAGGCGTCTGCATGCACAAAGCCTGGGCGACGGCTTCCACTTCCAGGCCGGCTTCAAATCCCATGTGCATTTCGCGATTGAGCATTTCTTTCGTCTTTGCGATTCCGAGTGCGGGACCGTGCGCCAACTTTTCAGCGAATTCTCGCGTGGCCGCTTCGAGTTGATTGCGCGGCACCACCCGATTGTAGAGCCCTATGCGTTCAGCTTCCGGCGCTTCAACAAAGTCGCCCGTCATCAGTAGTTCGGTAGCTTTCGCGAGGCCGACGACGCGAGGCAACAAGTACGTTGCCCCCATGTCGGTTCCGGCCAGCCCAACTTTCACAAAGATGAAAGCAATCTTCGCTTCCACGGCGGCGATGCGGATGTCTGAAGCGAGCGCGATACACGCGCCCGCGCCCGCCACGGTTCCGTTAAGGCTCGCGATGATCGGTTTTGGCAGTGTGCGCATGTTGCGGATCAGCTCGCATGTCAGACGAGTGAATTGAAGCAAACCTTCGGCATCGCGTCCGGTTAACTCGCCAATGATGTCGACCACGTCACCGCCCGAACAGAACGCGCGGCCGGCACCCGTGATGATGACGACGCGCAGGTCTTTTTCATCGCGCAGTTGCGCCATGAAGTCCGTCAGTTCGTGATAGACCTCGAACGTGATGGCATTCAGACGATCCGGCCGATTCAAAGTGATCGTCCCAATGCCGTCGTTTTGTTCGTAGAGAAATGATTTCGGATTCAGCATTGGTAAATGGTAAATCGTGAATCGTAAATAGAAAGCTCTAGTAAATCGTTATTCGTAAATCGTGAATAGAACATGCGATACCGTATTTTCTAATACGATTCACGATTTACGACTTACTAGAGTACCGCCGTTCCTTCAATCTCAATCTTTGCGTCGTCTTCCAGCAAGTTGCTCACTTCAACCAGAACCATTGCGGGAAAATGCTTACCCATGCGCGCGCGATAACGTCGGCCAATTTCTCCCAGGCAGCGACGGTACTCATCAACGTCGGTAACGTAAATCAGCAGCCGCGCAATCTGTTCCGGCGCGCCACCGGCCGCTTCGACAACCGCGATAACATTTGCCAGCGCCTGGTCGAATTGTCTGACAAGGTTCTCATCGACAATTTCTTGCTGTTCGTTCCAAGCGACCTGTCCGGCAATAAAGAGCAGACGGCCACCGGCATCAGTCAACACGCCGTTCGAATAGCCGCGCGGCGCGCCGAGTGATTCAGGGTTAATGAATTCGAATCTCATTTCTGTTGCGCAATCTCGAGTTGATTGCCGGCCGGATCGCGGACATAGAATCTTGGTGAATTAGGGTTTGGTCTCGGGTCGGCGATGATTACAACTCCGGCTTCGCGGAATCTTTGTTCGGCTTCAGCCAAATCAGATACAGCGAAGCAGACATGCCGGGAACTGACGGCTTGCTCTTCATCTTCCACTGAGAGGTGTAGTTGTGCGTTACCAATCTCGTACCACGCGCCGCTCTGTCGTGACGTCGTCGGCTTCGGAATCTGTTTGAGCTCGAGCACAGAACCGTAAAAATCTTTCGCTGCCTCTTCGAGTTCAGCGGGAACCGTGACGTTTACATGGTGAAGTGCCGTAACCATTACACTGGAGCGCCGACATCCTGTCGGCGGTTCGCGAGTCCCGAAGCGTCGGGACTCGCGCCTTGATCGGATTGCTATCCCGACTTGTCGGGATTCTTTGCCGCGAAGTCCATTACTTCATTCAACTGACTTTGCCCTGGTGATGCCTCACCGGACGCCAACTTTTCTTTCAGATACACATTGAACTCTGCGGATTTGTTCTTAGGGACGCTCAACGATTGCCAGTCGCCGGCTTTTAAATGTTTTGCGAGATAAACAATTTGGCCAACGTGATTAGCGTAATGCGCGACCTGGCGAGTGATTGCCTGAATCACTGTGTGATCCTGGCCGCGAATTGTGACAATGCGCAACAGATCGTCGGCGGTCAGAGGCTCGATGGCGTCGAAAGTGCACTTCCAACCTTTCTCCCAGTACGCGATCATCTCGTCTTTGGTCGTTTCGGGTAGCATCACGAATTCCATATCGCGATTGCGTTCCGGCTTCTCGCCGTCGCTCGTCAGAAAGTCGGTCCAGCGTGAGATCATGTTGCCGGCCAAGTGCTTCATGATCACGGCGATGCTGTTCGACT
>DASYPX010000328.1:0-6929 GCA_036006125.1 Pyrinomonadaceae bacterium | reverse complement strand
CGATAGGCGCGCGACTCTGTTCCTGGACACTTGAATTCACGAGAAAGCGCTGACCATCAGCCGAGACGTCGTACCGATTTGGTGACACAAAGTTTGACACCTGGGTTTGGAAGAGTGGCGCGGGTGTTCCCATTTCAAACGCACTTCCGAGTTTCACTTCGACCGCCATCAGCTTTCTGTCAGGCGCAATGAAATACAGCTCCTTCCCGTCGCGCCGCCAGTGTGGTTGCGCGCCGCCGCCGGTCGATACCTGCCACTTGCCACCGGCTGGCGGAAAACTCTGCACGTAGATTTCCGGCCGGCCCGATTCGCTCGAAGCGTACGCGACCCAGTGACCGTCGGGCGAGAAATGCGCCTGAAACTCAGCGAACTCTGACGCGAACAACGCATAAGGTTTCGCGCTGCCGTCGAGAGGAAATACCCACACATCGGTTTTGACGCCAACGACTTCGAAGAGAAGATTTTTCCCATCCGGAGAGATGTCGGTACCGTCGTCGATTGCGTTGGTCGATTCATAGACTGGCTCTTCGTTACCGGCGCCGCTCGAATTCTTTTTAACGAATACTGTCTTGCCTTCGCTGGCCGAAGTGTAGAAAAGAGAATTGCCGTCAGCCGACCAGGAGGGATTGTCCTCGATACTGGCGCTGAAGGTGAACCGAACCGGAACGCCACGAATCAGATCCATGATCCAGAGGTCACTGTTTCCGCCGTCAAATCTCTGCACCGCGGCGCGGTTGCCATCAGGCGAAAGCACCATGTCATTGTAGGGTCCTGGTGGGCCTGCGGTGGAGATCTGTTTCCCAATACGGTCAAACCACGCTAACTGCCGCCCGACGTCGTTGCCTTGCCAGAAAACCAGGGTGCCATTTTCCGATACTGAAAAATGTGAATAACTGCTGCTCGGGGTAAAGGCGACATTTTCCATGACCGTAAAGGGCTCGCCTTTCAACTCGCGTTTGTTCGCATCGAAAGCCTGTGCCATCAGCGTGAACCCGCGCGCAAATAGCAGGTAACCATTCACATAGGCAACATTCGAATTATTTCTGAGCAGGAGCTTGCGATCGCCCTGTAACGATCCGACGAATACTTCCGGCGCTCCGCGATTACCTTTGAAGCTGTAATAAAGAAAATGTTGGCCGTCCGGCAGAAAATAAGGAAAGTCGTGATCAACTTCACTTTGAGTCGTATCCAGCGCCAGGGCCACCGTCGATTCTCCGCCAGCCGCTGAAACTCGATGAAGACCTTGTCCGCTCATGGCAAACAGGATTACTCCGTCGCGATTCCACGTGCCGCCGAACGCTTCCGTGGCGGTGCAGATGGTTTGCGGCATGCCACCGGTCACGTCAACCTTCTTCAATTTGTTCTCACCGAAGAAGCCGATATAGCGGCCATCCGGCGACCAAAATGGATCGCTGCCGTCATCGGTGCCGGCCAACCGCTGCACATTAATCGAATCCAGTGTTCTCAGGTAGAGAGCGCTTTTCCCTTCCGCCATACCGGTAAAGACGATCATTCTGCCGTCCGGAGAAATGGCTGGCGTTCTTAGCTCGGTTACCTTCTCAGGCATCTCGATTGCGAAACTGGTTTGTCGTTTGTCGGTCGGCTTTGGCCAGAAATAGAGCAGCGCGAGCGACGCACACGCGATCAGGAGAATGCCGGCAATGGCCCACGGAATCATTTCGAGCCGCTTTCGTTTAGAAATCGGCAGCGCCGACAAGACTGTCGTCGTCGATTCAGAAGTTGTTGCCGGCCCTGACAACGCCTCGAGTGCGAAGGCCAGATCGCGAGCGGAGTTGAAACGCTCCTCGGGATTCTTTTCCAGGCAATGATTTACTATTCGTTCAAGCGCAGGATTGATGCCGCGATTAGTCGTGGAGAGATCAGGCGGGTCTTCACGCAGGATCGAGCTAATCGTGTCGGCCGTCGATTCGCCGCGAAACGCGCGCCGGCCGGAAAGCATTTCATACAAGATCGCGCCGAACGAGAAGACATCTGAACGATGGTCGGTGGGCTTGCCGCGCACCTGCTCCGGCGACATATAGCCGATAGTACCCATGACCATGCCGGGATCAGTATTCACGCGTCGCGTCGGAACTTCAGTCTGCGCTTGCGTGCCGTCCGCTCCCGTTAGTTTGGCCAACCCGAAATCCAGGATTTTCACGCGCCCGTCTTTGGTGATAAAGACATTCTCTGGTTTCAGATCGCGATGAACGATTCCCTTTTCGTGCGCCGCCGCCAGGCCTTGCGCGATTTGCAGGGCGTAATCGATGGCCTTCCGCTGCGGCAAAGCCACGCCTCCCATTCGATCTCGGAGCGTCTCACCTTCAAGCAGTTCCGAGACGATGTACGGCGCGCCATCGTGTGTCTCGATGTGATGAACCACGAGAATGTTCGGGTGATTAAGCGAGCCGGCGGTGTGGGCTTCCTGCTCAAAGCGCGTGAGTCGATCTTTGTCAGCCGACAGGCCCGCGGGCAAGACTTTGATCGCGACTTCGCGATGCATCGCCTCGTCGTAGGCGCGATACACCTCACCCATTCCACCCTCGCCAAGTTTTGCGCGGATTTCGTAGCGACCGAGTTTTGTGCCCGCTTCAATCATTTGAGAGGACTATTTAAAGTCAGTCATGAGCACTGCATCACTGGTAAACCAAGCGAACCGGACGCCTGCTGCGGTTCAATTAGCTTCGCCAACCCAAAATCAAGAATCTTCGCGTGACCTTCACGCGTCACCATGATGTTATCGGGCTTCAGATCACGATGGACGATTCCTGCCGCATGCGCCTTGCCCAAACCGTCGGCCACGTGTTGCAGCCAACGTAGCAGCTTTGTCAGCTCAGTCTGCCGGTCGTGAATCAGTTGACGCATCGTGTGGCCGTCAACGTATTCCATGGCAATGAAGCTCGTGCCGTCATACTCGCCAATTTCGTAGATGTGCGCGATGTTCGGATGATTGAGCGCCGCCGCCGCTTGCGCTTCCTGCTCAAATCGCCGCATCCGATCTTTGTTTGAAGCGAGTTCTGCGGGAAGAACCTTTAGCGCGATGTTGCGATGTAAGCGCGTGTCTTCAGCCAGATACACTTCGCCCATGCCGCCCTCGCCAATCTTCGAGCGGATTTCGTAGCGGCCGAGTTTTGTGCCCGCTTCAAGCATCATTTCCTCACTGCCGCGGTCCAATTCAACACAACTTCAATCGGCGCGGAGGTGAGTTCTCCATAGCTGTTGGCAACCAAAAACTTTTGGCCGTCTGCGAAAACCGCGAATTGCGCCTGAACACTAGTGAAGCTCTGAACCCTCACATCGAATAGAGCCTTAGGGGTCCCGACTTCGAAGTTGGGCCCATCGGCTTGCACGCCTACGGCCATCATTTTCTTGTCGGCGGCGACGTAGAACAATTCCTTGCCATCGCTCCTCCACGCCAACCAATAACCACCGTTCACCGAGATCTGCCTCTTGCCACCTCCGTCAGGGAAGCTCTGCACATAGATCTGATTTATGCCCGATTCGTCTGAGGTGTATGCGATCCATCTTCCGTCTGGTGAGAACCTTGCGGCTCTCTCGTTCGCCTCAGTCTGCAAAAACGGAAATGGCTTTTGATCTCCGGCCAGTGGCAAGACCCACACATCAAGCCTTGTCTTGGGATCGTTAGCCAGGTAGAGGATAAATCGCCCATCGGCAGACCAGTCCGAGGGGAAGATGTTTGCATCAGTTTTGTAGAGCAGTTCTTCTTTACCTGCGCCGGTTGCGCTTTTTTGATAGATGTTCCGCGGACCTTGTCGATCTGAAGAGAAGACGAGGCGGCTGCCGTCTGGTGACCATACGGGAAATATGTCGGTCGCCGGATCGAACGTAAAACGAGTTGGGTTTCCGCTCGCTAGTTCCACGAGCCAGATGTCACGATTCCCTTGCGAGTCAACGCCATCCACCGCGACGCGTTTTCCCTCAGGTGATAGCGTAGGACGAAGGTAGTTACCAGGTTGGCCAACCCGGCCCAACTCCTTGCCGGTTCGATCTATTAAGGCAAGTTGTGTCCCTCCCGTGCTGCCGCTGCTGTAAGCCAGCACGCCGGTTTGTGATACTGAGAAGAAGGTTTGAAATGTAGCTATTTCATATCCTACCGGTTCGGCGACTGGAAATGGCTCGCCAGCGAGTTGGAGCTTATCCGCGTCAAAGGCCTGGGCCATCAGTGTTGACTCGCGGCGAAAGAAGAGAAAGCCCGGCGCGGCAAACGCCACAGTTGAATTGACGACGTTTAGTAACCGCCTGTTCTCTTTTCCATCAAGCGAAGTGACATAAATCCCCTGGCTTTGTGGCCCGCCCTGTACCGAATACAACACATGACGACCGTCGGGCAGGAAATAAGGCCACCGGTGAGAAGCTTCCTGATGTGCCGTGTCAATCCTTGTCAATTGAGTTGGCTCACCACCTGCCACTGACACTTGATAAAGCGGATCGTTAGGTGTGGGTACAAACACAATGACGCCATTTTGGCTCCAGGTACCGCCGCGAGGAACGGGCGTATTTTTGGAAAGCGTCTGCACCACGCCGCTGGCAACCTCAATCTTCTTAAGTTTGCCCGCGGCGAAGAATCCAATGAAGCGACTATCAGGCGACCAGAAGGGAAGCGCGGCGTCCTCCGTACCGGGCAGTTGCTGCGCGTTAGTCGAGTCGAGCGGTCGAACCCACAAGAGAGTCTTCCCTGCCGCCTCCGTGGCGACGAAGGTGAGGCGAAGGCCATCGGGTGAAATAGCGAAGGAGCTAAAACCAGTCTTCTCGGGCGGATTAATGGCAAAACGGACCGAGTGATCTTCAGTTGGCGAGCGGCGAAAATACGAGATGGCCATCGCAGCGGCGAGCGCAACTACCGCGAGAATCGCGACGGCCGCAACTGACGCGAGCACAAGTTCGCGTCGCGTCATTCGTCGCGCCGGCAGCGCAGACATTGCGGTCGTTTGAGATGAAGTCGGACTGGTCCCAGAAAGCGCCTCGAGCGCAAACGCCAGATCCCTGGCGGAATGAAACCGTTCTTCCGGATTCTTTTCAAGACAATGATGAACGAGACGTTCCAGTGCGGGCGAGATTCTTTGGTTCGTTTCCGAAAGGTCGGGTGGGTCTTCTTTCAGGATCGCGCTCATCGTTTCGGCTGCGGACTCACCATGAAAAGCGCGCCGGCCGGAAAGCATCTCGTAGAGAATCGCGCCGAACGAAAATACGTCTGAACGATGATCGACCGCGCGGCCTTTGACCTGTTCAGGCGACATGTACCCAACCGTCCCCAGTACTTTTCCTGGATCAGTATCGACACGACGCGTAGGGATCCCAGTTTGTGGTTGGCTGCTGTCAGGCTGCGTCAATTTGGCGATGCCGAAATCAAGAATCTTCACCCGGCCGTCGTTCGTGATGAAGATATTGTCGGGCTTAAGGTCGCGATGCACGATTCCTTTCTCATGCGCGGCGGCCAGACCGCGCGCGATTTGATTCGCGTAGTCGATCGCCCGCCGCGGCGCGAACGCGGTTCCACCCAGTCTTTGTCGCAACGTCTGCCCTTCCAGTAATTCCGAGACGATGTAGGGCGCGCCTTCATCCGTATCGACATGATGAATGATCAGTATGTTCGGATGATTAAGACTACCTGCGGCGCAAGCCTCTTGTTCAAAACGCTTCAAGCGATCAGCATCGTCAGCGACGCTGGCCGGCAAGACCTTGATTGCGACTTCCCGGTGAATCGTCGGATCGAAAGCTCGGTACACTTCACCCATTCCGCCCTCGCCAATCTTCGCGCGGATTTCGTAGCGGCCGAGTTTTGTGCCGGCCTGAAGACTCATCGTTTCAAGTCAGCCGTCCAGTTCAGGATGACGTTGATTTGCTGACGCTCCCCAGCCTCGGGCGATGTCGTAACGAGGAAACGTTTGCCGTCGCGCGTCGCCGCATAATATCCGTTGCCAGGGAAACCTTGATCTATTCCCGCGCCTACCACGCGAATATTGAATAAGGGTCGTGGGACACCGACTTTGAATGTCGAACCCTCGCCATTTACGTCCACCGCCATCAATTTCCGATCAGGCGTGTAGTAATAGAGTTCGCGCCCATCGCCTCGCCACTGCGGCTGCGAGCCGCCCCCGGTTGAAATCCGCACCTTGCCGTTGCTGGCAGGGAAGCTCTGAACATAGACCTCAAACTGGATCGTCTCATTCGAGATATAAGCCACCCACCGACCGTCGGGTGAAAAGCGACCTTGTGCTTCGATGAAACTGGTTTGCAGAAACGGCTGGGCTTTTCGCTCGCCCGAAAGTGGAAGCAAAAGCAGATCGACATTCGTCGTCGCGCTAATTTGCGCATACAGGATGAAGCGCCCGTCGGGAGACCATTGGGGATTGTATTTCAGCTCTGCGGACGTAATGAGCGCTTCCTCGGCGCCTGCGCCGCTGGCAGACTTTTGATAAATACTAGTCTGCCCATTACGCGTTGAGATGAATGCAATGAGGCTTCCATCGGGTGACCACGCGGGAAAATTGTCGAGGCCCAAATCGGTGGTGAACCGTGTCGGAACGCCGCGCTCCAGATCGATCAACCAAATATCCGAGTTATTCGATTGATCAGCGCGGCGCACCGCTACTCGCTTATCGTCCGCCGAAAATGAAGGCGAACTGTAAGAACCCGGCGAGGTGACCTCTCCGAGTTGTTTGCCGGTACGGTCAAACCAGACTAGTTCATTTTGCACAAGGCCGCCGGTCCGGAGAGCGAGCACACCATTTTCGGACACGGAGAACATTGCGCGTCCATTCTGAGGGTTGCGCGGCACTTGCTCGGCAATCGGGAAGGCATCACCTTTCATTTCCAATCTCGAGATATCGAACCCCTGGGCAACCAATGTGTTCTCACGAGCGAAGAGTAGATATCCCGGCGCGTACTCCGCGCTCGAATGAGCTTGT
>DASYPX010000327.1:0-3161 GCA_036006125.1 Pyrinomonadaceae bacterium | reverse complement strand
CTGTTTGATGTTTTAGCCAGTCTTGGCGGTGTCTTTGCCGCGCAGGATCAATTCACGACCCGCGAGATACAAGAGCACTGTGATGATCACAAACGGACTCAGCGGCAGGAAGTTCTCGAAGTTGCCGTGGAAAAACGGATTGTGTCCCGCCCAAGCCCCGATCTTATCGTTGAAGTTTGATAACGCAGGCATGCTGTTCAGGAAAGCGAAGATGATGCCCGCCAACGCACCGCCCGCGATGTAGCCCGAGGCCATCAAGACTCCTGGACTCTTGTCGCCCTCAGCGACAAGTTGTTCTTCTGTCAGGCTCTGCTTGGCGAACTTCCGTCGCACGTACTTGTCGACCAGCCAACGTACCATCCCGCCGATGAAGATCGGACTCGACGAAGCGAGCGGCAGGTAAACTCCAACGGCAAACGCGAGCGACGGAATGCCCGACATCTCAAGCACGATCGCGATCATCACTCCCAGCAACACCAGGGTCCAGGGCAGTTTGTGACTGAGGATGCCTTTGATGATGTAGCTCATCAGCACGGCTTTGGGCGCGTCGAACTTCGTCACGGTCGAATGGTCAGGTCGCTCTTTGTGCGTACCATTAATCGCTGGATCAGCAAGATACACAGGCGTGCCACTGTCGTCGACGAGATATTTGACTGCGTTCCCGCCTTCAGTGTCGGTCTTGTGATAAGCGCGGTATGTCTTTGTATCCTTGGCGCCCTGCGGACCGGATAGCGTTTCCGTTTTCAGGGTCTGCAGCTGCACAGGGTCAACTTTGAAGTTTGCTGATTGCGCAACTTTAGGATCGGTGACGGGCACGTAAACTGTTCCCGCTTTGTTGAGTTCTAACAGAATCGGTCCGAGCATCACGGCCGAGGCCAGCGCGCCGACCAGGATTGCCACCTGCTGATGCTTTGGCGTCGAGCCGACGAGGAAGCCTGTCTTTAAGTCCTGCGAAGTTGTGCCGCCGTTCGAGGCCGCGATGCAGACAATGCCGCCAATCGAAAGCGCGGTGACGTAATAAACCGATCCTGTCCAGCCGACCAGTAGAAAGATCAAGCACGTCAGAAGCAGCGTCGCCACCGTCATGCCTGAGATCGGATTCGACGATGAACCGATTTCACCCGTAAGTCGCGACGAAACCGTTACGAACAGGAATCCGAAGGCCACGATCAGAATCGCGCCGAGGATGTTCCATTGCAGACCAAGCTGCGGGAAGATCACGATTAGCGCCAGCAGGACAAAAATGCCGCCGAGCACGAATTTCATCGACATGTCCTGATCGGTGCGTACCAGTCCGGCACGCGCCGCTTGCCCGCCGCGCAAATCTGCCAGACCGCCTTTCAAGCCGCTCCAGATTGTCGGTAACGATCGGCCCAGGCTAATAATGCCGCCGGCGGCGACCGCACCCGCGCCGATGTAAAGCACGTACGCGCCGCGAATGTCGTTCGGACTCATTGCACTGATTGGCTGACCGCCCGGCGGCAATGCGTTCGGTATCGCGCTTCCGAAAAACTTGATCGCGGGAATCAGCACGAGATACGCAAGCACACCACCGGCGCACATGATCGAAGCGATGCGGGGCCCAATGATGTAACCCACGCCGAGCAGCGCCGGATTGATCTCCGCGGCAATCGATCCGCCGCTGAATGCGCCGCCAAAAACTTTTTCCGGAGTGTCCTTCCAGGCTTTGAAGGCATCCATCGCGACCTTGTAAACGAACCCGATGCCGAGGCCGGTGAAGATTGGCAACGCGCGCACTTCAGAAACCGGCGCCGTGGTGTCAGTGTGGGCCGCGGCACGCGAGGTTTCATCAGCGCCGGCCTTCAAAACTTCCGCGCAAGCCGTGCCCTCTGGATATTTCAGATATCCATGCTGCGCAACGATCAAGGCGCGACGCAACGGGATCATCATGAGAATGCCGAGCAGGCCGCCAAGCACCGCGACGAGCATCACGCGCGTGAACTCGAGGTCGAAACCCAGAATCATGATCGCCGGCATCGTCACGCCGACGCCAAACGCAATCGATTCACCGGCTGAGCCGGCCGTCTGGACGATGTTGTTCTCGAGGATGTTCGCGTTGCGGAGTCCGATCTTCGACAGTGCGCGAAACAGTGTGATCGAAATCACCGCGACGGGAATCGAAGCGCTGACCGTCAAACCAGTTTTCAGAACCAGGTAGAGAGACGACGCGCCGAAAATCATTCCCAACACGGTTCCCATGATCAGCGGCAGGATGGTCAATTCCGGCAGCACGACGCTGGCCGGGATGTAGGGCCGAAAGTTCGTCAAATAGGGGTTATCAGGCTTGAATCCGACGCGATCGGGAAATTCCTGCGCCGCTGCGGCTTCACCCGGCGTGATCACTTCACTCGACATCAGTTCGACCTCCGAACGAGTTTTGTAAAAGCAGGGAGAATTGCGGGAAATACAGGGTTACTTTACACGCCGCGGCGGCCAAAGAGCAAAGAGGAAAGAGGAAAGCGCAAACAGGTATTAAAAACGGTACAAATTAAAAATTGAAAAATGAAAATTGCGAATTGCATTCGACGCCGGATGAACGATTGCGAACGAGATTCACGCGCCCGTGGAAAATTCTCCAAGTGGCAAATTACCGATTATTCACATCGCCAATTTGCATTTTTCAATTCTCAATTTCCAATGCTCTTTCTCCTACTTACTGCCTCCTGCGGTGTGCCTACTGCTTACTGGTATCCGCCCTGGGCGCGATGAAGACCTCGCGCGACTGTACGCGGTAGGCTTTCTCATCACTAACACCGTCGCCGTCAACGTCAACCTTGACCAGAATCTTGTGCGGTTTTCCGTCGCGCACGTCGCCCGCGCTGAACCCGAGGCTGTATTGATTGCGCAGCAGACCATTGATCGAGCTGAGCACCGTCGGCAACTCTCCTTCAAAAGTGACCGGAAAGTAAGCGCCGCCAGTTTCTTTGGCGAAGGTCTTCAACGTATTGTCCGCCTGGAGGAATGTCATGCGGTCGATTGGCACACCCATGATGTTGCTACCACGTCCCGGGTCCATCATATCGCCATACTTCTTCACGAACATTTGGGCGGTGCCAATGATGTAAATCGGAATCCCCGAGTTCTGAACGATTTTGCGAACCTGGTCATAGTTGATCTTGCTGAAAGTATCGATGCCCGAA
>DASYPX010000326.1:0-6914 GCA_036006125.1 Pyrinomonadaceae bacterium | reverse complement strand
GAATCGCGCCGACATAAGGCTGCTTGCGCATCACCCAACGCACCACCGCCTCCTTCTCCCGGTTTGCCAGCGCTTCCGCAAGTGCGAAGTACGTTTCGGAATCCCCGTCCGGTCCAAGGTAGTAAGGCCGGTCGTAATACTCCGGCGGAATCTCCTTCGGTGGAACGAATTGCTCAACGTTAATTTCGCGCGATGCTTCTGGTTCAAGACTGGCCAACTCTTTTTCGTCGAGGATCACAAACGTTCCCGGTTCAACTTCGAACCCTTTTTGAATCTCTTCATTCGGTACTTCCTCTCCCGATTCAGCGTCGACCATGTGCTGCTTCACGCGATGCTTCGACTTCACGTCGAGGATATGGAAACGAACGGTCTGATCCTGCACGGCCGAATATAGCTTGACCGGCACCTTCGTCGAATTAAGTTTCAGGTCGCCTTTCCAGATTGCTCGCGCAGCCATCTATGCACCTACCGCTTCCGCGCGCTGGTCTGTTGACTCACAGCCAACGCAGCAAATCTCAATCTGGATGGTTGTCTCAACGCACAATGTGCAAATGGGACCATCACATGCGACGCAGCGATACTCCGTCTGGTATGCGTACGCGTGACCGCATGCCGGACAGATTCCTCCATCCTCCTCCAGCCACCATGGCCGGTTTCGTTGGGACTTTGCCATTCGAGGTTTTAACTAGAGCATTTTGAGTTCCACAACTGCGGCTGGGGAGTAAGATCTTACGTCTTTCAAACGCCACCCACGGAAGTCCGATCTGATCACCGTTTGAGGTATGACAGCACATGGCCCGGGATGTCGATATCCATTCTGAGGAGGGGATCAGCGACGGGGGTTTGCGCGAACAGCCGCAGGGGGAGGATCCCCGCCCAAATCGGCAAATCGTAATCTTCATCGTCATCAATCGGTTGGCCGGTACGGATCTTTGCCGATGCTTCATTAAGAGGAACTGAGAGCACTGTCGTCTGCTGCAATTCGCGCTCATTCGGCTCCCGCACATAGTCCCAACGGCCCGGAATCATGTGTTCGGATAGCGCACGCAGCGCGGCAAGTTTCTCTGTGCGAGTCTCGATGGCGTGAGCGCGTCCGAAAACGACTACCGATCGGTAATTCATTGAGTGATGAAATGCAGAGCGCGCGAGTACCAGCCCATCGATGAGGGTGACCGTAACGCACACATCAATCTCCTTTCCCAGTGCACACAACATTCGGCTGGCCCGCGAACCGTGAATGATCAGGTTTTCACCGACACGCGCGTACCCGGTTGGAATCACGACGGGCTTATCTTCGGCTAGAAATCCGACGTGACAGACAAAACCCTCATCGAGAATCGTATTAATTACTTCTCGATCGAAGCTGCCGCGCTTCGGCAATCGCTTTAAAGTTGTGCGTTCGGTTCGGGGAATCTCGTTCATGGGCGAAGTGTGGCGAAAACAGTGAGAGACATCAAGTCTGAAAAGAAAAACGCCGCTGCTTTCGGCAACGGCGTTCCTGATGCTGGGGTGACTGGGCGCGCCTCAAAACTTCCTTAGTGAGTGCGAGTCCGCGCCCAGGGACACGACAAATTGTTTAGCCGACAGAGATCTGATTATCGACTGTCTTGACTCCCTTGACCGCGCGGACCTCTCTTTCGACTCGAGCCTTCAAAGCTTCTGACTTGACGATGCCAGTCAGCGTAGCTTTGCCGTCAATCACCGTTGCGGTGATTCCCAAACTCGACAGCGTTGGGTCATCACTTAATTTCTTGTCAATAGCCGCTTGGACATTCGCGTCATCGTTAGCGCTCGTCCCGCCCGAACCTGCTGCCGGCGCAGGATTGTTGATAATCACAGGCGGCGCCTGAGTAGTGGTCGCCGGCTGTTGCACTATCACCGGCGGTTGTTGCTGTGCCGGTTGCTGCACAATCGTTGTCGGTTGCTGCGCAGCGAGATTGTCATTTGTAGCTTGCTGCTGATTCATCATGAAGAGAATCAGGATCGCCGCCAGTGCAATCACACCCACTACAATTGCCGCCAATGCGGCGCCTGAAATTCCACTGTCTGAATGACGCACCGCTTCAGTACGTTCGACCTCACGCCGTGTCGTCGGCGTCTCCACAACTATTCGTCTATGTTCTGCTTCTCGTTCAGCCATAATCGTTCTCCAATCTTCAACTCAAAATCAGATCGCAGGTGAGAACTACGCTGTGGGTGAGTGCAATCAATATTCCAAGGAGTCAAACCTCATCGATATTGCAAGGATCAAGCAAGAAACATCGCGCGATTCACAGGGAATTCCGCGAATTCTGGCGAGCGCATAGCATTCCTTTGGCAATTGAAAACGATTCACTTCGCTTCTGCACGCATCATAATTTTGCATGAGAAGCGGACGGCTGAAATCTTGCCTTCTTGACTGCCGTGCCACGTGAGAGTAGTTTCCGTTCGCAGGTAGCGTCATTAAAAAAACGGAGGAAGAACGACCGCATGACCCCCGAAGAGAGGCAACTATTAATCGCACAATACAAGGCTGGTTTTGATGAAGTTTCGCGAAATTTGGCTGGGTTTCCGGCAAATTTACTAACTGCGCATCCGATCTCCGGAAAATGGAGCGCGGCCGAAATCGTTCATCACCTCGCCGACAGCGAAACCACGAGCAGCCTCAGGTTAAGACGTCTGCTCGTCGAAGATCACCCGCTGATTCAGGGTTACGATCAAGATCAATACGCAGTGATGCTTAGGTACAATGAACGAGAAATCGCGCCCTCATTGGAAGCATTTCGCGCTGCGCGCGCCACGACTGCGCAATTAATCGACATGATGACTGAAGCGGACTGGCATCGCGAAGGCACGCATTCAGAAAGCGGTCCCTACTCGGCAGAAGATTGGCTAAAGATTTACGCCGCCCATGCTCACAATCACGCTGCGCAAATTGGGAGATTGCGTGAAGTACTCGCAAACAGCGCATCGGCCAGCGCATAACAAGCCGCGAATTTCGCTCATGACGCAGATCAAAAAATCTCTATTGCAGTTTTGTCGCGTGTCTAATTCGCATTAATCTGCGTTCATCTGCGGCTCAGTTTTTCTTCTAAGTCCGATCGATTGTGATCTCATCACAATCGGTCGGTTTTATTTTGCTCATTCTCTTGACAGCACGAACACGAATGAGCAAGATCGCGTCGCTTCAAAGTTTGAAATTAATTACAACTGAAAATGATCGCAGTGGCCCCTGTAGTTGAAACTACCTTTTCTGATCTCACATTACTTAAGCGCGGTAAGGTTCGAGACGTTTATCAGGTTGACGAAAACAGTTTGTTGATCGTCGCGACCGATAGGGTTTCGGCTTTCGATTGCGTAATTCCGACTCCGATCGAACGCAAAGGTGAAGTTCTCACTGCCCTTTCTGAATTCTGGTTTGCAAAGCTTGACGCCATCGTCCCGCATCATCTGATCACAACGAACATCGAAGAGATGCCGACGACGGTGCAGAGGCACGCGAACGAATTGCGCGGTCGTTCGATGCTCGTTCGCAAAACCGATGTGTTTCCCGTCGAATGTGTCGTGCGCGGTTACATCACAGGTTCCGGATGGAAGGATTACCAAAAGACAGGTGAGGTTTGCGGCCACAAACTACCCTCGGGTTTGCGCGAATCAGAACAACTTTCTGAACCAATATTCACCCCAGCAACAAAGGCCGAGACCGGCCACGATGAAAACATTAGCGAACAACAGATGGCGGAAATTGTCGGGCCAGATGTTACGACGCAGCTGCGCGACGCCTCACTTAATTTGTATAGACAAGCAGCCGAGTACGCTCGGGCGCGCGGAATCATCATCGCCGATACTAAATTTGAATTCGGCCGCGACAATGCAGGCCGAATTCTGCTCATCGACGAGGTCTTGACGCCCGATTCCTCACGTTTTTGGCCGGCCGACGCGTACCAGGTCGGGCGTGGCCAGGCGTCGTTCGACAAGCAATATGTGCGCGATTTCCTGGAAACTCTCGATTGGAATAAGCAGCCACCTGCGCCGGAGTTGCCGCGAGACATCGCTCAGGCCACGACAGCGCGATATTTGGAAGCTTATCAGCTACTTACGGGCGAAAGTCTCTGAGTCTGAAGTCTGGCGTCGGGCGCCATACCTCCGACTTCAGACTCGAGATTCGAAAATACGACTATGCAGATACGCCCCCGTTTAGAAGCAGTAATCGAAGACATGCTGGACGGCCACATCCTTCTGGATGAAGCGCTCGACGAGTTTGAAAAACTCTATATTCAGAAGGCCTTCGCCCGAAACAAGAAACGCATCTCTCACACCGCAGAAGCCCTCGGTATCCATCGGAACACGATTTCCAAGCGTGTCAATTCCTACCGCGCTCAGGAGCGGAAGCACAACCTCGCCTACACGAACGGCCGGAAGCGGGCGCACCGGGTTCACTAGGGCTCAACGTCGGGACTACTGGTCTGGTTGGTCGGTTGACAACCAGTCGAACCCTTCTTATATTGCTCTTTAGCACTCATCGTTCAACTTTGCCAATACGAGGCAGGTCCAGGAATACAAACATTGAGCACGACTGTGCCAAAAACTGAATCAGAAAAAGGAGAATTTTGGAAAAATGGCAGTGAACATTAAGCCGCTTCATGATCGCGTGATTGTGCGTCGGATCGAAGAGGGCGAGCAGGTACGCGGCGGCATCATCATCCCAGACACCGCAAAGGAAAAACCGCAGGAAGGCGAGGTCGTCGCTGTGGGCGATGGTAAGTATCGCGACGATGGCACGCGCCAGACGCTGGACGTGAAAGCGGGCGACCGCGTGCTGTTCGGTAAATACAGCGGATCCGAGATCAAGCTTGATGGCGAAGAGCTTTTGATCATGCGCGAGGATGAGATTCTTGGAATCATTCAGCGCGCCGCTGCGGGAAAGAAAGGCAAGTAAGGGTATCGGGGTAGGGTTTTGGTGTCGGATCCAACATCTCTAGTCCGATGAAGCGTTCCCTTCGTCAACAACAATTGAGGAGAAAAGTTAAATGGCAAAGCAAGTAATTCATGGCGAGGATTCGCGCGCAGCGATTTTGCGCGGCATCAATCAACTCGCTGACGCAGTGAAAATCACGCTCGGACCAAAGGGCCGCAACGTCGTGATTGACAAGAAGTTTGGCTCGCCCACGATTACGAAAGACGGCGTGACCGTAGCCAAAGAAATTGAATTGAAAGACGCGATGGAGAATATGGGCGCGCAGATGGTGCGCGAAGTCGCCTCGAAAACCTCAGATGTCGCGGGCGACGGCACCACGACAGCGACGGTGCTTGCGCAGGCGATCTATCGCGAGGGCGTAAAGACGGTTGCCGCCGGCGCGAACCCGATGGCCCTCAAACGCGGCATCGACAAGGCCGTGGAAAAAGCAGTGGCCGAGATTGAGCGGATGTCGAAGCCTGTCAAAGGCGACATGATTGCGCAGGTCGGGACAGTTTCGGCCAACGGCGATTCAACGATCGGCACCATCATCGCCGAAGCGATGGATCAGGTTGGCAAAGATGGCGTAATCACGGTCGAAGAGTCGCGAACGATGGAAACGGCTTTGGAGGTTGTGGAAGGCATGCAGTTCGATCGCGGCTACCTCAGCCCATACTTCGTGACGGACCCCGAGCGCATGGAAGCTACCCTTGAAAACGCGTTGATTTTGATTAACGAGAAGAAGATCAGCTCAATGAAAGATCTGCTTCCCCTGCTTGAACAGGTGGCGAAGCTTGGCAAGCCAATGCTAATCATCGCCGAAGACGTCGAAGGCGAAGCGCTGGCAACCTTGGTCGTAAACAAATTGCGCGGAACCTTGAATGTCGCAGCAGTGAAGGCCCCTGGCTTCGGCGACCGTCGCAAGGCAATGCTCGAAGACATTGCGATTCTCACTGGCGGGAAAGTGATCAGCGAAGACCTCGGCATCAAGCTGGAGAGCGTTCAACTGGCCGACCTCGGGCGCGCCAAGAAGATCACAATCGACAAGGACAATACGACCATCGTCGAAGGCGCGGGCAAGCAGGCGGACATCGAAGGACGCGTCAAAACTCTGCGGACTCAGGTCGAAGAGACTTCATCCGATTACGATCGCGAGAAGCTGCAAGAACGCCTGGCGAAACTGGTCGGCGGCGTGGCGGTGATCAAAGTCGGCGCGGCGACTGAGACCGAGATGAAAGAAAAGAAAGCTCGCGTTGAAGACGCCATGCACGCGACGCGTGCGGCTGTTGAAGAGGGCATCGTCGCCGGTGGCGGCGTTACCCTGGTTCGGGCTGCTAAAGCGCTGGAAGATGCTAAGGCTGTAGTGGGAAAAGGTTCTGACCCCGACGAACAGATCGGCGTCTCGATCGTGAGACGCTCATTAGAAGAACCTCTGCGTCAAATCGTTCAAAACGCCGGACGCGAAGGCGCTGTCGTTGTCGAACGCATTCGCGGCGACAAGAACGACAACTTCGGCTTCAACGCCCAGACTGAGGAATACGAAGACCTGGTAAAAGCCGGCGTTATCGATCCCGCGAAAGTCACGCGCACGGCATTGCAGAATGCTGCTTCAATTGCAGGACTAATGCTCACGACCGAAGCAATGGTGTCCGAGATTCCTGAAGACGATAAAGGAAGTCCCGCGATGCCCGGAGGCATGGGTGGAATGAGTGGCATGGGAATGTAGCGCAAGTTGATAACTTGCGCGGACGCAACTTCACAAGGTGCGGTCCAAACGAAAGCGGCTTCGAATTAAATCGAAGCCGCTTACTTTTCACCATGAAAACGCGTGCCAGCTCGAAGGTAGCGATCACGGGGGGCGCGATTCGGCGGCCGGGCTGGCACTGGCAGGTACTATCGATGTTCAAGCGTCGGACAGCTCTTGCAACCGGTTGACTTTGGGGCCAACCCCATCCGACGCGAAAAATTATACTCCCCG
>DASYPX010000325.1:0-4562 GCA_036006125.1 Pyrinomonadaceae bacterium | reverse complement strand
CCGCATCGCATCGTTCAATTCATCATCCGAAGCTGCCGTGCCTTTTCCCTTGTAGAGCGCGCGACCGGCGTCGCTGCGAAGAAACTTCATGGTGTAAACGCCCAGCGCGGTGCCGATCGGAACGTTCACGAGTGAAATAATCGCAACCATGGTTCCGAGCGGCTTAACCCAGGCAGCACGCTTGCGAAAGCCATAACCAACTAGTAGCGGCAGGAGACCGACTGCAAGAAACAGAATTACGAATGCGACACCGCCAATCACGAGCGCCGTTGTCGAAATGACCTCGGCCGCGGGCGTGGCAAACTTCACCACGAGCACCAAGAGTAATAATCCAACGAGTGTGAGTCCATGAATCCCACTGTAAATAAAATACAGCGTGGCGAGCGTCTTGTTGTGCTCTTCGCCGGTCATTAACGCTCAACCGCCAAAGCCACGGCGTTGCCGCCGCCGAGGCAGAGCGCGGCGATACCGCGATGCGCGTCGCGGCGCTTCAACTCGTACAGCAGCGTCGTGAGGATGCGTGAACCTGATTGGCCGATCGCATGACCAAGTGCGACGGCGCCGCCGTTGACGTTGATCTTCTCGGGATCGAGACTCAGCTCGCGCGTAATTGCCACAACCTGAACTGCAAACGCTTCGTTGAGTTCAATCAGATCTACGTCATTCAATGACCATCCCGTTTTCTTGATCAATTTCTTAATCGCCTCAACAGGCGCCATCATCACAAGCTTCGGCTCAATTCCCGACGTCGCTTGCGCGATGATGCGAGCGAGTGGCTCAACTCCAAGCGATTTCGCGCGTTCCTGGGATGTCACCACCACAGCTGAGGCGCCATCATTCACGCCAGGCGCGTTGCCGGCAGTGACTGTGCCACCTTCTTTGAAAGCAGGCCTCAGTTTGCCAAGCCCTTCAATTGAAGTGTCTTCACGGACCGGCTCGTCGGTATCGAAAAAGAGGGGCGCGCCTTTCTTCTGTGGAATCTCAACGGGCACGATTTCGTCCTTGAATTTCCCGGCCTTGATCGCGGCGAAGGCTTTGCGATGCGAGTTGACGGCGTATTCGTCCTGTTCTGCGCGCGAAACATGAAATCGTTCGCTCACTACCTCGCCGGTGCAACCCATATGCTGATCATCGAACGCGCACCACAATCCATCCTGAATCACTGAATCGAGAATCTCGCCGTTTCCCAGACGATAACCCTCGCGCGCTTTCGGGAGCAGATAAGGTGCATTCGACATCGATTCCATGCCGCCGGCGACGACCACTTCGGTGTCGCCAAGCTGCACGCCTTGCGCCGCCATCATCACGGCTTTCAAACCAGAGCCGCACACTTTGTTGACGGTGACGGCAGAGACCGTGTCGGGCAAGCCGCCCCGCAACGCCGCCTGGCGCGCGGGATTTTGTCCGAGTCCGGCCTGAATGACACAGCCCATAATGACTTCGTCAACTTCAACTGGCTTCAGCCCGGCTCGCTTTACCGCTTCGCGCACAACGATGGCGCCGAGATCAGTCGCTTTGAAACCCTTTAAGGCGCCGAGAAGTTTGCCGACCGGCGTCCTTACGGCGCTAACGACAACTGCCTGCTTAATCGTGCTCATTCGAGGTGAGCTTACCAGATAGCAAATGAAAAATGCCAAATGGAAAATATCAAATGACCCGTGTTATCCTCGGCGCTTGCAACTACACCCCCGAATCATTTACGCGTCCACTAATTAATCATGCAGGCTCTTATTCTCGCTGGTGGAAAAGGGACACGGCTGCGCCCGCTGACGGTGTATACGCCGAAGCCGATCGTGCCGATTTGCAATCGTCCGTTTCTGCTTTACCAGATTGATACGCTAAAGCGCGCCGGTGTCACGGACATCACCCTTTCGCTTTCATATCAGCCCGAGAAGATTGAACAGCAACTTGGCGATGGCTCAACGTTTGGTGTGAATCTGAAATACACGGTCGAGCCGCAGCCGATGGGGACGGCCGGCGCGTATAAGTTTGCCGAAGATCTAATTCGCGAACCAACCGTCGTTTTCAATGGCGATGTCCTCACCGATCTGGATTTGAAAGCGATGATTCGCCAACACAAGGAGCGAAAGGCGACCGCGTCGATTTTTCTTATTCCGGTCGAAGACGCCAGCATGTACGGTGTTGTGGAAACCGACGGGGATGGCCGGGTGCAGAGATTTGTCGAGAAACCGAAGCCCGGCGAAACCGATTGCCGGAACATTAATGCGGGTGCGTATGTGCTCGAGCCGAAGGTCCTCGACTTGATTCCAAAAGGCGAGAATTATTCGTTCGAATATGATCTTTTTCCGAAACTGCTTGAAAAGGGCGAAGCGTTTTTCGCGCACATTCCGCCGCGCACGTATTGGATGGACATTGGAACACCCGCCCGATACTTGCAGGCGCACCATGACATGCTGGCGAATCGAGTCACACGTTTTCATGTGAAGGATCGTCGTGGCAATTTCGATTCGGCCACCCACTCGGACATCGACGAGTTGTCGATTGTCGCCGACGACTGCACAATCAAGCCGGGAGTTCAAATTATCAATTCGGTTCTCGGTAAGGGTTGTTACATTGAAGAGCGTGCACGCATCGAGAACTCGGTAATTTGGGGACACACGCGTGTGGGCACGGCCGCGCAAATCAACGGCGGCGTCATCGGACGTGGCTGTCACATTGGGCGCTCGGCAATTGTTGGCCCCGGTTGCGTGCTGGGTGATAAGACGGCGCTGTCGGATTACACGCGCACGTGCGCGTAGATTTTTGCCGCAAAGGCACTAAGACACAAAGAATGATGAATGTTTTAGGCCGATTCTTTTGTAACTCCCTTTGTGTCTTCGTGTCTTTGTGGCAAAAAGTTTAACGAAAGGCTTCGCGATGAACTTTGACTGCTTTCGCGCGTACGACATTCGCGGTGTTTACCCGAACGACCTCGATGAAGACGCTTACTTTCGCATCGCGAAAGCCTACACACTTCTCTTTCATCCGAAAACGATGGTCGTCGGTCGAGACGCACGTGAATCTGGCCCCGTGCTTCAGAAAGCTTTGACCGATGGATTTGTTGACGCTGGCGTGAATGTCGTCGACATCGGGGGCATTACAACAGACATGCTTTACTTTGCAGTCGGCTCGTTCGAGCAATATTCGGGCGGAGTTGTCGTCTCAGCTTCCCACAATCCAAAGCAATACAACGGCGCGAAGATGGTGCGCGAGAAAGCCGCCGCGATTTCATCCGACACAGGATTGTTTCAAATCCGCGACATCATCAAGGAAGGCAAGGACGAGAGCGTTAAGTCTGACACGAAGGGCACGGTTACAAAGAAGGACGTGCTCAAAGGTTACGTTGACCACGTGCTGACCTTCATCGATCGCGACGCGATCAAACCTTTTCACCTGGTTGGGAATGCGAACTTCGGCTACGTCGGTGGTGGCATCGATTTGATTGCCGAAGCGTTGGGCTTGCAGATGACCCGATTGAATTGGCAACCCGACGGCACCTTTCCGAAAGGTACGCCCGATCCAATGCAACCCGCCAATCGCGCAGAGACTGAGCAGTTGATGCGAGAATCAAAGCATGAATTCGCGGCGATTTGGGATGCTGATGCAGACCGTTGCATGTTCCTCGACGAAAAAGGCGAGTTCATTTCGGGCGCCTACGTGACTGCCCTCCTGGCCGACGTCCTGCTGACAAAGCACGGCGGCAACAACAAGATCATCTTCGACCCGCGGGTAATTTGGCCAACGATCAAGGTTTGCGAACAACACGGAGCACAACCGCTCATTTCAAAGAGTGGCCACGCGTTCATTAAGGATCGCATGCGCAAAGAGAACGCGATCTTTGCCGGCGAGATGAGCGCACATTACTACTTCCGCAAAAACTTCTACGCCGACAATGGAGTGATTCCGTTCCTCTTAGTGCTCGAACAACTTTCACGCACCGGCAAATCATTTTCGGAAACGATGCGGCCATACATGCAAGATCATTACATGTCTGGTGAACTTAACTATCGAGTCAAGGACGCCCAAGCGACCATCGCCAAAGTGAAAGACCATTTCTCGCGACGCGGCACCGAAGACCTCACAGACGGGTTCTCGCTGACAGGCGACGATTGGCGTTTCAACATTCGACCTTCCAATACTGAGCCACTGCTGCGTTTGAATATCGAGGCGCGGAAACCTGGATTAGTCGAAAAGATCCTTTCGGAAATCGAACCACTCATCGGCACCAAACCGCACTGACTCAGCGCAGTCTTCCGGCTCCATCCAGGATTCAAGACCGTCCCGGCACACGCTTTGCGCTTTTTAGAAATGTTCTTGTTCGAGGCTCGTTATGAGGCGTCCGAGCCGCACGTGAGAGAGGAAGTGTGAGTATGGGGCTAATTCTTCTGATAATCCTGATAATCCTTCTGCTGGGAGCGGTCCCCGCGTGGCCGTACAGCAGGAATTGGGGCTATGGACCAAGCGGCGGCCTGGGGTTGCTGGTCGTAATTGTGATTATTCTCCTGCTGCTGCGCGTGTTCTAACTCAAGACGCTTCCCCCCAAAGAGAACGCAAACCGTTCA
>DASYPX010000324.1:0-19250 GCA_036006125.1 Pyrinomonadaceae bacterium | reverse complement strand
CAACCGTTGATAGAAGTCATCAACGTCAACGACGCCAAGTACGAAGTGGACGCCCCGTCCTCGTTTCAGCATTGTTTCAAGCTGCTGGACCAGAGTTACGCGCAGCCCGCCTGACCTGACGGACGCGATTGGCGGCTCGCTGTCGGGCGTGTGCGATTCAACTTCGAATCCAAGCACATCCCGATAAAACTCCAGTGACTCATCCAGATTATTAACTTCAAGAAATAGCAGATCGAGTCCGGTGATCATTTCTAGATGGAAACCACAATTAGATAGATCGCCGCGCCTCCGCTGATCACAATCATCCAGAACAAAATCTCCTGAACTGCGGCGAAGCGGCGAGCGGGATGATTGATGGGAAGTTGTCTGCGTGCGTTTTGGACGGCCGCATGTGCCAGCATTACTCCGAACACAATCACGCCAAGCGCGAGAATTGATAGCGGCCACAGAAACCAAAGCCCGTTGAATCGCACCAGCAACAGCAGCATCAAACCAAGCGCAATCGCAAGTGATGCGCTCAACAACTGGCCGTAGACACCGACTTCGCGGACGGCGGGCGTCGCAGGTTTAACTTCCGTTCGCATAACTCGTGTTTTGCTTCGTGAATCGTCGTACGCGCGCCGGGCGCGCGCGTTACCCAACACACTGTACGCCTCGTTAAGCGCTTTCATATCATCTTCGGCCCCGCCACGATCTGGGTGACGGATTCGCGCGTGATGTTTGTACAGACGCTCGATCTCGCGCGCTGAGGCGTCTACGCGTGCGCCGAGAATCTCGTAGTAGTCGCGTTTGGAGCTCAAGTGTGTCCCCGCATTCTAGAATTCGAATGCACTATTTTCAATCGATTGTCGGCAGCGGCAGTTGCTGCTAACTTTACAGCCATGAGCGAGCAGTTCGCGGCCGGCGACGATTTGATCTTTCAACTCGAGAGCGGCTACGGCTTGTTGCGGGTAATTGCGATAGATCAGCGCGACGCGAAAACAGTCTGGCACCTGTCTGCTTATGAAGAACTGTTTGGCGACGTTGAGTCTGCAGAACGCGCACTCGCCGCCCCCGACTCGCTGCATATTCGAAAGAAACACATGGCCCTGACTGAACGCGCGTTTGAACGCACGCCGGCGGCGCGAATCGGCAATCGGCCGGTGACGGACAAAGAACGCGAGATATATGAAGACTGGAGTCGCCGCGGCGGCGAGGTTTCTGATCGGTCGGCGCTGCTGATGCTCGGTCTTAGATAGAGATGAGAAACCAGACGCCACGCACCCTTTTAATCGTTGTCATTATATTGTTCGCGGCATTGTCCTTATTTGCGCAGCGCGTCGAGCGGACAGTCACGACCTGGCGACCGCTGCATTACGACATCGATGTCGCGTTCGACGATCAACTTAGCGAATTCAAGTCGGCGCGTGCACAAATCACGGCGGAGGTATTGACGCAAAGACTAACAAAGATCGATTTCGATTTTGGAGACTTGCCGATCGATTCAGTAACTGTGGGCAACCAAGCCGCGCGAACGGAAAGAACCGCAGAGGTGCTGAATGTTTTCCTGCCGCAGCCGGCTACTCGGGGACAGAAACTTAACGTGACGATTACTTATCACGGCCATCCGAAAGATGGGATGGTCTTTGCGAAAGACCGTGACGGCAAACCTTCAGCGACCGGAGATAATTGGCCGAACCGGGTGCATTACTGGATTCCCTCGCTCGATCATCCTTCGGCCAAGGCAACCGTGTCGTTCACGGTTTCCGCGCCCCAACGATACGAGGTAATTGCAAATGGAAAATTTGTAACGCTTACTGGTAACGCCGCGACCTCGCATTGGAAATTTGAGGAAGCGAAAGCAATCCCGCCTTACTGCATGATCATTACGGCGAACCAGGGCGCAATTATCAACTCGCCCGACAAGTCGGTAACGAACCTCATGTTCAATGTCGCCCAACGCGATCGCGAATACGCGCCAAAAGGATTTTCGGCAGCCGCACCGGCGCTCGCTTTTTTCAACCAGACCGTCGCGCCCTACCCCTATGAAAAGCTCGCATTGATTGTTGGCGCAACGCAATTCGGGGGCATGGAGAACTCAAGTGCGATCGTTTTCGCGAGCAATCTCTTCGACCCGCGTGGGCGGGAAAAACTGAGCACGCGCTTTGGAATTCCTTCCCGCATTCAAAGTGTGGTCGCGCACGAGATTGCGCATCAATGGTTCGGTGATTCCGTAACCGAAGCGACCTGGGCGGATCTTTGGTTGAGCGAAGGCTTTGCGACCTACTTCGCCGCCTTGTTCATTCAAAAATACGATGGCGAAGAGGCGTTTCGCACCTACATGACTGATGCCGCGCAGCGCTATTTCACGTATGAAAAGCAGAGGAACGCGCCGATTCATGACACTCAGACGCAGGATTTGATGAAGCTGCTGAACGAAAATAATTACGAGAAAGGTGCCTGGGTGCTGCACATGCTGCGGATGCGCTTAGGAGATGACGCGTTCTTTCGCGGTTTGCGCGACTACTACAACCAACATCGAGAGGGTAATGCCACAACCGAAGACTTGCGCGCCGCGCTGGAACGAACGTCGAAGACAAATCTGCGCGACTTTTTCTCTCGCTGGATTTACGACTCTGGCCATCCCGTGTACGAGTGGTCCTCGCAAGCCGTCGAACGACGTGATGGCACTAACCTCGTCACGATCGTGCTCAAACAGACGCAAGCAGGTGCGCCATTTATCGATCCGATCCCCGTGTTAATAACGAGCGAAGGTAAGACAACGCGAGTAACACTTCAACCCAAAGACAAACTCGCCACTGCCCAGGTTCGCGTCGGCAAAGTTCCGCTCGATATCAAAATCGATCCGGACGACACGATCTTGAAGGAGTTGGTCAGCGGACAGATGGTCAAATGAGAAGGACAGCGTCGCCTTCACGGCGCAATTCGAAACGCACCAGTATTGCTCGTAAAGTTGTGAAGCTTCACCTTCACGCTGCATTGACCCGTGGCCACAGTGTCGGGCAAGCGGAAAGTGATTTGGGCCAGTTCAGAGTTGCGCACCACCCGCACGTCTTCGGCAGCAATATCGAAAGTCTGACTGGCAGCATCGGTGAGATTTACGACGACGGCGGACGCAGTCTCTCCCGAATTCAGGCTTACGTTCGCCGCGAAAATCACCACGCGCGTATTTTGATCCGGGCCTAAACTCAACCACTGCGCCACGCTGTGACGTGGGAACGGATCGCGCAGGAACACAATCGAATCAAGCGCCGCCAACTGATCTACGGCGGGTCCTGATGTGTCGAGACTCAATTGCGGAGGCGAACTTGTGACTATGTCATTGTCGACGATGGTGACCGTCGCGATGTTCGGACTGCCCAGAAAGTTCCCAGCGCTTGGATTCGTCAACGACACGTTAATGGTTTCATTCCCTTCAACGGTGAGATCGTCGTTGATCGGAATTGTGAATGTCTTCACCGTTTCACCGGCCGCGAATGTTAGCGTGCCGGCGGACGCAATGTAATCTGACGGTGCTGTCGCCGTGCCGTTACTCGTGGCGTAATTCACCGAGGCTGAGCTGGTTGAGTTTCCTAAGCGAGTAACGGTAACCGTCGCTGTGCCTGCTCGTTCCGCGACGTTCACAGTGGTCGAATTGAATTGGAAGGTGTTTGCGTTGCCCGCCGGTCCAAACTGACCGCGAATTTCGCCGTTCGGAAAACTGTTGCTGTGAACATTGATGTACAGCAAACCATTCTTCAAGTCCTGGACATCCGTTGAGGTCAACGCGATCACAACATCGCTCAGATTGCCGCTCGGGAGCGGGAAAAGAATCGGCGCACTCACGCCGGCGGCAGCGGGCCCGTGAATATGTGCGCCGTTCTGCGCAGTCGAGAGTCCAGCGAAATTCAGAGACACGCGCGCCGTTTTTTCGTCAGGGCTCAACAGCAGCGTCGCCGTTCCCGTGGCCGTCGAACTGTTGGGCGGCGTTTCCTGCGCGCCGGTCAACGTGGCCGTGAAAAGCGTCGGTTGCTTGCCGAAAATTTCGTAAACCGCGCCGTTAGTGTTCGAGACAACAAACAGGTTTCCGTTCGGCCCAGTCTGAATGTCGGTGGTGATCCCAAAGTTCTGTCCAATTAGGAGTGGCTCACTCTCGGTGATATCGAACTTGTCGGTGTTGTCGGCGACGCGATCAATCAGGAGCGGATTGTCGTTGAAATTAAAATGAAGGCGATCCGGCTCGTTGAGTTTGAAACGGAACAAGAAACCGCCGTACAGAAACGTGCGCGCGGCGCCTACGAACATATCGCCCTCGAACTGCGGCCCGAGCGCGCGACCGTTCACAAACCCCAGCGGCGATGCCGGAATGGCATATTTCCAACTGAACTCCGGCTCGTTATATTGCGCTCCCGGCAGCATGTAGAGCCGTGCCAACGCCGCGCTCGGAGTATCGGCCGTATTCGTCGGCGGCCAGCGCAACTGCTGCAAATCTTTCGTGCCGTACGTGCTCTCGATCTGTTTGAATTCAGCGACGCGGCTGCTCGGTCCCATAAACTGAACCCAACCGTTGTTAGCACCCGGAAAGATGCGATTCATCTCATCGAACGCGTCATCGCCGTTCTCTTGATCCCAAAGATTGCCGGTATACGGGTCAAAAGCCATTCCGAATCCGTTGCGCACTCCGTAAGCATAAACTTTTCGAATGTTCGCTGCGGCCTCGGGTGAAAGGGTCGACACAATGTTGTAGAAGGGATTGTCGGTCGGTGTGGTCCCGTCATCATTAAGGCGCAGAATAAATCCGGTGAGGTGAGCGTTGTCAGGCTCAGGCCCGCCGAACTGATCGTCCTGGACGGTCGGGCCAGGACAAACGGTCGTTGGTCCGCACGGCAAATTCTGAAGTAGACCACGGCGCCCATTGTCGCCCATCAAAATGTACAGCTTGCCGTCGGGGCCGAATCGCAGCACACCACCGTTGTGATTTCCGCGCAACGGTTGATTCGGATCGGCCTGGTAAGCGCGCAGCTTAATCAGATTCCGATCGAATACCAGGTTGATGCCATTCCATACGTAACGATCGACGCGATTTGACAGCGGTTGGAAGACATCTGCGAGGTTCGTCGAATCCGCGCCGGTGCTGCTTTCCGTCCAGTACAAATAAACAAAACCGTTCTGCGCAAAATTGGGGTGCAAAGCAATGCCGAGCAAGCCGCGCTCAGATGCGCTGTTGACCGCAAGATCGAGTACCGTGCTTTGCACGACTCCATTGACCACGCGCTGCACCTTGCCTGTGTTTTTCTCAACTACAAAGAAGTCTTTGTCACCGAGAAACGCCAGACAGGTCGGCTGGGAAAGTCCCGTAATCACTGTCGTGACGGAAAGATTCGCATCCAGCATCGATGGGCCTGTGGTCGCTGGGCCAACGATTGTCTGAATCGTCGCCGAATTGTTCGTGTTGTCGGTATCGGGCTCAGTCGCGGTGACGCTGGCACTATTGCTGAGCTGGCCTGGGGATTGGGGAACGACGGTGATGTTCACAATCAGAGTGCCGCCGTTATTCACCAAACCGGCGTTGCAAGTGACCGTCGTCGTACCACTGCAACTGCCTTGCGTCGGCACCGCAGAAACGAAATTGACTCCTGCCGGCAACGTGTCGGTGACGGTCACGTTGTTTGCCGGCGAAGGGCCGTTGTTGATAACGATCAGACGGTACGCCAGACTCGCCAACGCCGTTGCCGGGTTGGGTGATGCTGTTTTTGATATCGTCAAGTTCGCGCTCGCCGAACCTGACACAATCAACTGTGCCGATGTTTCGTGCTGCAGGTTTCCACTGGTTGCGTCGACATTGACGACGTAGGTACCCGGCGGTGTCGCGGCGACCGTGTTCAACGTGAGCGTTGATGATTTCGCCGATGAGTCATTGATTACGATCGAAGCCGGCGTGAAACTCGCCGTAGTGTCAGTTGAAAAGCCGTTCGCGGCCAGTGAAATCGTACCGGTAAAGCCGCCTGCCGGAGTTGCCGTGATAGTGTAAGTTGTCGAACCACCGGGACTCACTGTGCGAGTGGCGGGAACAATCGAAAGCGAAAAGTCTGCGGTCGGAGTCGTGTCCGCGATCTTCGCAATAAAAACGTCCTGAGCGCCGGCTGATGCCGGTTGCAACGCAGAAGCGGTCGGAAAGTTAGTCGATGCGGTGTAACCGGTGACGTACGCATTGTTCGAGGAATCAACAGTAATCGGATTAGTCGAAGTGACCGTGCTCGTGTTGCTCTCGTTGCCGCTACCACCAAAGTAGGTCGAATACAGAAACACTGAACCGCTCGCGTTGAGCTTCGTCAAAAACGCATCAAACCCGCCGCCGTTCGCAACCTGCAGCGAACTCACGGTCGGAAAATTTGTCGATGAGGTAAAGCCGGTCACGTAGGCTTCGCCTGCGGTATTGACTGCAACGCCGATCGCACGGTCGTCGGCGCTGCCTCCGAGATAACTCGCGTAAACCTTAACGCCGCCGGTTGTTATCTTCGCGACAAACCCATCAAACAAACCGCCGAATGAAGGCTGCGCCGGATTAAGCAAGGGAAAGTTATTCGAAGAGGTTTGGCCCGCAATGTAGAGATTGTTTCCCGCATTATCGAGCGCTATACCGTAACCTTTATCATCACCGATGCCGCCAAGGTAACTACAAAATGGCAGCGAATTTATTCCGGATGAATTCGTGTCGAATTTCGCAACGAACGCGTCGAAGCTGCCGCCAAACGCGGTTTGAAAAGGATCTTCAGTCGGGAAATCGGGTGACGCACAATAACCTGCGACGTAAGCGATGCCATTACCATCGACGGCAACGCTACTGCCACGATCAGTTCCCGAGCCTCCGATAAGACTTGAATACAACAAAGCCGAACCGCTGGCATTTATCTTGGCGAGGTAAGCATCAGTATCTCCGGCGCGTTGACCCTGATACGCGGTCCCGGTTGCGGGGAAACCATTCGACTTAGTTCCGCCGGTGATGTAGGCGATTCCCGCCGCGTCCACTGCAATTCCTTCGGCTGAGTCATTCTCTTCGCCACCGAGAAACGTTGAGTAGGCGAGCGCGTTTCCCTGAGGATTCAGTTTCAAGACGATGCCGTCAAAATCGCCGCCGCGATATGTTGAAGCGAGTGATCCTGGTGTCGTCGGAAAGTCGGTCGACGTATTGCCGACGCGTCCAACAACATAAGCGTTCCCAGACGCGTCGACGGCAATGCCACTCGCACGATCAATACCGCTGCCACCAATGTAAGTCGAGTAGATGACTGTCGTGCCAGTCGAATTGATCTTGGTCACGAAGATGTCCGTAAGGCCTTTGTTACTCGCATAGGCCGGACCACCGGTCGGGAAGTTAGTCGAAGCAGTGCTGCCGGCGACATAGATGTTGCCGGCATTGTCGCGCGCAATACTGCTGCCCGAATCGTCCGCTGCGCCGCCAAGATACGTTGAAAACACGAGAGTCGGATCGATCACAAGTGACTGTGAGTGATCGTAACTCCCGATTTCCAAACCCACGCTGTGGTTATCCAGCAGAACATAACGGCCGTCGATGATCACGCGTTGACCGTCGACTTCCTGGTAGACCACCGGCTTTCGCTGCGTAATCTTGTGGCCGCTGCTCGAAACAGTGAGAGTGCCATCGTCCGCCAATTGCAGATTGGCACTATTGTCGAAAGCGATTTGAATGGCTTTGGGATCGGCGCCGGGCGTCAGTTCGAAATCGTATTCCAACTCGCGATTGTTTCCGTAGAAAATTAGATTTGTGTGGGGATAAATACCTTTGTAAGCAACCTTGCGATACATTGATACGTTCGTTTGCCATCTCACAGGATTATTACCGAGTAGATAATTCTGATGTCCAGGTAGCGCCTCAACTCCCTCGATGCGGGCTTTGCGGTTTGCACCAACCAATTTCATATGTAGCGGATGCTGAGCGTCACGCAACTGCAAACGCGCCTCCGCCGGCAGCAGAAGAACATCCGCCCCGGCCTGGCGCGATCGAAACTTGATCCGCGAGTCTGTCTGTCCCTCGTTTTGCTCAAAGGCAAGCGGCAGGCCTGCGGTGAAATCCGAGGCGGACGGTGGCCTTTGTGGGAATTGCTCTCGCGCAAGGGCGCCAGCGCGCACGAATCGCGTCTTTGATTGCGCAACCATGAGCCAAGCACCGGCTAACAGCAGAAGCGATACGACTATGATTTCCCGAAAGGACTTCATGCACTTAACCAGCACAGCTTACCAAAAACAGTTCGACGATGATTGAGCAATCTGTCGATTGCGCGCTCAATCATCGTCGAAGACTTCGGTGGACAGTTACCCACCAACTTGTATTGCCCATTAACCCAGGAAGCCGAGGTTCTGCGTTGGGAACTTACTTAAATTCGGAAAGACCGTTGTGAGCAAAGCAGGATCTAAACCATACCAACGTGCCAACGTCGCGCCGTATTGATCGATCGAAGTCGTGGGAATCCAGCGGCCGCGATTGCCACCATCGTCGTCAGGTCCGTTGGCCGCCAAGGTCGGGTAGGTTCCATAGAACGTCCCTCCCAGCACTGCACCGCCCATGATAAAGGCATGGCTGCCCCACGCGTGATCGGTGCCGACAGTACCCGCGCCCAATCCTGATGCCTGAAAAGTGCGACCGAAATCCGAGAGGGTGAATAGAGTTACGTTGGTCGCATTACCCTGCGCATTCATTTCATCGTAGAACGCGCGCGCCGCCTGACTGAACTGCGTGAGCAGGCCACCCTGTGTTCCTGACTGAGTTCCCTGGCCCCCAGGATTAGTTGGATCGCTGCCCGTTTCGTTCGTGTGTGTGTCGAACCCTCCCAACGTACAAAAGAATATCTGGCGCTTCATTCCGAGCGTATCTTTGATCTTGATCAGCTTTGCGACTTGTTTGAGTTGGTTGCCTATACCCGTGCTCGGAAATGCAGTCACATTGGGTGGCGTCGGGATCGTCGGATCGGGTTGATTCAGAATCTGGTCGGCGTTGAGCGCCGTATTCATCGTGTCGCTTGCACCTTTGATCAGAACTTGATTCGTGTCAAAGCTCAGTAACTGACGGAAGCCGCTGCCGTTGGTAAACGGCGCCGCCGATGCGGGTCCACTCCAATTCAAACTCAAGACATTTTGCAGAGAGCCCGTTCCGATGGCAATTTGCCTGGTCGTAATGCCTGTTTGCAGAAGGTTGGTGCCCCCTACCGAGAGACTCATCGGCAAAATAGTCGGGCCATTCAGTCCACCGGTGTTGTCGGCAACGCGCCCTGCCCAACCCGTCTGACCGGTCGTATTCACGATTGAGCTCATCTGCTGGTTGATCTGATCCGAATGCGAGAATAGTTGGTACGGACGATAAGCGCCGCCGATATTTGCCTGATATTGAGCCTTGGTGGTCGGCCGCAACAGCGGTCCATAGTTGCAGAGCATTGCGAGTCTGCCATCCTGCCACGGTTTCAAAAGGCCAGGCGGTTGGGCGGGCGTAGCAACCTCTGGCGAAAGGTTGGGGTGCAAGCCAAATTGGCCACCACTGGCCGGGTTGATTGCCAACAACATCGATTGCGTCAGTCCCAGATTCGGTGAAATGCTCGGGTTTCCGCGCGCAGCTGCATATGCACTGAACTGATTAAGGTCCACGAGCATGTTGTTGCAGTCTGATCCGCCGCTGAGAAACACACACACCAGAGCTTTGTAATCAGTGGCGACCGCGTCCTGTGCTTGCACGATGGAATTGATTAATCCCAGGCGATCGGCGGCTGACGCAAGCGCAGCGGCGGAGAGGCCACAAGCCGACTGAGTTAGAAACTTTCTTCGCGATTTATTCATTAAATCACCTCTGGATTTGATACTGCGAAGCAGTGGCTACCAGATAGATTGCAGTGCGGGTGCGTCCTCCCAGGTCGCCGCTTGAAATTCCGGTGACTGTGTTCACGATGCTTGTTTTCATCGACGCCGACATTGTTCCGTGCATCAGACGTGCGTTGAGGGCATCGGCCAACCCCGCAGGATTGCCGGCGAGCGCCTGATAAGTGGAATAATCGATCTTCGTGCCCAGGGGCCGATTCGGATTGGTAACCGGAATGCCTGGAAACGACGTGTTCGTTAAGAACAGGGTGTTTACAAAATTGGCGCGCGCGTAAGTCGTAGATGTATCAAGAATGCCGAATTCGGGACCAACTAAACTGGTGCCCGGCAGATTGAAGTCGGAAGGAAAATAACTAAACACGGTCGGCGGATCGAAAACGAGCTGCCCGAGGCTGTTGCTGAAGTTGGTGATGCCGGTGGCGCTGGCCACGAGCACGCCGTCCGTCTTGGTGTTATCGGTAACATTGAAAGCGCGCAACAGGTGCGTCATAAAAAGGACTGGTTCGCGCAAATGACCATAGTTCGGATCGGTCTTCACATCGCCGCGGGCTTCAGGATCCAAAAGGATACTGGTGATTACGGCTTTCATGTCGCCGCGCACGCCTGAACCGTTATTCGCGAAAGCAGCGGAACATCGACCGACGTAAGCGGGACTCGGATTGCTGCTTACCAGTTGATGAATCAATTGAGTGCAGACAAACGGACCGGCGTTCGGATGGTAAAACAGGTTGTCGATCGCCAAACCAAGCGATGAGATTGCGTAGGCTTGGTCGGCGGCGAGCATCTGCGCCGAGGTGCCGGTAGTGCATGGCGAGCCACACGCCGGAATCACGACCGGATTTGGACTTCGAATATCAATCAGCAAAGTCTTGGCGTTGGTGTCATATCTGTTCCGGTTGTTATTCGGCACCATCGGATCCTGATAGTTTGCGATGGCGGTCTGAGTTGCGCCGCCATCAAAACTAGCGCTCTTATTCGCATCAAGATCCCAACCGGTAAACACCCGCGCCAAATTGGTTATGGTGTTTTGGTCGTACGTCGGTACACGATTTCCTTGCGCGTCCAGAACCGGAGTTCCGTCCTGGTTCAACGTGTCCACACCGATCGAGAACAATTGCATGATCTCGCGCGCGTAATTCTCGTTCGGCGTCGGATTTGAGAGAGAGACGACTGAATTCCCTCTCATGTTCAGATACTCACCCATGCCCGGATTGAGCGTGATCTCGTAAAGCATCGTGCGGAAGTTGCCGAAAGAATTACGATCGATCGTTTGCAGGTATGGAGCGAACCAAAACGGCTGGTTGCCGTTCAAGACCTGGCCGCCGACCACCACGAACTTGTGAAACGAAAACGATACGCGCTGCCTTAATTGATCGGGTTGCGTCAGCGCATTCAACATGAACTGCTTCTGCACCGGATACAACGTGTAATTGTCCCGGAAGCAGGTTGTACTTGAATCGCATGCAACCGCAGGCGCGCCAGGATAGAACTGCGGATACGGCGCTTGAAACGGATAGTTTGAAGAGAGCACGAATTTTGGATCGGTCGACGAATCGACAAACTGCGGTGGCGTGTTGAACTGCTCATTAATGTATGCCGGAATGCCAATGGCCCGCAGGTGGTTGAAATCCACGTCGTCACCACGCTGTCCCCAACTCGCTTGCTCAAGAAATCTCTTCAGATCATTGTCTGAAGCGAATGCGGGATCGTTGTATTGCGCCTGATACTGCGCGAGTGTCAGCACTGTCGGCGCGCCGGGCGGCGTTGACGGCGCCGGCGTTCCGGTTACACCTGGATCGTCCGCAGGTCCGCCGCCGATTTGTCCGATAGCGACACGCACCCGATTGCTCGCGATTCCATGCAAGTTAACCCGCACGAGCACGTCACCGAGATTACTCGTCATCGAATCGTTCAGTCGCAGCACAACCATATACACCCCGGGAAAACTGGGGACTGCGCCCACGTATTCAACTCTCAGCGGATAGATCGCGCCCGCGCCGTCTTGCGCGTCCGCTGACAAAGCGTTGGCTCCCTCGCCCTGCAGGAATTCGAAGTCTGTACCGAATAGACTGATGCGCGTGCGCGGATCGGCGGGACTGAAATTCGTTTCCATGTTTAGCGAGAAAGGCTCGCTGACCAAAGAGACAGACTCGAGCACAATCGCACGCGTGGATGCCGCCGAGACGCTGTAAAGGACGGGACTCTTCTGGTTCGCCGCCAGCGCCGATTGCTGCAGACCCGCAAAAGACAGAAGCGTCGCGCACACGACCGGCGCCAGATGCCGCCGCAAACAGGAAGCACGATCTCTCATAAGGGGATGCTCTCTAGTCAAAACAGATTACGAATCGACAATGAGGCTAGCCAATTTGTCTTTAGTTGGTGGAGGGGCCACCGGGCGACTGAGACCCTGGTTCAAGTGACTATAGCGAGCAGCCGCCATCAGGTCAATACTTTAGACGAGGCGCTCGTCAGATTGGCTGAGAAGATTTTACTTCAGTTTTTAAGGTCACTCTGCCCGATGCAGACGGAGGTCAGGAGAGTTTTGAAGTAGCGCGAATAAGCTCGTAGAAACCGGCAACCGAACCCAAAGTTACGCCCGCAACCAGCAGCCACGGCTTCGTCCCCAACCACCGGTCGAGTAACCAACCCAACAGCAGACCGGAGACGACCGCGCCAAACAAAGAGAGTGCTGCCCCGTAGGCGATACCGGTTTTCCGATTGGTGTCCTGAGGATCTTCGACGGGCATGCTCGTCACCAGCTTGTACGCGTGACATAGTTCTTTGGGCCTTCGAACAGCAAGCCTCGCCGCGAGTGCCGCATTGAATCGTGAATGAAGCAGACGTGAGTGCACCAGCATGGTTTGCCGCCGTCGATCGCCTTCACTTCCGCTTGTCTTTCCTGCGCCGACCAAAGCGCGCCGAAGTCGTAATCGTAGTCACGCAGCGAGGCAAACTTCTCGCGTAGCTCACACGCGCGGATGTCACCGTTGTAATCGATCACGGCGATCGTCTCACCGGCCGTACACGCGAACGGCCACGCCGTCGGCTTCAGAGAATTGCGATATTGAGTTCGATAGTGGGTCGTGATGGTTCCGACGTATGCGACATTTTTTGCGAGACGAGAAGTCACATCGTCGCCGGCAAACATTCGATCGCCATAGCGTTTTGTCAGTTGCGAGACATATGAATACATCGGCGGGAGAACTTCAGATGGTACCTGTTTGATTTCGTCGCCAACCGGAGTTTCGCCGCGCACAATGTTGAAGTACTGGCCGTCGAGTTTGAAGTTGCCCCACATGAACTCGCCGAGTCGTTCGATCTCAGTGTAGTTGTCCGCGCAAACGACCGTGTTCACGTTCAACCGAAACCTGTCGCCGAACTTCTCTTTCAGAGGGTAAAGCGACTCGATGCAGTCAAGTGTCTTTTGCCAATGGCCATGCACGCCGCGAATCCGATCGTGCGTTTCGCCGTAACCATCCAGCGCAACGTTCAGATACAAGTGCAAAGAAGAATGTGAAGCCAGTGCGGCGTCGACAATTGCGTAAACTCGTTCTTTGACGAGCCCATTCGTGGGAATGATCAATCGGCGCACGCCGTTGTTCCTGACGAACATGTCAACGATCTGTGAAGCATCGTGACGCAGCGTCGGCTCGCCCCCGGAAAGCCACAAGTCGGTAATTGGTGGCATCGTGCGCGAGACTTTCTCGATCTGTTCAAAGGTTAGGTCGCCCGGTTGATTTAGTTCCGCGTGATAAAAACAGGTGCGACAAAGAGAATTACATCGCGAAGTTACAAACAGAATGACCGTACCGAGACGTTTTTCGCGTTTCGTCGAGCGAATGAGTTGCACGAACTGGGCTGCTTTGTTGGTCAATTCCCTTTCACCGGATTCGCGACGTCGATAACGACCCGCCACATCCCCGCGAATTTCTTCCAGACGCGCGCGTAGTTCCCGCTCTCAATGACTGCCTGTTTTGCTTTGTCGCGCAACTGGTATGTTCCATAGGTATACGCCAGATCGTCCGAAGCCGAGACGCTGCCGAAATCAGGCTCCCATCTCCACTCGAATGCGAGAGGCCTCATGGCCACAACGGCTCGTCGCCGGCCCACGAATGGTTCATGGCCGTTGCGAAACACGCGCACATCCTCCGCCGCAAAACTGAGAAAAGCTTCGACGGAACCTCGTTTAGCCGACGCCCGTGAGAATTCACGATCCGAATTTAACAAATCGGCTCTCGCTCGTATGGGGTTTGTTGCTTTAGATTTTACCGGGGTCGCCCCGTAGACTAACTTCGGCTGATTCTTTGGCTCAGGATTGTCGATTCCCAGATCCAGCACAAACTTCCACGTGCCATCAGCCTGCTTACGCCATATCGTCATGAAGTTTCCGAACGCTGACGGCTTGGCGTCTTTGATGTCGCTTTTATATTGCCACGGCCCCGTGGTGTAACCGAGATCACCACTACGCGACATAAACGCATAAATTGGCTGCCAGGTTAAAAGTGGACGAGTGTTCGAGGGCGGCAGCGGATGCTCCTGCATCCATTTCTTGCCAACCACCGCATGCGGTCGAAAAAGAATTCCGTCCTCCGCGATAAAGGCTGCAAACGCTTCGCGAGTTCCCTTCTGTTCCGATGTCCGCGAAAAAGAACGTTCAGTTGCGACCATCTGTGTGAGGGCATCCTCAGACTTCGTCTTTTGCGCCGCAGCGGGCATTAACACACCGACCGCCGCCGCGAGAATCAACAGGCAAATAGCCGACGTTCTGTTCATTACTGTCGCGCGAAGGATGACAGTTTCAGTCGGCGATTTCAATTCGCAAGAAGTAGGGGCGGGTGGGAGTAACGCATCAAGACAGACGCAATGAATTCCTACCGTTCGAACTTTCCTTGAAGGCGATCAATTCCGTGGATAGCGTTTCGCAAACTCGATAACCGACGGACCCCAGTTCTCTACTTGTTCAGCGTGGCCGATGAACGAGCCGTGAACTTGTTTGAGGTCATCCGTACCTGGACAGGGCGGAAACACCGGAATCTTTTCACCGTCGGAATTTGTGGCATAGTCCGTACATGGCGCATTCGGAAATATCGCGGCTTGCGATCGATATTGCTGATCCACCGCAATCGCAAACAGGTTCTTGGTCGGATTGAGAGATTTGCCATTCCTCGGCTGGAGCAGAAACATCGGGCGCTTCTGTTCGTGCATGGCGAAACGAAGATCGATGCTCCAATACGGATCTTCTTCGTTATCCCACGAGAGTTCTGCCCCCTGGATATCGATGGCAACGCTTTGTCCATAGTCGTGAGCGTTCGTGAAGACCATTAAACCTCCGCCATACGAGTGTCCCAGAATGACAATTTGATCCGGATCCGCTAGCTTCCATTTTTTGATCGGGGCATCAATCGCAATGGCGGGATATGATTTGATGTAACTGATCTGATCGCGCACGTCGATCCGTTGCTCGTTCAGGTAGCCAAGCTCAACCGCGCTATCGCGGTGCTCGGTTCCGCAAGCTATCTCCGCACGACAGTCGTTAGATCCGCAATATAGGTTAGTCAGATAGTTCGACGAAGAAGCTTCCAGGAAGGATCGCCCGCAAGCACTAACGAAGTCGTCGATGTAGATTCCGGTCGAACGGAGACGCTCGTTAACCCCATCGTTGTCATCGTCTTTGTCGAGGTAATGTCCGCGCCGAAGCGGCACGAACACAACCCAATTCTTGCTGGTGAAGTACTTGACGATTGCGCATGCTTCACCTCTCTCTTGCTCATGGCCGTGATTGAAAATCAGCACCGGCCGATTCTTCAGCACCTCGCCGGGTTCCAAGGTTTTGTAATGCAGTGACCCTCGCAACCTAACTTTGTATTCAGTGTCACCTGGATCGGTGCGGCTGTCCTGTGCATTGGTCGTGTCGCTAAGGTAGGTCACGCGCCTCGTTTGAACGCCCGTGCCACAGGGCGAGACTTCGGCCCTTGCCACAGAAGCGATCACCAGATTTAGTAAGACAAATGCCGCAATGGTTAATGCGCGCTTCGTTTTCATTTTTATTCCTCCCTGTTTAATGCTTGAGTTTGTTCTTAACGTAGAGTCCATGGGCGCAAGAGCCCTCCTCACAGTCGGGCTAATGCCTCGGCGTGCTGGCGAAACCGTCAATTACGGGCACGGCTCGATCGGCTCGACGCTGATGCGTTTCGCCTGAACAGTTCCGCAGAAGGACTGCACTACGTTCCCGCCAATGATCACATCCGTGTGAAAGGGACCGCTGAACGTGTCGGTGGCCCGATCGAGATGCATTGTTGCGCGGACTTTTATTGTTCCCAGAGGCGCACCGCCGGCGCTTACGAAATGAACGAACGTGGTGGCGAACTCGTCCCCAGCGGTCCGGACCCAAGTCCCATGTCCCGTGCTCAAATTGGGATCCGGATCGGAGTTGATAATCCCCCCGCCGCTGGTAAGCGTCGCGAAGTCCACGATCGGGTCTGCTCCGTCCGGCATGACGGTGACTTCCCAAGAACCTTCCAACGACGGTGCTGTCGAGCCCCCGCCCTTGGCATTAAACTGCGAGCCTGATACGGCCATCACAGCAGCGATCATTCCTGCGAGAACGAGCACCGCGAATCCTTTTCTAGTTGTCATGATCTTTTTTCTCCTTAAAGTTTTGTTTTCTTTTCATCCGCGGCTGCGCTACGTAGCGAGCACGCCGCGTCCAGCCAATGTTTCAAGATTGTGGCGAGTGTTTCGGCTCGGGTTGTCATCAGGGGACCGCGAGGCAGATCATCGGCTTCCCATGACGAACTCGATATCCGCCGTTCGCTGCGCACGATCATCAACGTTTCGGTCTCGACCGTGATAATTGTTCGTTTCGGTAACCGCTCGTGACTCTTGTCGATATGGTCCGGTTCAAGGACCTGACCGATCTTCTTGCCGCTCCTGGCAGCCAACGCTAAAATGGCCCGCGCTAAGCGTCCTGGAGCTGCTTTCTGAATCATCGAGATCATCCTGGCTCCTGAATTCGAACCGGCTTTTTCCCTCACCTCGGCGTGGACGATAGTCTTCGCCAGGTAAAAGAGTCCTTTAAGAACGGTTAATTAGCGGTAAAAGAATCGTCAGCCTCCGAATGAGCGACCTGCCCAAGAAGGTTTTCGAATTTGGTCCGTTTCGGCTGGACTGCGCCGAACGAGTATTGCTGCGCGACGGGCAGACGGTGCCCCTCACCCTGAAGGCCTTCGATGTGCTCTTGGTGCTGGTCGAGAAAAACGGTCACCTTGTCGAAAAAGACGAATTGATGAATCGCGTGTGGCCCGGGAGCTTTGTAGAAGAAGGCAACCTGAAAGTAACTGTGTCGATGCTGCGCAAGGCGCTCGACGACAATCAACCGGAAAACCGCTTTATCGAAACAGTCCCACGCCGGGGTTACCGTTTTGTGGCAAGTGTCAGAGAGTTATCCACTGAAACTGCAGAGGTCATTGTCCGCGAGCGAACCACGGCAACGATCACCGTGGAAGGCGGTGAAACCAGTGCGCGGCCGGCAGAGCGCAAAGCGTTGGTCGCACAAGAGAGAAACCGTCGGCGGGTGTGGCAAGTGGGAATAGCTGGCGCGGCGGTGCTCGGACTGGCCATCGCCGGGCTCTATGTCTGGAGAAATCGCGCACCCAGTCCGGAAGTGAAATCAGTCGCCGTCCTGCCATTCCGGCCACTGGTGGCCGAGAACCGCGATGAAGCACTGGAACTCGGAATGGCGGACGCTTTGATCACTAAGTTGAGCAACCTCAAACAGATTGTCGTAAGGCCAACCAGTTCTATTTTGAAGTATCAGGACAATCAACAGGATCCGCTCGCCATCGGCCGCGAGCAAAAAGTCGATTTGTTGTTGGAAGGAAAAGTACAGCGCGCAGCAGATAACATCCGCGTCACTGTACAGCTCGTTAGAGTAGCGGATGGTTTGCCAGTGTGGGCGGGTAAGTTCGATGAAAAATTTACAAACATCTTTTCAGTGCAGGACTCTATTTCGCGGCAGGTTGCAGACGCGCTCGTATCGCAGCTCTCCGGCGAACAACGCCAGCAACTTGCCAAACGCTACACCGATAACGTCGAGGCATATAACCTTTATCTAAAAGGACGCTTCTTTTGGAACAAGTTCACGCCGGATGGTTTGGAAAAAGCTATCGACTACTACAAGCAAGCAATTGCCCTGGATCCAAATTATGCGCTGGCTTACACAGGTTTGAGCGTAGCTTACAACGTGCAGGGAGCCTTTGGTGTGGTTCCTCCTGCCCAGACCTGGATCGATGCCAGGCGGACAGCGCAGCGGGCGGTCGAGCTTGACGATACGCTGGCCGAAGCGCACAGCGCACTGGGAGGCGTAAAGTTGTTGTACGAATGGGATTGGGCAGCCGCAGAGAAAGAACTAAAGCGAGCTATCGAACTCAATCCAAATTACGCTGAGGCTCACGAGCTTTACGGCTTCTACTTCTGGGTTGTTCGTGATTTTGAAAAGGCATTTTCCGAGATTAAGCGGGCGCTGGAACTTTCTCCGACCTCACCGATATTAACCCTCGATCTTGCTACCACGTTTTACTACGAGGGTAAGTATGGTGAAGCCATCGATGCTTATAGAACGGTTCGAGAGTTGGATCCAAATATGCTTGGACTTCTCTTCATACCGGCTCAAGCTTACGAGCGTAACCGACAATATGATCGAGCGATCGAAGAATGTGAACGTGACATATCTGCGTTCGGGCGCGACCCTGGCGTGCTCTCTGCGCTCGGATACGCATACGGCAATTCAGGCAATCACGATAAGGCGGGGGAGATAATTCGTGAATTGGAGACGAAGTGGAAAGAGCGTTATTTCTCGCCTTTGATCATCGCGCTTGCTCATACGGGCGCTGGAAATAAAGACGGTGCCTTCGTCTGGCTAACGAAAGCTTTCGAATCACGTGACCCTCAATTGATATGGTTAACGGTGGAGCCGCAATTCGAGAGCCTGCATTCAGATTCGCGTTTTCAGGCGCTGGTGCGGCAAATGGGACTCTCACAAGCGCCTCAAGCTCCGTAAAAGTTTTTTGTAATGCCCTATTTTCGCTTGGCGATCCTTTGCGCTTTTGCGTCTTTGCGTGAACTGCCCACTTCCAAACCGATCAGTCTCACGCCAAGTCGCAAAGACCGCAAAGAAACGCAAAGCAGGGCGCTACAATGAGCTGATTACGCCTAATCGCTCCCGCGCGACACGATCAGAGTTTCAGTCGGCGATTTCAATTCATAAGTGATCCCGCGCCACTTGATGCGTCGCGAGACGGCCGCGGCGATCGCGTTGACAAGAAAAAGTAACGAAGCCAAAGGCCAGAGGCATGTGTGCGCCAGCGTAGTCGGCCAGGTTCGCATCC
>DASYPX010000323.1:0-3717 GCA_036006125.1 Pyrinomonadaceae bacterium | reverse complement strand
ACGCCCATCTTGTCCGTTTCGGCGTAGCGTACGCGCAGAGAAGCTTCGTGCCAGTGCTCGAAGTCGTCGTCCTGTGCTGGATTCATCAAAAACGGATTCTCCGAAACACCTGTTCCACCAGCAGCGGCCGGTGAGTTAAACTCTCAATTGTCTGATTTGGAATCTTTAGCGGACTATAAGTGCGAATCACGATGATGTCAAAGAAAAGTTCATTGCGTGCATGTCGTCGCACGGCGACAGGAAAAAGATCGGCCGCGGCCCTGGCGATTTTGTTCTGTATTCTCGCAGTTTTTTCGGTTGGGGTCATCGACACCTCCGCGCAGAAGCCGGCAACGGGAACTGAGACGGCGAGCGCCGCGCGTAATGCGGCGCTGGTTGCGGCAACGAACGAGGTGTTGCAGGAAACCAGTCAACTGCGCGAATTGGCAGTACTGCATCCAGTTCAGAGTTCAGCCCAGTCTCGCGCCGAAATCGAACACATGATTGTCGCTAATCTCGATCGCGAAACTACTGACGCGGATATTCATGCTTCAGAAGTGACACTCAAGCGACTAGGTCTGGTTCCGGCGAACTTTAGTTTACGACCGCTGATTGTGCGCTTGCTCACGGAACAAGTTGCCGGGTACTACGATCCGAAAGAGCAGCAATTTCATCTCGCCGATTGGATTGACGTCGATGGTCAGAAGCCGATCATAGCGCATGAGCTGACGCATGCCCTTCAGGACCAGCACTTTAATCTGCGGAGATTTGAAAAGTGGCCGAAAGGCGATTCAGACGCGGAACTCGCGACGCATGCTTTGATCGAAGGCGACGCCACACTCGCGATGACTCTGTACGTCTCAAGCAATCCGGTGCGCGCTCTCACTTTTCTCAAATCGTTCATGGCGGCGAATACTTCAAGCCAGGAGTTGGAGAAAGCTCCGCGTGCTTTGCGCGAGACTCTATTGTTTCCTTATCAGGAGGGGCTGACGTGGACACGTGCACTTTATCAAAACGGCGGCTGGTCGGCCGTTTCGCGGGCGTTCAAGACGCTGCCGCAATCAAGCGAACAAATACTTCATCCGCCGAAATATTTTATTCACGAAGCACCAGTGAAAGTTTCGCTGCCTGATTTGCGTCTGTCACTTGGCCGCGGCTGGCGGCGGATTGACGTCGATGTGAACGGTGAATGGAGTTTCTATCTGATCCTCGATGAGTTTCTAAAATCAGCATCGACTTCGAAGCAGGCCGCCGCAGGATGGTCTGGCGATCGTTACGCGACCTACGAGAACGCGACGGGCCAAAGCGCATACGTTTCGCTATCGGCGTGGGACACGGAAAAAGATGCGCGCGAGTTCTTTGACGCGTATGTGAAGCGTACCCAGATTCGATATGGGGATGCGCGCGTGATCTCTGAGCGTGCGACAGCATGGTCGGCGCGGACTTCTGAAGGCGATGTTGCGATTGAACTTCGCGGCAATCGGGTGTTGGTGGTCGACGGCATTCCGGCCAAGGCCAACGGTCGCGCCTTGATTCGTCTCTTGTGGGCGAGGTCGGTGTAAATTGGCGCGATACTCACTGACTGTGATATTTTTTCGACAGCAATCTTTCCCAGAGACGCAGCATGGCTGAAAGAGGATCTGAAGTTGTGTTTACTTCGGGTTTCAAGGTCCGCCCGCTTTCAAAGCGGGAGGGAGGAGCCGGGAGTCAGGAGCTGGAAGTCTCCGAAATCCACACGCCCCAGTCAACGACAAAAACTGATAAGCCAAAGCAATCACGGCTGCGCGAACTTGCGAGTGAGTTACGCGAGCTTGAGACGAAGTTGCGTCTCGGTGGTGGCGCCGAACGCGTTGAGAAACAGCACAAGCAGGGGAAATTGACGGCCCGCGAGCGTATCGATCTGTTGCTGGACGAGGATTCGTTTAGCCAGGAAATCGGTCTGCTTGTCGCGTACGACCAGTATGACAGCGCAGCGCCCGCGGCTGGAGTTGTGACGACCGTCGGCCGTGTTTCGGGAAGGGAAGTTGTCGTCGTCGCGAACGACGCAACGGTCAAAGCCGGCTCGTGGTGGCCGGAAACGATCAAGAAGATTCTGCGCGCTCAGGAAATCGCGATGCGCTCGCGGATTCCGATCATTTATCTCGTCGATTCCGCTGGCGTGAACCTTCCCTACCAGGGCGGCGTGTTCCCGGGGCAATACGGCGCGTCTCGCATTTTCTATTACAACTCGATCATGCGGCGGTATTTGAAGGTGCCGCAGATTTCCGCCGTGATGGGGCCGTGTATCGCCGGGGGCGCGTATCTGCCGGCGCTCTCTGACGTCATCATTATGGTCGAAGGTACGTCGTTCATGGGTTTAGGTGGCGCCAATCTGGTGAAGGGCGCAACCGGCCAAACAATCGACAATGAAACTCTGGGGGGTGCGCGCGCGCATAATGAATTATCAGGCGTGGCGCACTATCGAATGAAGGATGACAAAGAGGCGATCGCGAAGATCCGCGAGTTCATCTCTGAGTTACCCAGATCAGAGACTGGAGCATTGAGACTGGAGACCGGGACAAAACCAGTCTCCGGCCCCCAGTCTCCAGCCTCAAAGCCAAGTGCTCAGCGTCCCGCAGAAGACGTTTACGATATCATTCCCGAAGATCATCGTCAGCCGTACGACGTGCGTGCATTGCTCGATTGCATTTTGGATGATGGACGTTTGGATGAGTTTCAAACGGACTACGCAAAAGAGATTATTACCGGTCACGCCACCATCGGCGGAATTCAAGTTGGCGTGATTGCGAATGCGCGTGGAATGTTTCGCGATCCGTCGGGCGGCGCGCCGCGATTTGGTGGAATCGTCTACACGGAATCAGCCGAGAAGGTCGCCTACTTCATCGACACTTGTAATCGTCACGGGACGCCACTTTTATTCGTTCAGGATGTGTCCGGTTTCATGGTTGGGGCGGAAGCCGAGCATTCCGGAATCATTCGCGCGGGTGCGCGCTTCGTGGAGGCCATGGCCACTGCCATCGTCCCGAAGATTGTCCTGACGGTGAATCACGCGTCGGGCGCCGGGTACTATGCGATGGCGGGTCAGGGTTTTGATCCGAATTTCATTTTCAGTTGGCCAACCGGACGAATGGGAGTGATGGAAGGTGAATCGGCGGTCCAGGCGGTTTTCGGAAGCGAACTGGAGCGTCTGAAGAAGAATGGTCAGGACCCGACGCCTGCGTTAGAAATCGAAATGCGCAAAGTTCGTGAAACGTACGAGCGCGAACTTGACGCAAAGTACGCCGGGGCGCGAGGTTTCGTAGATGCCGTAATCGCTCCGGAAGAGACCCGCGCCGCGCTGGAACTTGCATTGCGGGTGAGTTTGAATTATTCAGGGCCTCATTTAGGACAGTTCGTCGTACCGGCATCATTAACGTAAGTGACGCGAAGATCCGATGCACAGTCTTCTGCGCTTCGGTATTCCTGAAAGAAGTAACGTTAAGGAGGACAACCGTGAGAAAGAGCAACACCTACTCTTTTGTGTTAGCAGTTATGATCGCAGTCTTCGGAGCGTTAATAAGCACCGGACTCATCGTCTCTGCGCAGAATTCCAACTCGTCGACGACGATGGCGCCCGCGAATACCAACTCGCCGAAGCCACGGCGTCACAAGCCGAAGCCGAAACCAGCCGCGGACACGGCTGCGACGACAGAAACAACTCCAGCTGCGATGCCGCGCAAAGGTCGCTGCGATCCGAAT
>DASYPX010000322.1:0-15344 GCA_036006125.1 Pyrinomonadaceae bacterium | reverse complement strand
AGAACAGTGGTCTGACGAACCGCCTGATTCGCGCGCGGACGTTTACAGTATTGGCGTGATGTTTTATCAAATGCTCGCGGGTGACGTGCCCTTCAAAGCGAACGCGATTCCCGCGATCATGAAAAAGCACCTGACGGAGGAGGTGCCCACACTTTCATCGCGTGGTGTTTCCGTCCCGCCGCAAATCGAAGCAGTCGTTCGCCACGCGCTCGAAAAAGAACCCGAGTTCCGTACCCCTTCAGCCGAAGCGTTTTTGAAAGAGTTGCGCGAAGCGATGGAAGCTGCCAGTGCGGTGCTGAAGACAACCGGCGATGCGCAAGTAGATCCATTCAAAACAATTTCCACTCCACCGCCGCCGCAATCGACGCGCGCGCCGAGTTATGTTCGCCCCACATCTGAGTTGGTCGCTGCGGCCATCAGCAGTTCTTCTTTGCATGACGAAGCGGAGAAGTTGCGAATGGCGCGTGAAGAGCTGCAACGCGAAGAAGAAAACAAGCGCTTGGCGGCAGCGGAAGCCGCACGTCAAGCCATGCAGGCGGAACAGCAGCGCGAAGCTGAGCGCCAAAAGCAGTTAAAGGCACAAGAGAAGAAAGAAAAAGAAGAAGCTGAGAAGCGCGCCGCAGAAGAACGTGAACGCGAGGCGCAGCAACGTCGGGCAGAGGAAGCTAAACGCGCTCGTGAAGAAGAAGCGCGACGGGCGAAAGAGCAAAAGGTCGCCGAAGAAAAAAGACTCGCGGAAGAAAAGCGGCTGGCTGACGAACAGCGACTGGCCGACGAAAGGCGCCGCGAAGAAGAGCGTCGCCGGGAAGAGGCGCGCAGGCTTGATGACGAACGGCGGCGCGAAGAAGAACGCAAGCGGGTCGAAGAGTTAGTTGCGCAACAAAGGAAAGCGAGCGAGCAGAAGCCAACGCAAGTCGTCGCGAGCATTCCGCCAAAAACGGCGGACGTTATCGATCCGGAAGCAACTCACATTCGGCCGTTAGGCGCGACGACGTTCACGGAAAACAGTTATCCGACGTTGATCGCGCAATCTCCGGTCACCACATCGAAGAAGAATCTGCTGCCCTATGCGATCGCTGCCGTGATTGTGATTTTGCTGCTGGGCGGCGGAATTGGAGCATGGGTCTTCTGGCCACGCTCGACGCCTGCGCCGGCTGGCCCGAGCAAACCTCCCCCGGAAAAACCGAACGAACCGCCACCGAATCGTGTGACATTCACGCCAGAGTTCATCAACATTCCCGGTGGCACATTTCAAATGGGACGCAACGGTGCAACCGTGGCTGAAGTCCCCGCGCACAGCGTAACTGTGAAACCGTTCGTCATCGACAAGACCGAAGTTACCAATTACGAGTACGAGCAGTTCGTCCAGGCGACCGGGCACGAAGCTCCTTCACACTGGGTGGGGAACAAGCCGATTCAAGGTCAGGAATTGTTGCCAGTGACATTCGTTTCTTATCACGACGCCGTGGCGTTCGCTGAGTGGCGTTCGCACCGCGATGGAGTTCAATGGCGACTGCCGACCGAAGAAGAGTGGGAATACGCAGCGCGCGGAGGCGATCAGGATAATATTTACCCCTGGGGGAATAACTGGTCGGATGAAAACACTGTCACCAAGAGTTCCGGGGCGACTATGCCAAAGGACGTCGGTTCTGCTATCAACGACAAGACGCGCTGGGGTGTGATGGACATGATGGGCAACGTCTACGAGTGGACTTCGACGAAAGCAACCTATTACCCTGGCAGCACCAAACAAGTTGAAGGCGAGCAAAAGAACTGGTACGTCGTGCGGGGCGCGTCGTTTGGCACGGCGATGGATCCGAAACCGATTTCGGCGACGCGTCGCGACTGGTTTAACGAGAATACCAAGGTCGGGGTACTCGGCTTCCGACTCGTCCGTGCCGGATGAGCTTGGCCTGTCTGACGAACCCTGCGGACGGGGCACTTGAGACTCGCTACCTCACCGAGTATTATCCACCCGCAAAAATCGGGATTCGCTGGGTCTTAGAAATCATGAATATACCCTCTGGCAAACACGGAATTATCAGCTTTATTTTGCGTGCAACTCTAGTTGTCGCAGGCACATTAATATTCGCAATCAGCTCGTTCGGTCAGGAGACTGGCGGCGAGCTGGGTGGCGGCGCGGGCATCTTTCGGCCCAAGAATCCGGAAGCAAAGCGTAGCGGCGGACCGCCGAAGCCGGTTCGTCCGCGCATGAATCCCGCCGAAATTGAGGCGGGATTCCAGGATGCGCTGGCCGATGGCAACGAAGCACGCGACGCACGAAAGTTCGCCGCAGCCGAAGCCGCTTATCGCCGAGCGCTCACGGTGAAGCCGCACGACGCGCGTGCGGAGTATGCAATCGGCAATGTCTTCGTCGATCAGCAAAGATGGGAGGACGCGGAAACCTCCTATCGCGCGGCATATGCGACGGCGCCGAATGATCCGGACATTCTGATCGCGCTAAGTTTCGCGCTGGTGCAACCTCGCACCGGTGCCGCAAACGCGAAACGCTTCGCTGACGCGGAGTATTTTGCCAAGCGCGCCACGCAGTTAGCTCCAACCAACGCGATTGCGTGGGATCGGCTGGGCGTGGCCTTGACGGCGCGCGGAATTTACAACAGCGATGCTGAAACTGCCTTTCGTCGCGCGACTGAACTTGATCCCAATTTTGTTGTCGCGCGCGTCCATCTGGCAGGCGTGTTATGGCGCATGAACCGAGCGGATGAAGCGGCAGCCTTGTATCGTTCGGCAGCTGCGGACGCTAAGGATGCGCCGACGCTGGTATTGATCGCGGATGCGATCCAGGCAGCACAAAGGTGGAACGAGTCCGAACCAGTGTTGCGGCGAGCGCTGGAAATGGATCCCCGCAATCCCGGCGCGCTGTTTCTGATGGGTCGGTATTATTCCGTCAATCAGAAGTACGCAGACGCGGCCAGCGTTTTGAAAACAGCCGCGGAAGTAAATCCGAAGAGCTTCATTGTTCGCACGGTCCTGGCGCGTGCTTATCTCGGGGCCGGCTCTTACGACGACGCGTTTCGCACTTACGAGCAAGCCGCGACGCTCGCGTCGGCTGCCGATCGCAAAGCGCTGTCTGGCCAATTCGGATTCATGGGAGTCGGTGACGGCTACATGGCCACCGGGCGCGCTCGCGATGCTCTGCGCGCTTACGAGAAGGGGTTGGAACTCGATCCGACAAACGCCGATCTGCCGGGGAAAATCGCCGCGGCCCGCGCCAAGGCATAGCAACAACTCTCAAACTTCAAACGTATCAGAGACAAGACAAATGAAACGGTGCCCCAAATGTAATCGGACGTATTCGACTGACACACAAAAATTCTGCACACACGATGGCGGACTGTTGTTCCTAATCGAGGACGACCTCGACAAAACTGTCCAGTTCGATTCGTCAAAAGTTCGCGATGCGGTTCAGAAACCGACGACGCGTGATCTCGGTCAACAGCAGCGGGCTGCATTCGATCCCGAGGCGACTGTCGTCTCGCAGCCGGCCGCGGGAGCGCAACCACCGCGCGCGCGCGACACCGGCAGCCTGGCGCCGCCACAGCCGACACAGCACGCGATCTCGATGCCGTCGGCTGCCACGACGCCCGGTCCGATACCGCCGCCGAGCGAGCCTGCACCGACGCCGCCTGTTTCAGCGCCGCCGCCGCCAGCGCAAACGTCGGCGCCATTACCCCCTACGCAAGTCGTGTCCGGTCCGATCGAGCCACCCGCCCAAGCGCCACCATCGGGACCAATTGCTCCACCGCCTGCGGTTGCGGCGGCGCATCCGAGTCAACCCTTGCCGCAGTCGGCAGCCCCAACAAACAAGAGATCGAAACTGCCGTTGATCCTGGGAATACTCTTCGTGCTGTTTGTGCTCGGCGTCGGTGTGATCGCCGCGGCGTATTTCGTCGTCATCCGGCCGAGGCTCGCCGCGCGAACCCCGGAAACGCCGGTAGTGACCGCGCCGCAACCCGAACCCGGGATACCGACGACGACCTCAACACCAACCGAAGCATCAAAACCTTCGAACGAGCCGCCGCCATACAATCCGCCTGCCGATGCGGTGCAGTTTGTGAACACCAAAGATGAGTTGAGCGGAAAACTCGCTGAGAATTTCGTCGCCTTTAACTTTTATTACCCGGACCGTTGGGTGAAGGTGCCGAGCACCGAGAATTTCGTCACCGTCGAACGACGGCTTCCGCCGGACTTTACGCAAGAGAGATTCGGCGTCGCGCCGTGGTATGCGCCCTCTAACACAACGACATTCGATGACGCGTTTTTCGAGACACTGGTCGCGAAAGACGATGCAAACTTCGCAAAGAATTATCCTGAATACCGCAAGGTCTCCAACGGTCCAGTCAAAGTTGGTTCCTACGATGGATACGAACTGCGATTCGAATCAACTTCCAGAGGTACCGCCAAAGGGGATTTGACGATTTGGGGACGCGAGATCTTTTTCGCACCGCGCGAAGGTGAAAAGACCGGGGTGAAGCTCTTGATTCTCACCACTTCCCTGGCCCCTGAATTGAAAAGCATGGATGACGTGGGCGTTAAGGGCGAGTTACCAATGTTGCTCGATTCGTTTCGCTTCGGAAAATAAGTGTCAGAAGCCCGAGTGTAAACGAGGGCAACTGACCCCTTCAGACTGCATTTATTCGAGAATTGCCCTCCCTTACGGTCGGGCTTCTGACGCGCCCTCATGAAGATTGTTCTCTCAGAAGATCGCGGCGGAAAACTGCAGAACGAACGAAGCTTCACCAGCGACGCCGTTCTCGTCGGTCGCGACCCGGCGGCCTGCCATTTCTTTTTCGAACAAAACAAGTGGCCGATGGTCTCGCGCAAGCACGCTGAGTTTCGGCTTGCCGATGGACATTGGATCGTCGCCGACGCGAGTTCGCGTTTCGGCACGTTCGTCAACGGACAAAAGATTACGGGGCCCGTTGAAGTGCGAGTCGGTTCACACGTTCAACTTGGTCCCGATGGACCGATCCTTCGCGTCATCAGCATCGAAGGAGCTTCGGCCGCGAAACCTGAAGCAAAAAACACTGAAGTCGATCACGCTCCGACTGTGCGTGACGCTCCCGCGCCTGCTGCTTTCCCCGCGCCTAAATCGACGCCGCCTGTGCCGCGCCCGGTTTCGCCGGCTTATCTCGAGTTAGTCGAGCCGCAATCTGCAACTGCGCGCCGATTTGAATTAAACAAAGACGTAATTCGGTTGGGTCGCGATCCGGAAGGCGACGTCGTCATCGATGCCGCCGCCGCCGTGGTTTCGCGGCGCCATGCAGAGATCCGCCGGGTCGACAATCAGTTCGCGGTCGTCGACCTGAAGAGTTTCAACGGCACACTCGTCAACGGTCAGCGCATTACGGGAACGACGAATCTCTTCGACAAGGATCAAATTCAACTGGGGACCGGTGGACCGCTGCTCCGTGTGATCGATTCGGCGCATCCGGCGTCGGCGCGCGCCGCACAACCGGCCGCGGGCGCGACCCCGCACGCAATCCCATCAGAGTTTGGCCAGATCGCCGCGATGGCGCGACGCCAAACAATCGTTTCGTCCTCGGGTTCGCTGCCGCCACAAACTCTGCCAGGCGCGGGCCAATCGCAACTACTCGCGCGCGTTTCGTTCGACAATCGCGCGCAACTTTCGGTGGGCCGTGCGGGCGACAACGATATCCGGCTGGACGGCTTGCAGATTTCCAATCATCACGCGCGGTTTGCGCGCAACAACGGCAACGTGGTCGTTGAAGATGCCGGCTCAACAAATGGTGTCTACATCAACGGCCAGCGCATAAGTGGCCGCCAGACGGTTAAGCATTCCGACGTTATCCAGATCGGGCCGTTCGTTCTGCAAGCCGACGCGCAATTCGGTGTCGCTGTCTATGACACACGTTCAAAGACGCGGATTGATTGCATCAACATCGTCAAGATTGTCGCAAATCGATCAGGCGGCGGATCGATCAAGTTGCTTGACGATGTGTGTCTGACGATTCAGCCAAACGAATTTGTCGGCCTGCTTGGGCCGTCGGGTGCCGGCAAATCGACTTTGATGGACTCGCTCAACGGCATGAGGCCGGCCACGAGCGGAAACGTGTTGGTGAACAATCTCGATCTGTATCGCCATCTCGATTCGTTGAAGCAATCGATTGGCTATGTTCCGCAGGACGACATTATCCATCGCGAGCTGACCGTCTATCGCACGTTGTACTACGTCGCGCGCCTGCGCTTGTCGAGTGACGTTTCGACCAAAGAGATCGATCAAATCATCAACGAAGTAATGGACGTTACCGGCTTGTCAGAGCGCCGCGACGTACCCGTGAGTCAGCTCTCCGGTGGACAGCGCAAGCGCGTCTCGATCGCCGTTGAATTAATCACAAAACCGTCCGTGATCTTTTTGGACGAGCCGACCTCAGGTCTCGACCCGGCGACGGAAGAAAAGATCATGAAGCTGTTCCGGCAAATCGCCGAGAGTGGTCGCACCGTGATTCTCACCACTCACGCAATGGAGAATGTGAAGCTGTTCGACAAGATTGTCGTCCTCATGCGCGGCAAACTTGTGTTCTATGGCGCGCCGCAGGAAGCGCTCGCGCATGTGAACGCGGAGAGCTTCAAAGACCTCTACGATAAGCTGGAAGATCCCGTCGACGAACGAATCGCGGCGATGCCCGCCTTGCCGCCAAACGCTCCGAAGTCTCAGAAACAACAATTCAAGCAGCAGCGCGAGCAGATCGCTGAACAAGTTGCAGACGAATGGAAGCGCAAGTTCCAATCAACGGATCAGTATCGCCGGAATGTGATCGAGCCGTTGAGTGTCCTGCCGCGTGATGGTCGTGCCGTCGCGCCGCCAAAGCGGCGGACCAGTCCCGCTGATTCAATTCGGCAGTGGGGCACACTGACGCGTCGCTACTTCGAAGTTCTAAGTCGGGATAAGTTCAACCTTCTAATTCTGTTTGGGCAGGCGCCGATCATCGCGTTTCTTACTTATCTGGTCGTCGCCGCAAAACTGCCGCGCGATTTCCCGTACTTCATGCTTGGCCTGGTTTCGATCTGGTTCGGGACTTCGATCGCTTCGCGCGAAATCATTCGCGAGCGAGCCGTGTACACGCGCGAGCGCATGGTCAACCTGCGCCTGTTTCCCTACGTCGGTTCGAAACTCTTCGTGTTGGCGATGATTGTTTCGGTGCAGTGCGCGCTGCTGTTTGTGGTCGTCAAGTTCTTTCACTACGCCGGCTTGATGAGTCTGCCCGGGTGGGCTGTGCCGCAGTTCATTGTGATGATCATCGCTTCACTCGTCGGCATCGCACTCGGCTTGTTTGTTTCTGCGATCGTGAAAACGTCCGAGATGGCGACGAGCCTGGTTCCTCTCATTTTGATTCCACAGATCATTTTTTGCGGACTGGTTGGGGTGCCGCAAGGCACGGCAAAAGCGGTCGGCGCGATCATGCCCGCGACGTGGGCCTTTGATGGGCTGAAACAGTTCTCGACGCTCGACACGCTCGATGAAGAAGGTTCGGATCCGGAAGGTGAGAACAAGGGTCGCGGCCTCTTCAAACATTACGAAGACATCAATGACCAGAACATCGAAAAGGCGCGCAACGACGTGGCCCAGTACAAGAAGGACGCGGAGAAGGATCTGAAGGATTACGAAAAGAAGATGAAGGACTACGTCGCAGATCTAAAAGCGCAAAGACAAGCAGATCAACCCGAAGTGCCGAAATTGAAGCCAGTGCCTGAAGTGAAAGGCGCCGAAAAAGTTCCCGAAAACCTGAGCAACTACATCAGCTTTCTGCACCCGTGGGGTTTCTGGTTTCTCGACCCATTTGTGCTGCTGCTGATGTTTTTTGGCCTGGTGATCGCGACGATTGTGACGTTGCGAGCGCAGGATATTTTGTAGGTTAATTCTTCGGCGGTTGCTTTTTGTAGATGAAGAAGTAGAGCTGGTTCGCCAATCCCAAACTCAGCGGCTTTAGGGTTTTGTATTCCTCCTCCGCCGCTTTCTTGTTTCCTGTATTCAAATAGGCAAACCCGAGATTGAAGTGAGCGCCGGCGTAATCCGGTTTCAGTCGAATCGCTTCCTGGTGCGCGGCGATCGCTTCCTTCCATTTGCCGAGCTGGCCATATGCGAATCCAAGATTGTTCTGTGCCGCCGGCCAATCGGGCTTTAACTCGACCGCGCGTTTGAACGCGGCCAGCGCTTCGTCTTTTTGTTTCAAGCGGCTGTAAGTGATGCCGATGTTGAAGTGCGCTTCCGGCAACTGCGGATTCAGCTGCGCAGCTTTCTTGAGTGGTGGCAGCGCGTCATTCAATCTGCCCAGGTTGTTGTAAACCCAGCCGAGATTGCTGTAGGCCTCGGCATAATCAGGCTTCAGTTCAATCGCGCGCTTCAGCGGCGCCTCAGCTTCGGTCCAACGCTTCAGCTTGCCGAGCGCATAACCCATGTTGTTGTTCGCTTCCGCGTCGTCCGGTTTCAGACGAATTGATTGTCGGTAAGCCTCCGCGGCTTCCGGCAACTTGCCAATCTTGTCATACATCCATGCGAGGTTTCCGTATGCCTCGGCGTAATCGGATTTGTAGCGGACCGCCTGTTTGTACGCTTCAGCCGCTTCGGCAAATTTTTCCTGCCGCCGATAGGCATCGCCGAGGTTGTTGTAAGCTTCGGAATAATCGTACTTGACCGCGATGGCCTGCTGATATGCGGCGATCGCCTCGTCGTACTTGCTCGCGTTGTAAGCGTCGACGCCCTGATCGAAGTAAACCAGGCTCAATGCGCTTTTTGCTTCCGTGTTCTGCGGCTCAAGCGCCACGGCCCGCTTGAGCGGCTCAATCGCATCTGCCGCTCGATCCAATTTCAAATAGGCGTGGCCGAGCGCGATGTAAGCATCGGCCCAGTCCGCTTTCTGTTCGGTTGCGGTCTTCGCTGCCTGCGCTGCTTCGTTGAACTTGCCGAGGTTGAAGTACGCCTCGCTGAGGTTCAGATAAGCTTCCGGATAGGTTGGCTTTTGCTTGATCGCTTTCTGATACAACTCAACGGCCTTGTCATATTGACCAGCATCGAAGGCGTCGTCGCCCTGCTTGTTGAGATCTTCGGCGCCCGCCACGCGACGCGCGGCGCCGCCCAGTGGCGGCGTGGAACCGAGATCAGTCTCGCTACCTCCTGTCTGCCGGCTTGCACCCGTGTCGCGCCCGCCACCCGTCTGCCTTCCGCTGCCAGTTTGTCCGCCGGTTTGATGCTGCGTGCGCGCGACCGCCACGCGCGCGACTGTTTTCTTTTCGAGTTTTTTCGCGTGGTGAGCAACGGTCTTCGGTGTGGTGAAGACACCGCGGCCCGAGCGTGACTCAACGTCTGCCGCGCTCGCGAGTTCAGAACTGGAGCCACCCGTGATGTCCTGGGCTAGCGAACTGACGAGAGGTCCAAAGCCTGACAGAGTCAAAGCCAGCGCCAGTGCGGCTAATCGAGAAGTTGTCGAAGACACAGTCATTTGATTCGGGCCAATCGGCCGATGCGCCAGTCTACTTTGCGCGCGGCGCGGCGACAAGCATTAGAGTCGCTGTTCGTTCGCTTGCGTTTGCTGTGATGTCGGACATTTAATGGGTTAATGGATTATCGTTTAGCGAGTACGCGCGTTTTGGTGGCTCTTGTGTTTAGCGTCGCCGCCAATGTGTGGAACGTTCGGACGCAGGAATTCTTGCCAGCACCACCATCAGACAAGACGCTAATTTACATCTTAGACGGCGAGAACAAGCTGGTCGCGCTGCCTTTCGAAAGCGGCCACACACCGCTGAAGATCACTGAGAAAGCCAAGAATTCGAAAACCAGCTACCTGGAAATCACCGGCGAAAGAGCAGCCACAACGCTACCGGCAATGCCGCGGCTTTTCCTGTTCACCAGTGAGCGCCAAGGGACGCATCCGCCCTTCATCGTCTGGATGGAATCGCGCCACGGTGCCCGGCGCGCGACCGCCGTCACCCAGGCTGGGATGTCGGGATTCGCTATTGATTCGGCGGAAATTGTGAAGCCGACGGTGCGCGTACTAGCAAAGTCCGGTGATGAAGTGTTCATGGAAATACGGCCGCGGACTTCGCTTGTACCGGGTGAATATGCGATTATTGGCGACGACCTGACACGCATTGCGACCTTTCGAGTAGCGACAGAGTCGATGCCTTAATTTAAAGTCTTACGATGGCCACCGAATCAAATCCAACGCCTTCCGGGTTTTTTACTCCGATGCGAATTGTGACCGTCTGCGCCCTCGCCGCGATTGGCGTGGGTATTTGGTTGTCGAGTTCTAAAACGAACCAGCAACCAAATCAACCGACGGCTTCGGCAACGCGGGTCGGACAAACTACTCCGGCGGCGCCGAATGCAATCGCCCCGAATGCAGCGCCACCCATGGTCGCATCGGTGCCGCTTGCCGAAAGCATACGTGAAACGAAAGTGAAGACGATCGATGGCGGCTCAATAAGGCTGGCTGATTTCAAAAACAAAGTAGTCGTGGTGAACCTTTGGGCGACGTGGTGCGGCCCGTGTCGAATGGAAATGCCTGACCTGGTGAAGTTGAACAACGAATACAAGGCGCGCGGACTGGTTGTACTGGGGGTGGCCACGACTTACAACGAACGCGACAATCTTGATGGAGTGAAAGAATTCGTTAAGGCACAGAAAGTAGATTACAAAGTTCTTTGGGACGATGGAACCTTGGCCCAGCCGTTGGTGCAAAGCGTAAATGGCCGCAACAGCATCCCACAGAGTTTTGTGATCTCGCGTGATGGAAAGATCACAAAACACTTTACTGGTTTTAGTCCGGTGTCCACGCCGACGCTAATGCGTCAGGCGGTCGAAGATGCGTTGGCCGACAAGAGCAAGGCTTAGAAGATTCGGCAGGTAATCAATGCCACCTGCGCATGAGCAGGTGGTTTTGTTTTGGAACAAGGGCGATAACAATTGAGTACCGACGTCAAACAGAAACTTCAAACCGAGTTGGACCAGCTGGAAACTGAGCTGCGTGTTCATCTGCCCAAAGAGATCAAGCGCGCCCGCGAGTTCGGTGACCTGCGCGAGAACTCGGAATATCAAACGGCACTGCAACGCCAGACGATGGTCAAGGCGCGCATTCGCGAGCTGCGCCAGAGACTGAGCGAAGTCGCATCGATCGATCTTTCAAAGGTTGCCCGTGGCAAAGTTGGATATGGTTCGGTGGTGGTTTTGTACGACGGCCAGCGCGAAGAAGAAGTAACTTACCGGCTGGTGACACCTGAAGAATCCGATCCGACATCGGGATTGATCTCGACGGTCTCGCCGGTGGGCAGAAGTTTGATGGGCAAAGAAGAGGGCGACGAAGTAACGGTGACGACGCCGGCCGGCTCGCGCACGTTCGAGATTAAAAACCTCAAAACGCTGCATGACGTGAAGGAAGGCTGACCGCCAGTCAATTGTCTGGCGCGTCAGGCACGTTAATTGACACCCCTCGCGGGCATTTTTATCATTCAGTAAGTTCCTTTGGGTTGTTTCTTGCCGAGCAAGGGTAGTTTGCGCAGACATGTTTGGATCGAGCATCGGACGAGCAGGCCAACGAATCATCGACGCGATGGTTCGTTGGCTGGCGCGCGGTCACATTAATCCGAACATCCTGACGTTTGTCGGCGTAGCTATAAACGTCGCCTCGGGACTGCTGTTTGGCTTCGGACAATTTTTCTGGGCCGGCATCGTCCTGATCGTAGCGAACCTGTTTGACATGCTCGATGGCCAGGTGGCGCGGCTGTCTGGTCGCGTGACGAGCTTCGGCGGGTTTCTCGATTCGTCACTGGATCGTTTGTCGGACATGGTTGTGTTCGTCGGCTTGATGGTTTTTTACGCGCGGGACACTGAATTTCATTCGACCCTGAACGTCTTTCTCGCCGGCGCCGGATTGATGGGATCGATAATGGTGAGTTACGCGAGCGCGCGCGCGGAAAGCATCATTCCGAAATGCGACGTCGGATTCTTGCGGCGTCCCGAACGCGTGGTACTTTTTATCATCGGAGCGCTGACGACGCATCCGGGTTCGCACAACTTTTTCCTGAATCGCATGCCGGCGGTTTTGTGGGTGTTGGCGGTGGGATCATATTGGACGTTCGCGCATCGCATGTATCACACTTGGGTAGAGCTGAATCGCTCAAAACTGGAGGCCAAGACGCAGACAGCGGTCGAAACCGGGCCTCAGTCACATCCGGAGCGGCGTCCCGAGGCGACATTGGCGGCAAAAACCGGTTAGAGTTAACGTCTTTGTGTTTTCTGCTGCATAACTCTTGACGAAGTATCGGTCTCAGTCTAATTTAATTCGCGCACTTTTTTTGAGGTTAGCAATCTTGATCATCTGCCCCGCTTGCGGTTCAACTGTCGACGGACAACTCAGTAACGGGTGTCCGAGTTGCGGCGCGCGCGCCGTCGGACCGCCGCTCGCCAAACCGGAACACCAACTTGTTTCGTATAGCGCTGCCGGACTGACTGGTTTAGTCGGGGGCGTGATGTCAGTCGGCTTCCTGGCATTGACGGCCGTCGCGTGGATTACCAAGATGGGAGCGCTCCCACGTGTTTGGAACATCGTCAGCGCCGGCGAAACGGCCGCGTGGCAGTTGAAGTGGATCGCACTGCCGGCGGCGCTAGCCGGCATTTGGGTGGGAAACAAGTCGCTGAATGCCATCAAAGTGACTCCACGACAATTCGGCGGATTGCGTATTGCTCGCCTGGGCTATGCAGCAGCGATCGTGACGACGCTGGTGGTGGGCACATTAATAGGTATCACGCTGCCCGAACGGTTGCGCCATTATCGATGGAGTCTGGAGGCGGCAGATAACCGAGTGGGTTACACATTGGCTCGTGCCATGCTGGAATATCGAGCACTGCACGGCACTGTGCCGCCTCAGGAAGAAATGATTTCTCAGTTGCGCACCTTGCCGGACCCCGATGGGTCGATTGCCGAGGCATTGCGTTATGTCGATGCGAACGGTTATCAACCGATCAGTGTGCTTGCGGCGGCCGCCCCTAAGACGAAGACGCTCGCGCGTGGTGGTGCCATTCGCAATGCTTCTCTGAACACGACACCGGATCCTCCGGCGGTCTCGTTTACGAATTATGAACTGCGGCTTCCCGGCGCCGATAAAAAGCTGAACACCGACGATGATCTAATCGTTAGTGATGGTCTCGTCATGACCGCTTCCGAATTCGCTGCCTACCGGGCTTCACGTTCCAGCGCGCCATAGCGTCATGTCCTTTCTGGCCCGCTTCCGTAGAAAAAAAGAAGATCCTGAAGTTGCTCGTCGCAAGCTGCTCTTGCAAGCCGGGCGTTTGGGCGAAGCCACCGTACTTGAGACTAACCCCGATGCGGATGGCAACGTGATGTTGTCGTACAGTTACTCGATCGGCGGCGTGGACTATCAGACGTCTCAGCAACTCGACGATCAACAACTCCTTCGCCAGCACGACTACCTGCCGGGCGCGAGAGTGGCGCTGCGATATGATCCCCGGCGGCCGGCGAATTCCTTTGTCGTCTAATCCGGAATATTGAATCTTAATTCTGATGTGCTTCGTGCTTTGTAGTTGGTGCTTTGTGCTTAGTACTCTAGCGAGCCACGCAAGCTTCGCCTCCTGTTGCAGTTTCAAAGTACAAAGTACAAAGTACAAAGTACAAAGCACAGGATGTTTCACAAGATCCTAATCGCAAATCGTGGTGAGATTGCCGTGCGCATCATCCGCGCGTGTCGCGATCTGGATATCTCACCCGTCGCTATTTACTCCGAGCCCGATGCCGGCGCATTGCACGTCCGCATGGCCGATGAAGCCCACTGTATTGGCCCCGCCGCTTCGACCGAAAGCTATCTCAAAATTTCAGCGATTATCGAAGCGGCAAAGGCCGCCCGCGCGGAGGCAATCCACCCGGGTTATGGCTTTCTGGCTGAGAATGCCGAATTCGCGCGCGCCGTCACGGGCGCAGCCCTGGTATTCATCGGACCGACTCCGGAAGCCATGGAAGTGATGGGTTCCAAGACCAGCGCGCGCCGCGCGGCAATCCAAGCAGGCGCGCCAGTCGTGCCCGGAACCATTGAAGCACTACAGAGTTATGAAGAAGCCCGCGAGGTGGCGAGGAACTTTGGCTATCCGGTCATGCTTAAGGCCGCCGCCGGCGGCGGCGGAAAAGGAATGCGGCAGGTTGCCGGCGAAAGTGAACTGGGTTCAGCGCTGGAAGCGGCGCAGTCTGAAGCTGCGTCGGCTTTTGGCAATTCAGACGTGTACCTTGAGAAGGTTGTCGAGAAACCTCGGCACATCGAAATTCAAATTTTCGCCGATACCCACGGCAGCTATGTTCATCTCGGCGAGCGCGAGTGTTCCATTCAGCGGCGTCATCAAAAGGTAATCGAAGAGTGTCCGTCGCCGTTGAACGATGCTGACTTGCGCCGGCGCATGGGCGAAGCAGCGATCAAGATTGCGAGCGCGGTGAATTACGTCGGTGCGGGGACGGTCGAGTTTCTGTTTTCTGATGTGACTCGCGACTTTTATTTTCTCGAAATGAATACCCGTTTGCAGGTGGAGCATCCGGTTACCGAACTCGTTACCGGTTTCGATCTGGTGCGCGAACAGATTAACGTCGCCGCCGGTCAGCCGCTATCGTTCACTCAGGAAGACGTTCGCTGGAATGGTCACGCGATCGAGTGCCGCGTCTATGCGGAAGATCCTGACAACAGTTTCTTCCCCTCGCCCGGGAAGATAACTCATCTGCGCGTGCCTGCCGGCCCGGGGATTCGTGACGACAGCGGAGTGAGCGAAGGGGACGAAGTTTCAATCTATTATGATCCGATGATTTCAAAGCTCGCCGCCTGGGGCCACACGCGTGAGGAAGCCATCGATCGTTTGCGCCGCGCGTTGGACGAATACGCCGTCGGCGGGATCAAGACGACGCTGCAGTTCTTCCGCGATGTTATCCGCGACGACGAGTTCATTCAGGCACGACTCGATACGGGTTTCATTTCGCGGTTCAACGAACGCCGAGAGCGTCTGCGACCGAAGGGACGGGATGCGCAAGCTTCCAGCCTGGTGAAAGACATCTCTGTGATCGCGGCAGCACTCGCATACATGGACTCGCAAGATAAGCGTTCGACAAATCATCTCGAGCCGCAAAGCAAGTGGAAAATGGCGGGACGCGAGGCGGCATTGGCTGGTTCAATTCTGAGAAAAGCGAAATGAAACTGCACGCCACGATCGCCGGATTGGAAATGAACGTCGAGATTCGCCGGAATGGAGGGCGTGTGTTCGCGAACGTCGACGGCCGCGAATACGAACTCGAGGTGCATCAGTCTGCAGCGAGTGT
>DASYPX010000321.1:0-6790 GCA_036006125.1 Pyrinomonadaceae bacterium | reverse complement strand
GCGCAGCCGCGTCGGCAGACTTCGGCACGTCGAGTAAATCACTCTTAGTTAGGCCGTACAGTTCGCCAGTCTTTGGCAGAAACTGAAACATGCCGATTGATCCGGCGGCATTCGCCTCTTGCAGATTAACGTATTCCGATTCGACCGCCGGAATGTAAAGCCCAATGAGCTGCGAAACATTGCGCGCCTTGAAAGCGCTGCTCAGAACTGGCGCTTGCGTTTGACCACGCTCAAAAACCAAACGCGCGTCGCCTTTGCCGAGTGTGTCGCTGCCGTTGCCGATCCGTTTCACATAGGACTCGATGCTGTTCTGGATCGCGGCTTCGAACGCCAGTGTGAATTTATATTCTCTCCCGGACATTTCTTTGGCGATTCGCCGCGCCTGAGCAGAGACAAACGCCGCGCGCTCAGACTGACTCATTTGCTGATAGACATTTGCGCTCTGATTTGTCGCATGGCTCGATGACGCGACGATCGCGCCGCAGATCATTAAGCTCACCCCCAACCAAACTAACCTCTTCAAATTCATAGCTGTTCCCCCAAACTTTTGTTGTGCGCGAGTTGCGCCGCTACTTTGTTAGGCGAGAACACACCCGAAAACTGTTCATGTTTTTCGCCGCAAGCGAAATTTGAACACAAAACTGTTCATCGCGTCACAAGATTCCTTTGAGTTAAATAACGACGGGCTACCTGCGATTCGCGCAGCGAAATAAGATGTTAAGATTCGGCTCTGATAGTTTTGTGACGCACCGATGATGGCAGTTGCGACCCAATCTGAACTGACAAATCTGCTCGACGATTGGAAGCAAGGGGATCCATCGGCGCTTGAAAAACTGACGCCGCTAATTTATGACGAGCTTCGTCGCATCGCCCATCGTTACGCGCGGCGTGAGCGCAACGGTCACACGCTCCAAACCACCGCACTGATTAACGAGGCGTATGTGCGACTCGCGGGTAATGAATCGCCCGATTGGCAGAATCGCCAACACTTCTTTGCGGTAACGGCTCAGGTAATGCGACACATCTTGATCGATCACGCGCGACGGCGTCAGGCATTGAAGCATGGCGGCGGCGGCCAACAAGTGTCACTAAGCGAAGCCAAAGGGATGACCAACGAACGTGCTGCGGAACTGATCGCGTTGGATGATGCCCTGGAAGAGCTGGCAGCGTTAGATGCCCGTAAAAGCCAGGTTGTTCAGCTTCGCTTTTTCGGTGGGCTGAGCCTGGAAGAAACAGCCGAAGTGTTGGGTGTTTCGTTGATGACCGTGAGACGCGATTGGCGCGCGGCGAAAGCCTGGCTCTATAAAAGAGTGATGAGTGATGAGTAATGAGTAATGAGTGAAGATCAGTGAGCGAATGAGTCCTGGTTTTTGATACTTGCACATCGCTCATCACTCATTACTCATCACTCATCACAGTTGTTCGTATGACCCCGGAACGTTGGCAACGAGTTGAAGAAGTATTGCAAGCGGCACTCGACTGCCCAGCGCCACAACGTCCCGGTTTGCTGGCGCAGATTTGCGCCGACGACGCCGAGCTGCAAGGCGAAACGACGGCGCTCCTCGAAGCGCATGACGCGGCCCGTGACTTTTTGGAGGAATCGGCGCTGCAACATGACGCGCACGTTCTGATTGATAGCGCTGAATACAGTCGCGCCGGCGCTGAGATTGGTCCTTACAAAATAGTCGAACGCATCGGCAGCGGCGGCATGGGCGAAGTTTATCTCGCGCGTGACGAGCGGCTGGCGCGACTCGTTGCTCTGAAAATCCTGCCAACCTATTTCGTCTCTAACGCCGAACGTTTACGTCGCTTTCAGATCGAAGCGCGTGCTGCGTCAGCGCTCAATCACGCGAACATTCTCACGGTGTACGAGGTTGGCGAAGCCAACGAAACTCATTTCATTGCCACCGAATACATCGACGGTCAAACGATTCGGGATCTGATCGCTGGTGACAGTCTCACACTTGGCGAGACCCTGGACATCGTCGGCCAACTCTTGAATGGCTTGTCAGCCGCGCATGCAGCCGGGATTGTTCACCGCGACATCAAGCCCGACAACGTCATGCGTCGCAAAGACGGTACCGTCAAGATTCTCGATTTTGGCATCGCCAAGCTCGTCGAAGATTCCGCCAATGATTTCTCGCCGCTGACATCGCGCGCCACGAGCCGCACAGAACTGGGCGCCGTCCTGGGAACGATTGCTTACATATCTCCTGAACAAGCGCGCGGTCTCCTGGTTGATGAACGCACTGATGTTTGGAGTGCCGGCGTAGTGCTTTACGAACTACTTGCCGGTCATCGGCCGTTTTCCGGTGCGACCAACGCCGATACGATCGTGTCGATTCTCGAGCATCCTCCCGTACCTCTGTGGGCAAGCCAACCTGGAGTTCGCGCGCTCGCTAGGTTGCAACGCATCATCGGCAAGGCGCTCAGCAAGGACGTCAGCGAGAGATATCAGACGGCCAGGGAAATGCTGGCCGATTTGGAAACCGTGAAGCGCGAAATCGCGGTTGAACCAGGCAAGAGAAGTTCTGCGATTACCGTCAACACGACTGTCACGGACGCTCGCAAACTTGCTCAAGCTCAATCTGCTCCACGGCGTTACGCCGCATCGATCGCTGCAATTGCGATTCTGGTTGCCTTCATCGTCACTGCTGGAATTATTTACCGCCGCACTGCTTCACCCATTTCGGCCGAAGCCCCGCAACCAACGGTGTACGCGCAGATGAATGCCGCGCAACAACTTCGGTTCATCAACGAACAGGAACAGCACATTTCATCAATGATGGGCGAGCGTCCGGTGAAACTGAATGACGAAGCGCTGGGCGCAATCAAGGCTGTAGTTGATCGATACGTGGCGCCGCCGAAGCCGGACGCCTCGACGCTCGCTGAAATTTACACGCGCGCGCCGGCCTACATTCCGGTGATCGCGAGGGAGTTCAAGGCGCGCCGAATTCCGGTCGTTGTCGGCATCTATCTGCCAATGATTGAGTCGGCATATCAACCCTGTTTTGAGAATGAAGCCGGCGCGAAAGGTCTGTTCCAATTTATGCCGACAACGGCGGAACACTATGGTGTCGCGCGCACGGAGATGTGCGACGTGAACAAGATGGCCCGCGCCGCCGCGCATTACATCGCCGACCGCATGGCTGAACTGGGAGACGACTCGCAGAGCATGACTCTCGTGCTGCTCAGCTATAACCGAGGCGCGGAGTCTGTATTAGACGAGTTAAGACTGTTGCGCGAAACGGACGTGAATTATGAGAGGAACTTTTGGACGTTATTCGCTAATCGGGACAAACTCGATCGGACATTCCAGAATGAAAGCGCGTACTACGTGCCTGCGTTTTTTGCCGCTGCGATCATTGGCGAGAACCCGCAAGCGTTTGGATTAAACATGCCGCCGCTATCGGACTTAGCAAAGCCCGCTCGCGACTAAATTTCACGGGCGCACCGCAGGAATACCATTTGGGAACGGGTTTGGACGGGGTGCTTCAAGAGGCGCGTAAGGACCCAATCGATACTTAGCTTCAATATTAACCGGCGGAACCTCAGCTCGATAGCGATAAATGTCGATTACTTCAATACCCGTAATTAACAAGGTCAGCACGAGCGCCGCCCCGACGAAGGCTAACGCAAATCTCATCAACCCTTTTGAAACCGATAACTAGTCTTTGTTCCCGTCTCGTACAAGCGCAACCGACTACTTCCGGTCCTTAAATTCATCATTCAGCATTGTGTGCCGGCTGACGAGCGGAAGCTGCCGGCCGTTGATGAACAGGTAGCGAATGTTCGTGCGCGCTTCGAGCAGGTCACCATCGGTGATAACGATGTTGGCGATCTTCCCCGGCTCAATTGAACCGAGCCGATCAGCGACACCGAGAATCTGCGCCGGATAAAGCGTCACGGATTTCAGCGCTTCCGCTTTCGGCAGTCCAAACGCCGCGGCCATGCCGGCGTTGAACGGCAAGTCGCGCACATGCGCGCCAGAATCGCCAGTCGAAATGCAGAAACGCACGCCCGCGGCCTGCAGCTTCGACGCGTTTTCATAAAGCGAGTCGTAAGCATCGTCTTCGCGCAACGGCAAATTCAAAGTGCCGTCGAGAATCACCGGCACGTTCTTCTCTTTCAGGAAGGTTGCGACTTTCCAACCTTCGCTCGCGCCGATAATGATTGGTTTCAACTTCAACTCTTCGGCGAATCGAATCGCTGCGCGAATTTCGCGTTCGCGTTCAGCCCGAAAGATCACCGGCCGCTCGCCACGCGCGTACGGTACGAGCGCCGCCAGTTTAAGATCGGTCAATGGTCGCTGTACCGACTTCGGATCTTTGCGATACGCGTCCTGCGCGCGACCGTAGGCTTCGGCTTCACGAAAGATTTTTCGCAACTCTTCAATGCGGCGATCACGTTGCGTAATCGCTTCGGGGCTAATGTTTCCTCCGCCACCAAAGCCAAAGCCGCCGCCGCCAATGCGTGGAAACTCGACCATCAGAACTGCTTCAGGTACAAGCGCCATCTCGCGCGGACTGCTGCCAAACAGATTCAGAAACGTTCCCTGGCCTGAAATAATGCCGCCCGACGGAAGCGACAGCGCATTCGTGACGCCGCCCACGCGGGTGACGGCGATGTGCGCGCTGTGCGGATTAACTGACCAGACAGCGGCGACGTTGGGATTCATGTCCCCGAGTTCCTGTGCATCGACCGTGCCGGGCGCGCCGGTCGGTACTTCGACCAATCCCATATTTGTGCCGAGATCGATCATTCCGGGATAGACCGTCAGGCCGTTTCCGTCGATCTCCTTCGCACCTGCCGGAGCAGAAACGCTACCGCCTACGGCAGCAATCTTTCCGCCGCTGATCACAACGGTTCCGTTTTCGATTTCAGCGCCGCTGACCGTCACGATGCGTGCGTTACGAATCACGTAAGTCGGCAGCGGCGTGTTGGTGAGTTGCGGATCGATGCGATCGGTATCCTGGGCGATCGCGGTCATACTCGAGATCGAAAACACGAAGGCGACAATCATTAGCACTAATAAAGTGCTGACCCCCTCTCCCTTTGGGAGAAAGACGGGGTGAGGGGCGCAGCTACGCGAGAAAACAAAACTTTGTCTCTTGTATTCGCTACCTTCGGCCCTCACCCTAACCCTCTCCCAAAGGGAGAGGGAACCAGCGACCGTCTTAACGAAAGGTTCGTAGCTTTTCATCGCTGGTGGTCCTCCCGGTCCTGAATGTCGTCAGCGTGCACGTAGGCACGACGTATCTCCGCCGGCGTCCGCGGCGGACCGCCGCCCTGGGCGGGAGGTTTGTTCGGATCCGCGGCTTCGAGTGCTTTGCGTTCGGCCTCGAGTTGACCACGTCGCGCAATGTCCGCTTGGCGGTCAAATAACAATTCACCGTCAACAAAAGTTTGCTCGACGTGCGCATAGACGCTGAGCGGGTGCGCGCTCCACACAACCACGTCGGCGTCTTTGCCGACGTCGATCGTCCCAACGCGATTGTCGATGCCGAGCTGCATTGCCGGATTCAGGGTCACCAGCTTCAACGCTTCTTCTTCGGTCAGGCCGCCGTAGCGAATCATCTTCGCCGCTTCGATATTCAAGCGCCGCGCGCGTTCGTCGGAATCCGAATTGACCGAAGAGACGACTCCGTGACGTGTCAAGATCGCGACGTCATATGGAATGGCGTCGTATGCTTCCATCTTGTAGCCCCAGAAATCTGCAAAGGCGGAAGCCATAGCGCCGTGACGCGCGATTTCGCTGGCGACCTTGTAGCCTTCGAGCACGTGCTGAAATGTGCGTACTTTGAAGCCAAAATCGTCCGCAATACCGATCAACATCAAGATTTCATCTGCGCGATAACAATGCGAGTGGACGAAGCGCTTACCTTCGAGAATTTCGACGAGCGGCTCCAGTTCCAAATCGCGCCGAGGCGGCATGACGTTCTTTTCGCCGCGTGAGGTGGCCGCGCGATAATCGTCCCAGTCACGTTTGTAATCTCGCGCGCGTGTGAAAGCATCGCGAATCGTTTCCTCAACGCCCATGCGTGTCGCGGGATAGCGAGGTTGCAAACCGGGAATGTTGAAGTTCGTGCGCTTCGGATTCTCGCCGAGCGCGAATTTGATTCCTGGCGTCGCGCCCGGAACCGGAAAGTCAGCCGCAGGATGACCCCACTTAAATTTTACTGTCGTACTCAAGCCGCCAATCGAGTTGCATGAGCCGTGTAACAGCAAAGCGGCTGTAGTCCCGCCGGCCAGCTCGCGATAGATACCAATTGCCGTCGGATTGAGAATGTCCTGCGTCCGCGCCATTGAGGTGACGGACTTGGTGCACTCGTTCACTGAGCCGTCCATCATCGTGTGGGAGTGCGCGTCGATAATGCCGGGCAGGACGAACTTGCCAGTGCCGTCGATCACACGCGCGCCGGTTGGCGCATTCAGATTCGGACCAACCGCGGCGATCTTGCCATTGCGCAACAGCACATCGGTGTTCGTCAGCGTGCCATGCGACACCGTGAGCACCGTCGCGTTCCTGATCAAGGTCGCCTGTCCGGCGTCGCGTGTTTGCGCGATCGCCGCGACGCACAGCAATACAACGAGCGCTGCGATTGTGAACAGTCTTTTCATCTCAACAACTCCGGAAGAATGAGATTCTGAGCACGAACTGCATTTTGGATTGGCAGATTCTGCCAGAGAAATGAAATCGCGACAAATGATTCTTCGCGGGATTGATGTCATTCACACCTCGCTCAGCGAGGTGGTGTGCGGCACGCGATTTCTGAAACCGTTTTCAACG
>DASYPX010000320.1:0-6741 GCA_036006125.1 Pyrinomonadaceae bacterium | reverse complement strand
CCGAAACGCCGGACCATCTGCGCGCCGGTTTGAATGCCAACGGTCTGCAGCAGGTGCACCGCGGGAATATTCATTGACTGCGCGAGTGCGGTCTTCAAAGGCATGTCGCCGCAACTGGTCGAGCCGTCATAATTATGGGGCGTCCAGCCGCCGATGTTGATTGGCGCGCCGCTGACGACGGAATCGGGGGTCATGCCCCACTCGATCGCCGCGGTATAAATAAACGGCTTGAACGCGGAACCCGTCTGTCGATAAGCCTGCACTGCGTTGTTGAACTTATTGCTGAGAAAGTCATAGCCGCCCTGCATCGCCATGATCTCGCCGGTCTTCGCATTAATCGTCATCAGCGCCCCTTCGACTGCGGGGATCGGCTGCATCTCAACGCGCAGCCGGCGATTCTTCTTATCAACTTCGCGAATGATGAACTCGGCGAGATAACCCGGCTTGAATTCCGAACGTGGCGAACGTTTTCCGCCCATGTCGCTCGTATTCACCGTCGCCGTGTAGTTACCGAAGCGGATCGTCGCTTCGTCACGGCCCGAATCGACTTTCATCACGAGCCCCTTCAAATAGCGACCCGGGACGTAATCGTTGCGATACCAATCGGGATATTTGTAGGAGGCCAACTCCTGCTGCGTCGGCGTGCCTGCGGTCGATGAAGTCGCGATCGCTTCGTAAGAATTTCGCCAGCCGCCGTGTCCCGCCGCGTATCGACGAAGACCCGCGCGCACAACTTCATACGCTTTGCGCTGGGCCGCGAGGTTGATCGTCGAATAAACCGCCAGTCCCGTCTGCGCCACGCGCGTCGTGAACTTATCTTCCAAGTCCTGACGAATGTATTCGACGGGATAATCGAATGCCGGCTCAGTCGCTTGTGGCGACTGGTAGTAGGCTGTGTCCGCGAGTTGAATCGGCCTGCCTTTCGCGGCAGCAACTTCGGATTCTGATGCGAACCCATTCTTGGCCATCAGATCGAGCACCAGGTCTCGACGCTCTTTCGCTTTTGCTGGATTCGCAGTCGGCGAATACTCACCGGGTGCCTTCGGAATTGCCGCCAGCAATGCGGCCTCATCAATCGTCAAGTCTTTCGCCTGCTTGCCGAAATAAGTTTCCGCACCGGCCTCAACGCCGTACGCGTTTGCGCCCACGAAAATGTGGTTCGCGTACAACTCCATGATTTGGTTCTTGGTGTAGTACCGCTCGATTTGCAGCGCCAGAAGCCACTCGTTCACTTTGCGCTTGTAAGTCTGTTCGCGAGTGAGGAAAAGATTCTTTGCGAGTTGTTGTGTCAGTGTCGATCCACCTTCTACGCGTTCGCTCGTCAAGTTCTTCCAGGCCGCTCCGAGAATGCGAATTGGATCGATGCCGATGTGATCGTAGAACCGCGCATCTTCAACCGCGAGAATTGCATTCTTCACATTAGGTGGAATCTCTTCGTATTTGAGCGGGATGCGTTTTTCGAGTGCGAACTCGCCAATCACAGTCTTGCCATCGTCCGCATAAATCCTGGTGACAACGCTGGGCCGGTAAGTCGCCAGCGCCGCGACTTCGTTTGCTGCTTGCGAATAATTGAGTTGGTAAGCCGCAATAATTCCGGTCAAGCCACCCGCCGCCAACGCCAAAAGCAGAACTGCGGGAAACCAGAAGCGACGCAAGATGTGTTTGCGTTCACCCGGAGGCGCGTTAACGATGGCAGTCGGTCGATATGCTTTCAGTCGATCAAACGGTGGTTTTGCAGCCATTGCGAATGTCTCTCTTATTGCGGCGTTCGGGCGGAATTCCTATTGAACAATGCTTTAGATGCGTTTATTCAACAACGTGGATTCCCACAGTTGGCGGTTTAGTCAGCAAAAACAAAGGGAATTATAGCGGTTTCGTTCGGCGGGCTAAAGCAGCCAAGAGTCGTTCGGCTGAATGCGATCCCGTCACTGAGTTGTGCCGGCAAGTTGCTTCCTCAGGTTTTCAGTCCATTCACAGATTTTCGTCACCTCGTCAGGTGACAGCTTGGTGTCTCGATGCACGAAGGTATATGGCGCAATGGGCATGGTGCCGTCGCGAGCTTGAGCACAAATTGCGTTGAGCCGAGTCTCTTTCATGCGCGTGCCATAGCGCCCCCACTCTGACAGATTAAATTCTTTGCGCCCTTCATTCACGTGGCCAACCGTAAACCAGGAGACGGGCGCGACGTATGTGTACCAACGCCAATTTGTCTGGTTGCTGTGGCAGTCCTTGCAGGACCGGGCAAACACCGCTGAGATTTCAGGTGGCACGGCGGTAGTCGCCGCCAATGTCTGGGCCGCATCGACGGATGGATTTGTGTGCCGCGGCGTCGTGAATTGCAGACCGATGAAAATCACAACTATCACGACAGCAATCCACTTAAACGTTGCGCGCAAGGACATGGCGATGGTCTCTTCCGCAAATTCAGCGAGCGCCCGGCATCTGATCGAGCGTCGCGATCAAACTCGACTGTCCGTTCGGTGTAATTTTCCTGACGCGCGGCAACCAGTCACGCCGCACATCTCTAACTGTGTGAAGAAACTCAAGCACGTAAACGTCGTTACCGAATACTGCAACCGCCGTCGGTGACCAGGGACTTTGAGTTTGTAAAATCATGGTCAAGTCGTGATTTGATGCGAGCTTCAACACGCGCGCGTCACCCGTGTCAGCCACATACATAACGCCGCGGTGGTTCAGCGCGAGCCCTCGCAGATACGGATGTGTATCCGTTGCCGGAATCGCGGGGGGGTTAGCTGGCGCCCGCACGGCCACCACCGTCGACACTCGGCCCTCCGCATCGATCTTCCGGATTGCCGCATTCTCCGTGTAATACAAAGAGCCTTCGGAACCGGCGATCATCCCGCCGATGTACGGAAGCGGCTTTCCATCTACAGTTGTGGGAAACGCCATGACCACGGACGTCGCTCCGGCGGGAGTCATACGCATAAGCCGCAGATTACCGGCGGCCCCCGCTTGGTAGTACAGATTTCCATCTCCGCCGATCGCAATGGGAAAGTCACTGGAGAGAAGCACCGTGGGATTGCTGCCCACCTTTATAATTTCTCCCAGCGCGACTGAAGGCAATTGAGTGTTTGCGAATCGATTGTCTTCGTCGAGGGCCAGCCAATGGAACAGTGTTCTCGAGAGGTGGGTGAACTTGCCGGTCGTATCAATTCTCCAAAGCCCCGATCCCGTGTCGATGAAAAAAATCTGGCCGGCGCGATCGACGGCAATTCCGGCGCCGGGGTGTGCAGCGGTTGAAACTGACACCAGCCCTATCGCGGCAAGCGTCAGAACTAATCGAAAACAATTGGTCCGCAGGCGCTTGCGTCCGCTCGCCGTGTTCTGAGGTTTTGCATTAAGTTTCATCTAATGCTCCAGGCGAAAAAACCGCACCGCATTGTTGTAAAAGATGTCCCGCTTCTGTTTCGTAGTAAGAAACTTCGCAGACCTGATGCCTTCAACGGCCATTCCGATCGCATCCGTCCAGACCATCTGATCAGATCCGAACATGACGCGCTTGCCGAAACCAGCATCGACGATGCGCCGCAGGTATTCATGAAATTCCGCGCGTGATCGCGTCCAATCAATCACGCCGACATCGACATAGAGCTGCGGATATGCGTAGAGCATATTGATCATCTCTTCGACCCGTGGATAGCCGGCGTGCATAACATAAAGACGCAGCTTCGGATGCTTCACCAAAACATCCTCAAGCAGCAACGGACTATTCAGGCTTTGCCGCATGCGCGGCGTGCCTTTGTAAATTGCGCCCTGTGGGCCAGGGTGAATGTGATACGCAACTGGAATGTCCAACTCTTCTGCGAGCGCGAACACAGGTTCCAAACGAGGATCATTGGGGGCCAAACCTTCATACTGAGTGCCTACTTCGCCGATCACTTTTAGGCGCCCAGCGGCATGTTCACGGCGCAAGAAATCTAGATCGACTTTTGTTATATCGTCAAAGCTGTAACCGATCAGGAATCGATTCGGCTGCGCCTGAGACCAACGCAAGACAGCATCGTAGTCACCACTCAGAACTGCTTTGACGATCTTGTATTTCTTCAACTGCGCTAGTGTCTCGGCCATGTGCGCAGCTTCGTTCGTCGCAGTCAAAGGACGGCCGGTAACCGGGTTGGGCGTGCGCGCGTTCCACCTCGGGTCCGAGCTGAAGGCGTGAAGATGAACATCAATTATCGGCGGCGCGATTCTTTCCGCAGGTTGCGCGAACACTGAAACGCTCGATAAGAGCATCAAGCCAAACAACGATATTTGTAGAAGCCGCATTATGTTCTTATGATCGCTCACCGGCGCGCTATTCGCTGAAGACGATCAGGGCCAATTGCTCCTCGGAAATAGATTCGCCAAATCCTCCGCGGCAATAACGATTAGTCCCGCTAAGAGCGCACCGGGAAAAATTGCGTTGAATGGCGCACCGAGCAAAAAGATCCATGCCACCACCGCGCCGAGCATCGTACAGGCAAGCATTGCAATGCCCAAGAGGAATGTTCGCGGAATCAGGACCGCGATGGCGCCAATCATTTGCATACTGCCGGTCAGAAACCGCAACCATTGACCAAAGCCGATCTGTTCGAAGGTCTTGATCCAGCTCGATTGTGCCGAGAATTTACTCTTGCCGACAAAAAAGAATAGAAGCGCCACCGCAAGTCGCGGCAACCATCGCCGAAGATGGCTCGTCCATCCGCGCTCGTTTTCCAGAAGTGTTAACTTGACGTCTTCCATTGACACACGACAGAAGCCCGGTGGATGTTAAGCGAATCGGGCGATCTCAAATTTGCTCTCAGTAGGTGGTAAGCTCCTGGCCCGCGTATTATTACCACCTTATTCCGAACTCGTGAAATCGATAATTGTCGGCACAGCAGGTCATATCGATCACGGCAAGACGGCCCTGGTGCGCGCGCTTACCGGGATTGACGCCGATCGGTTGCCGGAAGAAAAGCGGCGTGGCATCACGATCGACATTGGGTTCGCTGATCTCGATCTGGGAGATGTGCGCATTGGCTTTGTCGACGTTCCTGGGCACGAACGGTTTGTTAAGAACATGCTCGCGGGCGCGCATGGAATTGATGTAGTCGCGCTGGTGGTTGCTGCTGATGAAAGCGTCATGCCCCAAACGCGCGAGCATTTTGAGATTTGTCGGTTGCTCGCCGTTAGGCACGGATTAGTGGTGCTGACAAAAAAAGACCTGGTCGATGAAGAGATGCTGTCGCTCGTCCGTGAAGAAGCTAAGGAGCTTGTCGCCGGATCATTTCTTGAGAAAGCCCCAGTCGTATCCGTGAGTTCGCGCACCGGCGACGGCCTTGAAGAGTTGAAATCCATTCTGCGCGAAATTGCTTTGGCGGTACCGGCACGCTCCGAAGAGTTCATCACTCGCTTGCCAATTGACCGGGCATTCACTATGAGCGGCTTTGGCCCAGTCGTCACCGGAACACTCATCGCGGGCGCGATTGAAGAAGGCGAGGAGCTGCAGTTGCTGCCTGCCGCACGGCAAGTGCGCGTGCGCGGCCTGCAAGTACACGGCGCGAAAATGAAGCGCGCGGCGGCGGGACAACGTACCGCGGTTAACCTGACGGGCATCGATACTGCGGAGCTTGAGCGCGGGATGGTGCTCGCGCCGCCACAGCGCTTGCGGCCGACCCAAATCATCGATGCGCGCGTGACAACGCTAGAGGACGCGGTACGGAGCGTGCGATCTCGTCATCGCGTGCGAGTCCACATCGGAGCGGCAGAGGCGCTGGCACGCGTGCGAGTGCTGGAAGAATCGGGTGAAATCAAACCGGGCGCGAGCGGCTTCATCCAGTTGCGTCTCGAGGCGCCGATTATCGGAGTGTCAGGCGATCGATTCATCATTAGATCGTATTCGCCGCAACACACAATCGCCGGCGGCATCATCGTCGATCCGTTTGCACCGAAGCATCGCGCGCGCGAGCTCGCACATGTGCGCGTCAGATTAAGCATGTTGCTCGACGGAACGCGCGAAGAAAGGGTCGGCGCGCTGGTCAGCAGCGCCCCGAATGGTTTGCACCGAGCCGACATCGTCGCGCGTACGGGTTGGCGTGACGAAGTTGTGTCGGTTGCTGTTGAATCTGCGCGCGCGCAAGGACTAATCGCAGAGGCTGGCGGACAGTTATTCGCCACCAACACGCTTGAGGACTTGAAACAGAACATGGTGAAGGATGTCCGCACGCATCATGTTGCCGAGCCGTTATCTCGTGGGCTTGGGCTGGAAATTTTGCGTGGCCGTTACTTTACTCACGCGTCACCTGATCTATTTCGTGCAGTGGTGGCCGAGTTGCATAAGAACGGCGCCCTCGTGATTGAGAAAGACATCGCTCGTTCGCCCGAACACGCACGCGCAGTATCAGGCGAAGACGCCGCGCTGCGAGATCGGCTGGAAGAAATTTATCGCGAGGCGAAACTGGCAGCACCCAGCATCGGCGATGCTTTGTCACGCGTCGGCCTGGCGGCGCCACAACATAAACATGGGCGCAAGGTCATTCAGGTGTTGATCGATTCAGGAGTGTTAGTCCGCGTTGACGGCGAGATGTTTCTTCATGCATCAGCGCTGCACGACGTGATTGAAAAGCTTCGCGAGTTTGCCACAAAGAAATCTGACCGAGCTGTTGACGTCCCTACCTTCAAAGAACTCGCCGGAGTTTCCCGCAAGTACGCGATTCCCTTGCTCGAATACTTCGATCGAGAGCGGATTACCAGGCGCGA
>DASYPX010000319.1:0-11757 GCA_036006125.1 Pyrinomonadaceae bacterium | reverse complement strand
CGCTCGACCAGACGACCGGCAATGAACCCCGGAAATCCCGTGATGAAGATTGTTTCGTCGAAAGCCATTAGTATCTCATTCACACCTCGCTTCAGCGAGGTGTTTTCCGGTCGTCAGAATCCGGAAGCCGTTTTAACGGCTTTTATAAACGGTTGAAACCGTTCATACATCACGGCTCGTTCCCTTGTCACCTTGCTGAAGCGAGGTGTGAATAAGATCAAGCGCCTCACAGTATAATCCAACGCGTTTTATCTACTTTCCAGGATTCAGAGGTTCCCTAACATGTCTGCCAAACAAAATTCGCTGCGCAAACCTAAGCTTCTCACAATCATCGTTGCACTCGCGCTCAGCGTGGGCTCGCTTTGTTTTCATCAAGTCGCGGCACAATCAGGAACCGACTGCCCCGTCCGCATCACACTCCTGCAGGTCAACGACGTCTACCAGTTTGCGCCTGTCGACAGCGGCACCCGCGGCGGCATTGGCCGGGTCGCGACGCTGCGCAAACAAGTGCTCGCCGAATCGCCGCATACTTTGTTCCTCCTGGCGGGCGACACGATTTCGCCCTCCATCGAATCGAACACATACAAAGGCGCGCAAATGATCGAAGCGTGGAACGCCGCGGGACTTGATTACGCTACGTTCGGGAATCACGAATTCGATTTCGGGCCCGATGTACTGCGGCAAAGGATAAGCGAGTCGAAGTTCAAGTGGTTGGCCGCAAACGTCGTCGATAAGACAACCGGTAAACTGTTTGCCAACACGCCCGAATTCATCGTACGCGAATTCGACGGCGTTAAGATTGGCTTATTCGGCATTGTGCTGCCCGAAACTCTGCAAACTTCACGACCGGGACCGGACGTTGACATTACCGATCCGTGCGGCGCGGCGGCACGCGTGATTCCAAAGATTCATGCCGCCGGCGCCCAGGTCGTCGTCGCGCTCACGCATCTTTCGATGGCCGAGGACAAACAACTTGCGCGTTGCTCGGGCGTTGATGTGATCATCGGCGGTCACGAACACACTCTGCTTGAATCGATGGCGGGGCATGCGCCGATCTTCAAAATGACTGCCGACGCACGTGAACTCGGCCGCATTGATCTGAACATCAATCGCGCGACCGGAAAATTGGAGAGTATCGATTGGCAAGTCTCTCCCGTTACCAAAGACATTGCCGAGGATTCGAGCTTTGTCGCGATCAACGAAAAGTATGGAGAGATGCTGAAGAGTCTCGAGCAACCCGTCGGCCGGACTGACGTGAAATTGGAGATGAAAAGCGAGGACGTGCGCACGCGCGAGACCAACATGGGCGATTTCATTGTCGATGCATTTCGTGAAGCCACCGGCGCTGATGTCGCCTTGGTCAATGGCGGTTCGATTCGTGCGGACACAGAAATTGCACCTGGAGTTCTGACCAAACGAAATGTTCTCTCGATCCTTCCGTTCAATAACAAGGTCATAAAGATTCAAGTGAGCGGCGCAATATTGCGTAAGGCGCTCGAACATGGCGTGGCCTCACTCGGCGTCGAAACGCAGCCGGGCCGGTTTCCGCAGGTTTCCGGCATTCGATTTACATACGACGCGTCGCGCCAACCCGGCGATCGCGTCGCCAACGTTTTGATCAATGGTAAGCCGCTCGACGATCGGCGGATGTACACACTAGCCGCGACCAATTATGTAGTGAAAGACGCGGGAGATGGGTATGACATGTTCCGGGACGCAAAAGTTTTAATCGGGCCCGATCAAGCGCCCAGCGAAGCAGACATCTTACAAAAAAGAATCGCGTCTGTTGCTTCGATCGCGCCAAAGACGGACGGTCGCATCGCGCGCGTGGACGCTCCAAACGATCAGAAATCGTGTAAGAAGTGAGTGACTAACGCAACTCCACCTCGACCGGCGTAGCGTCGTGTGCGTCGTAACCTTTTGGCCAGTTGGAGATGTTCACGCCATAAAGCCAATCGGATTCGGCGGTGACTTCGAAACGGATGGGGAATGACAAACCGCGGGCGGCGCGCAGACGCGGTGACCAGGAATCAATCTTCCATTCCTGAATCAGCGGCGTCTTTGGATCTTCCCACGGAATCAGCCGCGAACCGCAATCAGTTCCGTTCACAAACAAGGTGACGCGTGTGCGAATCCAATCGGACTTCGCGTCCGTTGGCAGCACCGGTTGAATGTGTGCGCGCACTACGATCTCGCCGACGCGACGGCGCGTTTCACGACCCGGCACAACAAATTCAAAGAAGCCAACGCCACCACCCCAAATGTATCCTGATCCGCCGCCAAATTTTTCGAAACGTCCGCGCACAACCGCGCCGGGCGCAAACCGGTAAAGCACGCGCCCATCCGGTTCGTAAATAGTTTTTGGCAGAATTCCCTCTTCAGTTTCGGTGCGCACGAACACAAGCTGGCGCGGAACCAGATGCTTTTCCGGATCGAGCAAGCCCGGCGCGGGAGTCGCATTCACCAGCGAACTGAATACGTGCGAAGCGCCGCGTATTTCGGCAATCAAGCCGGCGTCGCGCGGCGTCGAATACGTTACACCATAACCCCGGTTCGGGTCGGGCGTGACGATCCAGAACATAGCGCCACCTGCGCCGTCACGCGCGGTGTGATCAAAATAAGCGCTAAACCAATCGGTTTGCGATACGCCGTTGAATCCATCCAGCGACATGCTGAACTCGCCAAACACGAGCGGTTTGTTAACGGCCGCCGCGGCCGCCACTCGATTGGCGATGAATTCACCGAGCGCCGGGGCCGAATCTACCAAGCTGTCATGATCATCCCGTGGATAGTTGTGCACATCACAGTAGTCGATGCTCGGCAACGCGTGATCCTTTAACCATTCGCGCCTTTCGGCAGCAGTGCGGTAACCCCAAACGCCCGGCGCAATCATGTGATTCGGATCGAGCGATTTGAGATAATTGCTCATCTCCGCAACCCACGCGCGACGCTCCTCCCAACGACCCGTTAGACATTTGCCCTCGTTTATCAGCTCATAACCGAAGATCGTCTTGTCGTCACGATAAAGAATTCCCGTCAAGGAGTTGCGTCGCGTCGCAATTTTTTCAACATGCTGACGGTACAGAGAGCGCGCAGTCTCGTTCGTATAAAACTGCTGGGCCTTTTCATCATTGATTCCAAATGGCTGCTTATCGTCGTCCGCGCCTTCAACCCCTGCCCAACGCAGGTACTGCGTGACGCCGCCAGTATCACGCCACCAGTTCACGAGACACAGTTGCACCCGCAGATTGTTGCGCGCGGCTTCGGCGATCACTTGATCCAGAAATACAAACTCCGCTTCGTTCCATTCGTTTGCTTTGTTTCGGAACGAGTGCGTGCGCGGCCAGTCATTGAAATCGGCGCCAATCGGCTTGACGTCGTTCGGCCCACCTTCACCCGACGCCCACACGCGCACGACTTTGATGCCCATCTGCGCGGCCTGCCGCAGTGTCTCAGGCATGCGCGCGCGGTCTTCATCGCGATACATCACCGACACGTTGGCGCCGACGAAGCGAAACGGGCGACCGTCCAAGATAAATCTGATGCCGCTTGCGCTCACCATTCCGGCAGGAGCGCGACCGGTGCCGCGCCGCTTCGAAATAGCAAATAAAACTGCCGCGACTGCAATCAACACAGACGCGGCCACTAAGAGTTGCTTCCTGTTCATGAAAACGGGATACCAGTTTCAGGTTTCAAGTTTAAAGTTTCAAGTCCGCGAAGAGGGTGTTAGGTGTCGGGTTTTGGGTGTCGGCAACTTGAGCCCCCGACCTGACACCTGACACCTGACACCTGATACCTGATACCCCGTTCACGAACCAGAAACCTGAAACTTGAAACTTGAGACTTCCTTATCGAAGACGCTGTACAAATCATCGATCCTGGAAGTGATCCGGCACGGCGGCAGACTCTTCAGAAACTGTTGGCCGTACACTTTTGTGCGAAGACGCGGATCGAGGACTGCGAGCACGCCTCGGTCTGAAGTGCTGCGAATCAACCGCCCAAGTCCCTGTTTCAAGCTGATCACCGCCTGCGGCACGCTGTATTCGTAAAAACTCGAGCCACCCATCTCTTCGATGTGACGTTGACGGGCGGCGACCACCGGATCAGTCGGCACCGCGAAAGGTAGCTTGTCGATGATTACACACGAAAGTTGCTCGCCGCGCACATCGACTCCCTGCCAGAAACTGGCAGTGGCGAACAAAACAGCGTTCGGCGTCTCACGAAACTTCTTGAGCAGCGCACCTTTCGACGTGCTGCCCTGCACGAAACATGGATAGTCAATCTGCGACGCGACGCGTTCGTACAGTTCGTTCATGCCGGCATTGCTCGTCGAAAGTACAAACGCGCGGCCTGCAGTCGCATTGACGATCTTGATGACTTCATCAGCCGCAGCACGTCCCCATTGCGGCGAGCGCGGATCAGGCATCGAAGGCGGCAAGTAAAGCACCGCCTGATTTTCGAAATCAAAGATCGATTCGGCGATCATCTCTTCGGCTTCGTCCAGGCCCAAACGCTCGCGAATGAAATTAAAGTTGCCGGCGCTCGAAAGCGTCGCCGACGTGAGAATGACCGTAGGCACTTTCGCAAACAGACGATCCTGCAACAGCCCTGAAACATCGATCGGCGAAGCGCGCAAAAAGACTCCCCGTCCGCGGCGCTCAATCCAGTAAACGAACTGTTTGTCGTCGGCTTTGATAAGGAAATTGAGCGAGAAGCGCAGCTCGCGTACGCGCCGCAGAATGTTTTCGGCATCGGGCGGTGGGTCTTTTAAGATCGCGAGTGTCGTCTCCAGCCGATAGAGCGCGTTGTCGAGTGCGTTGTGTGGGGCCCCCGCATCAGGAGCGGCCGCATCGGGAGCGCCCGCATCTTGCGGGCGGTTCGCAGGCATCCCTGCCTGCTCTTCAGGTTTGTACCCACCCGCTAACGCAGGTGGCTCTGACACGCGCCGCGGAGCCAGCGCAAATCTTCCTTCCAATCCTCTTCCTTCCTTAAACGAAACCCAGAACGCGTCCGCGAATCGCTGCACACGTGCGCTGATGCGCGCCAACTCGCGCTCGACTTCGTTGTTCTCCAACCGCAATCCGCCGACGTCGTACAACAAATCGTCAATCTGATAATTCGAAACCCCAATGCCGAAGTATTCCGATGCGACGTCTTCAATCTGGTGAGCTTCGTCCAGAATTACCGCCGCATAATCCGGCAACACCGAGCCGTACGCGCCATTGCGCAGAGCAAGGTCGGCAAAGAATAGATGATGATTCACCACGACGACGTCAGCATCGATCGCACGCTGCCGCATCTTCGTAACAAAACAAGGCTCAAAGTCGGGACACTTCTGTCCGAGACAAGTGTCCGAGCGCGCATCGATGTGTCGCCAAAACGGCAAGTTCTCAGGCAGGTTCGAAAGTTCTCCGCGATCGCCGGTCTCAGTCGTCGTTGACCAGCGAAAGACTTCGTCGAATTGATCGATCTGATCCAAGCCGTCGAGCACGGGCGTACTCTCCGCGCGCTTAATGCGATGCAGGCACGCATAGTTGTTCCGCCCCTTCATCACGGCCGCGCGAAACTTCGCGGGCAGCGTCTCTTGCAGGAATGGAATGTCTTTGTCCATCAACTGCTCTTGCAGATTCTTCGTGCCTGTCGAGATCACGACGCGCGCCCCGCTGCCGCACGCCGCCGCTATCGCCGGTACGAGATAGGCGAGTGTCTTGCCGGTTCCAGTCCCCGCTTCAACGATCAAGTGACGCCTTTGCTCGAACGCGCGCAGCACGGCCTCAGCCATCTTGATCTGGCCGGGCCGATGTTCGTATTCAGGATGAGTCCGGGCAATCAGGCCTTCCGGCCCAAAGACTTCTTGCATGAGGGAAGTACTTTAATCCTGCGAGAGCTGTTTTTGGAAACATGTAGCGAATCTGCTTCCTCTTAATTAAGAGAGAACGGCTGTCTTTATTGAGCAAAACTGACTGCCCGATCCGGCGACGATCTGTTGAGTGTCGACGATTTACGGCCGGCCGGCGATTACCATTAGCCTTGAAGAACTCCTTTTAAGTACAAACAGTCTTTGCGATTATTGTACTAGGCAAGCATGTCAACATTTGGCATAATGCGCGCCCCTATCACGTGCTTGATAGTCTTCGGTATCTCAGTTTTTTCTTGAGCAAGTTCGGTTTTTTTCACTGATCCAGGAGATTTGTTTACGCCGCAACGCTCTCGGACTGTAAACAAGCGCGGCAGTTAGTCCAGGAGAAGCAATGTTCAGCGCCCCCACCTACACGTATGTCACCGCGAAGCTTCGAGCGGCGATAGAACATCAGGCGCAGTGTAGGCAGTTGCCAGCTTTCCGCTTCGTTCCAGTCTTATTAGCAATGCTCATTCTGAGCACATCGCATCACACCAATGCTCAAAACACCGTGACAGGTGCTTTCGAAGGGACGATCAGCGACAGCCAAACTGGCGCCGCACTGAAGGGTGCGCAGGTCGAGATCATCAATCAACAAACTGGCGTGACGGTTAGTTTGCGCACTGATTTTCGCGGTCGCTTCTATAAAGGACTGCTGCTGCCCGGGACTTATCGGATACGAGTTTCTTACCCAAACTACGAGACCAAAGAAGTCGTGCAGGCGTTGAAGATTACCTACACCGGAGAAGTAGTTCCGGTGCCCGTGGCGCTCGATCCAGCGCCAGCGGCGGGAGTTCCCCCGGCTGTACCAACCGCAACTCCGCCACTGACCGCGGAAGATACAGAGATTCGGGCGAGCATTAATCGGTTCGATGGAAGACGCAGTGGATCGTTCGGGGATAAAGAAGTAACGACGCTTCCGCTTGGCGGTATTACCATTACGAGATCGTTCGATGAGCTTGCCTTGCTGCTGCCGGGTGTTGCGCCGCCGCCGCAAACGCTGGGCAGCGTGGCCGGCCCTGGAGTTGGTCCCGGCGTCGGCTCGGCCGGACAGTTTTCAGTCAATGGATTACGTTCCCGCGGGAACAATTTTACGGTCGATGGATCCGACAACAACGACGAAGACATCGGCGTAAGACGCCAGGGCTTCGTAGCGCTGATTCCGCAGCCAATCGAATCGATCCAGGAATATCAAGTGATCACTTTGCTCGCGCCGGCACAGTTTGGCCGCAACATCGGCGCGCAAGTAAACGCGGTTTCAAAATCAGGCGGTAACCAGACACACGGCTCCGTTTATGGACGCTTCAATTCGAGCCAACTGAATGCGCGCAACTTCTTTGACACGACGTTCGGCAACGCCACTTCAACGGTGCGTGCAAATGGTCAGGACGTTTTATTACAAACAAGAGACGCGAACGGTGTAGTCCTCAGTCAACAGCCGCTGATGGTACGCAATGAAAGCGGAGGAGAAGATTCTTTTACTTTTGGGCAAGCAGGCTTGGTAATCGGGGGCCCAATCAAATCTGATCAAGTATTCTATTTCGCGTCGTTCGAATCCAACGTAACCAATGCAACAGAAGAAAACAGTTTTGCGGTGCCGACGCTCGAACAACGGGGCGCATTTCGTACCGGCGCGACCGGTATTTTCCAGAACCCACTGACTGGTGCCGCAACTTCCGCAATTCCGGCTACGAGAAACGGCGCCGGCATATTCAGTCTTTATCCGTTTCCTAACAATCCAAATGGAGTCTATGGACCCAACACGTTCACGCAAGTGTTGCCGGCCAGTGGTCGAGGCGTGATCTTTTCGGGGAAGATTGACCACAACTTCAACCTGTGCCAACGCCCACATTCTTTTACGGCTCGTTACAACTTTACTAACGACTGGCGCGAGATTCCGGCAACGGGCGGTGCGATCTTCTCGACACTAAAGCCTCGTATCCGCACGCAGAATTTGTCTCTGTTTCTCAACAGTCAGCTGAGTGGTCCTAATTCACGTCGCTCAAAGTTCAACCAGGTTCGACTGTCTTACGGTCGTACAAGACTAAACTTCGAAGAGGTCCGCGATAATCAGTTTCAGATTCCCAGTTTCTTTCTTCCCGACACCCCTTTCCTTCTTAATGCACCTCAGTTCATTAATGCCACTACTCCAAACCAGCCAGGCGTGCCGAATACCGGTCCGGTCATTTACGTCCGCTCGCCGTTTTCGGTTGAACAGGAGCTGAGTCCATTGGGCCAGGTCAAGCTTGGCGGATTCAGTCCGCTCGGCGTAGACGTGTTTAATTTCCCCCAACGCAGAGTGAATAACACGTATCAAGTGGCGGATGAGTTTACCTGGACAATAAACAATCATCGATTGACATTAGGCGGTGACACACGACGCAGCGAGCTCAACAGCGACTTGCCGCGTAATGCTCGTCCCCTCGTTACTTTCAACGGATCTCCTCGTTTGATACTGGAGAATGGTGCACTACGTTTTCCAACTGCAAACGACATCAATCCGATCATTAGGGCCGAAGATCTGGCAGCAATGGGAGCGGCCAGCAATTTCTTCCAGACGCTGAACACGACCAGCAACGATGCCAGTATCAGTTTGCGCTACTACCAACTGAACTTCTACGCCCAGGATGCCTGGCGACCCACAACCAATCTCTCGGTGTCGTACGGTCTGCGCTACGAGTACAACACTCCGCCACGCGAATTAAACGATCGGATCGAGGCCACCTTCGCCAGCCCGCTACTGAATTTCGCACCGGCCATAAGACAATTCATAGATGGGCGGTCACAGATCTTTGATTCCGACAGAAACAACTTTGCGCCGCGCGTAGGAGTTGCCTATTCAAAAGGGTGGTTTGGCCGAAATCGACTGAGCGTATTTCGTGGCGGTTACGGCATTTTCTACGACCAGATCCTCGGCGCTGTGGTCAGTCAGTCGCGTAATGTGTTTCCGACCTTCCTGACGCTCAACTTTGGCGGTGGTCCTTCCTTCGGCCAATTTCCACTTGTCTTCGACAATCCATCGAGGCAGTCGATCGGCGTGGTTGGCGTAGGCTTTGTTCCGCTGGTTATTCCAAACACGATCAATCGCTATAACCCGCAGGTACCGCTGAGCACGTTTTTCAATCTGATTAACAGCACTTTCCCCAGCGCACTTGGCGCAACCCTTCCGCAGCGCCAGCTAGAGACACCAAAGGCATACCATTACACTTTTTCATTCGAGCAACAGCTTCGCCGCAATCTGACGATGTCCGCCGCTTATACGGGAACGAAGGGACAAAACCTCTTACGGTTCACTTCGCCGAATCTAGGACCAGGCTTATCGCTGGCTCTGACTTCTTTCGGCGTCGATCAGCGTGAGTTTGCGATTCCCGTCGTGTTTGGCCAGGTCAATAGTCCTTCCCGGCCCATTGCCGGAATCGGAGCAATCAATCAATTCGAGACCACCGCCCGCTCCAAATACGATTCCCTTCAGATTCAACTGCGTGGGCGGTCCTTCAAATCATTGCAATATCAGTTAGCTTACACATTGTCGAAAGCGACGGACGATGTTTCGGACGTGTTCGACTTGGCCGGCGCCTACGTGTTGCCGCAAAACAGCCTGAATCTGGCAGCGGAATATGGTCCAGCTAACTTCGACGTGCGCCATCAATTTTCTTATGAATTCATTTTTGATGTTCCGCGAATCAAAGAAGGCTCGCGGGTGCTTCAAAGAGTCTTCGATGGTTTTACGATTGCGGGTACCGGGCGATTTCTGTCAGCACAGCCGTTCACAGTCAACAGCACGATCGACGTTAATCTTGATGGGAATCCCACAGATCGCCTGAACACAACTCAAGGACTGACTGTCACTGGCAATGGCCAGCAACCGCTCGTGCTGACCACTAACAACACGCTGAGTCTGTTAGCGCCGTTTGGGCAGGATGGAGCCATCGGGCGAAATACTTTCCGCGCTGCAAACATTATTAGTATAGACGTCTCTGCAACCAGGAGATGGAATTTCGGCGGGGCGAAGAGTCTGATGCTCCGGGCGGAGATTTTCAACTTGCCCAACCGAGCAAACTTTGGTATTCCCGTCCGCCTATTAGAAGCGCCCGGTTTTGGCAACGCGGTGAATACCGTTACACCTGGCCGCCGGGTGCAGCTTGGTTTGAAGTATCTGTTTTGATTTGCGAAAGTCGAGGCAACCCGGCTTTGGAATGAGTGACGACTGGTCACTCAAATCCGTAACTTTTCAACGCCTCGTAACGTCTTTGTCGTTTCGTAGTCCAGAGCTCGCCCATGATTAATTTATTCCTCAGTCACAACCCTCACCGGAGATGGTTGATCCTCGTTCTGTTGTTTTTGCCGTTACTGTTGTTCGGCTTGATTCGTTTAGCCGATGCGGCGGCGGTCGTCTCATTCACGTCTCAAACCTCATATAACGTCGGCGCCGGGCCTTACTGGGCTGCGACGTTCAATAAATTCGGCAAGCCTGCGATTGCCGTCACGAATCAGGATGCGAACAGTGTCAGTGTGCTCTACGGCAATTATGTCAACGGACAATACGACGGGACATTCGGCGCGGCCACGACTTACAGCCTCGTAACGGGGGCAGTAACTGCGCCCGCGCCACAGCAGGTGGTCGCCGGCAATCTCGGCCAGCTGTCTCTTCCCTCCCTCGTGATCGCCGCCGCCGGCGCCGACAAAGTCGCAGTTCTGCTTGGCAACTCCGACGACTCATTTCAGTCGCCTGTTTATTACAACGTTGGCACTTTCCCTGAGTCGGTCGCGTTGGGTGATATCAACAATGACGGCAATCTCGACATTATTGCGGCTAACTACAACAGCAGCACTATCAGCGTTTTATTGGGCAACAGCGATCGGACGTTTCAATCTCAGCAGACTTATGCAACTTCTCCTAATCCCGAATCGATTGTCGTAGCGGATTTAAACAACGATGGAAAACTCGACGTCGCGACGGTCAATTCAGGCACCAACCCGGGCAAGGTGAACGTCCTGCTAAACGAAAACGGCACCTTTCCAAGTGCGGTGACTTCCGATGTGGGTGCTGCTCCCTTTTCGCTAGCGGTAGGCGATTTCAATGGTGACGGAAAAGTAGATATCGTTACGGCAAACCATGGCGGTGGCGTCAGCGTTCTGCTGAACAACGGTGTTCGTCCTTTTCTTGCGGTGGCCCCCGCTCCGATTCCTGCGGGTAATGGTCCATTTTCAGTTGCAGTGGCAGATTTCAATCTCGATGGCCAAGCCGATATTGCGGTGTCTAACGCCGATAACGGAGGCAGTGTAGGCATCCTTCCGAACAGCGGTGGTTCGTTTCAGGCGCTGCAGGCGTCGAATACTTTTTCGACTGGACCGAATCCTTTCTTCATTGCTGCCGGCGATTTCAACGTCGACGGCAAGCCGGACATTGTTACGCCGAATCACTCGAATCCAGTGGTGAATCCGGGGACGATTAGTGTGCTGCTTAATACCGCCCTGCCGTTTGCTAGCCCACCGCCGAATGACAATTTCAGTGCGGCGCAGAATCTGAACGGCGCCGTCTCCGGACGTGTCACTGGCACTAACGTCGGCGCGACTCATGAGACCGGCGAACCATCTCATGCCGGTTTCAACGGGCCCGGTTCAGTTTGGTATACCTGGACTGCACCTGCCAACGGGGCCATGACGTTCGATACGTTTGGCAGTTCATTCAACACTGCATTGGCGGTTTATACAGGGTCGGGTGTTTCTACGTTGACCTTAGTGGCGAGTAGCACAAGCGATTACAGTCCGAGCAACGACCTTCGCCGAACCAGTCGGGTGCGATTTCGTGCCGAAGCGGGAACTACCTATCGGATTGCCGTTGATGGACTTTCGCA
>DASYPX010000318.1:0-3239 GCA_036006125.1 Pyrinomonadaceae bacterium | reverse complement strand
GACTACCTTTGCCGCCGGCCTCAGCTCGTTTCTGCTTGGTGAATTTGAACGCGCCGAACGCGAGTACACTGAAGGCATTACTCTGGCTGAGACGATTGGCGAGCGACGTGTCCTGTTGCTCCTCAAAGCAGACTACGCGGTCTCGCTGGCCGCGAAAGGTGTGCGCGTGGGTGTCGATACCGACGAAGGTCGGGGCCTGCTGAACGCAGCGCTCGAGACAGCGCAGCAGGCATTAGCAGCGAGCGACGCGCCTGGCTTGTTCTATATGCACTTTGAAAGTCTGCGATGCCTCGCGCTGGTTCATGTTTATCGTGGCGAATGGGACAAAGCAGAAGAGAGGTGTGCGGCCGCGGCTGATCTACTGGCGTCAACCGAGTCGCGCGTTAGCCGGCTCTGGCTGGGACCGACTTACATTGAAGTTGTGTTAGAAAACGCCGCCCGATTTGAAAAGCAAGGGCGTCATGAAGATGCGGCGGTCAAGCGCGCCTTAGCGCATGAATTACTGAAGGAGTATCAGCAACTCGTTTCAGAGTGCCAATCGCCGCGATTTACGAAAGAAGCTGAACAGCTTGCCAACAAGATGCGCGCGATGGGCGCCGGAATTTGAGCGCTCAACCTAAGGCTCCTTAATCAAATTGTCGCTCGTACCGTTCCTGCGAAACCTGCGCGTCGCCACATAAACCAATCCAACACCGGCTGCAAACAGTCCGCCCGCAATAAAAGGGTGCAACGAACTTTTCGTGTAGATGCTGCTCTCGGCAACGTGCCCCGGATATCCTCCGCGCTCGAGCAGTGAACCGGATGGGTGATCGAGTCCCGTATGTGGACTCGAACTCGGGTGATCTTCCTGCTGCGAATCGAACATTAACGAATCCATGAATTTGTCGGTTACGCGTGGTGTCAGAAAACCCGCAACGCTGAGTGCGCGGCCGGCCCCACCGACATAAATGTCGCGAATCGGATGTTCTGCGGCATAAAGAATCGCTTCCGCGACGGCCTCCGGCGCGTAAACGGGTGCAGGATTCTTTGGTTCATTCGGTAAGTAATTTTTCGCGTGCTGGCGATAAGGGGTGTCGATTGAGGACGGTTTGATCAGCGTTACCGAAATCGGCGCTCCCTCATGCTCCAACTCCATCCGGAAAGCGTCTGTGAAACCTTTGACTGCGTGCTTCGAAGCGCAGTACGTGCCCTGGATCGGCATGGCCCGATCGGAAAGAGCGCTGCCGACGTTAACGAGCGCGCCGCCGCGCTGCCTTAAATGTTCCGCGGCAACCAACGAACCATGCACCACGCCCCAGTAATTCGTGTCGAAGAGTTTTCGATGGTCTTCGAGCGAGACGTCATCAAGCTTTCCATAGATCGAAATGGCCGCGTTGTTGACCCACGTATCAAAGCCACCGAACCTTTCAATTGCGACGTGGGCGATGTCCTCGACCTGCTGGCGATCGCTTACGTCGGCCACGGCGTATTCTGCCTGTCCGCCATGTTCGCGAATTTCATTCGTCAACTCGCGGAGCGCGCCGCTGGTTCTCGCCGCCAACACCAAACGTGCGCCTCTGCTGGCGGCCAGGCGCGCGGTGACGAGGCCAATGCCACTCGTGGGACCCGTGATAACGATGGTCTGCTCGGATAATTTTTTCAGTTCAGGTTTCATCGGAAGAATTTTGATTACGATCGCTGCGATTGAGAACCGAACGAAAATCTGCTCGGTTGTTTTGCAGAGCAAGGCCGGTGCCAACATCGCTCTGGTTGGTGAAATAATCGCTCCTTCGTACACTGGCGGCTCGGAAGGTGAGCGCAAATGCTTCGGGTTGTTTTAGTCGAACCGGAAATCCCGCAGAACACCGGCAACATTGCGCGGTTGTGCGCGGCAACGAACACTCCGCTGCACATCGTCGGGGCCACCGGTTTTCGCATGGATGAGCGCGCGGTGCGCCGCGCCGGCCTGGATTACTGGCCGGAAGTTGAACTCCAGCGTCACCGCGACCTGCATGAGTTGCAAACAACTGTCCCCGAAGCGCGCCTTGTTTACTTCACGACGAAAGCGCGGCTGTCATTTTTCAACTGGAACTTCGATTTAAGCGACTGCCTCGTATTTGGAAGAGAGACGCGCGGCTTGCCGGAGGATCTTCTAAAGAGCAACTGGGAGAATTGCGTGACGATACCGATGCTGAATCCTAAAGTGCGGAGCCTGAATCTCGCTAATGCCGTCGCGATCGTTTTGTATGAGGCGCTGCGACAGACCGGCCGCTTTAAATAAAAAAGGCGCCGGCCTAGTCATGGGTTTCCTCTTCATCATCTTCGTCTTCGTAAATCTCATACCCCGTCGCGTCGTCATAGTAATAGTCTGATTTTTCTTCTGGCTTCGATCCGTCGGGATTCGAATATTCAAGTGGCCGCCTTTTCGAATCAGACGGTTTGTCAGATGATGAGTTGGACATGCCGATTTCCTTACCAAGAATATATCCGATTACCGACAGAGCCGTCTCCGGATTGTCGCACACTGAACAGGTGAAGCGTTTAATTGACGGAGGCGCAACGCTAGTTCAATTGCGCGACAAGCACGGCGCACCGAAAGATTTTGTTCGTGATGCGGAAGCAGCGCTGGCAGTCGCGAGACGGAACAATGTCCGAATCGTCATCAACGATCGCGTAGACATTGCGATGGCGGTTGATGCGCACGGTGTGCATCTTGGCCAGTCGGACCTGCCAGTCGAGGCTGCCCGAGCACTGTTGGGTCCGCACGCTATCATTGGCTTTTCGACTCACAACATTGCACAGGTGGAATTCGCGGCAACGCTTCCGGTTGACTATATTGCCTTCGGCCCCGTCTTTGACACGCGCACGAAACGTGATCACGAACCTGTCGTCGGGTTAGATCGTTTGCGCGAAGTGAAACATCTAGTGGCCGAGATTCCGCTTGTGACAATCGGGGGCGTCACTGAGGAAAACTTCAGTAGCGCCTTAGCCGGCGGCGCTGATTCGGTAGCCGTAATCTCAGACCTGCTAAAAGAACCCAGCAAAATCGCGGAAAAACTCAGTCGAATGCTCTCCGACTCGCTTGATTAACGTCACGAGTCAATGATAAACACTTTTTACTTGCGTTTTTCTCGTGTCATCAGCGAGAATGGATTGCCGCGTTTCGCGGCCACTTCGATTTACCTCACTCGCCAGTTTTGAGACTTCTTAAACCGTCACTCATGGAGCATCCTTCGGCATGAGCTTCTTCGATCTGCCGC
>DASYPX010000317.1:0-11921 GCA_036006125.1 Pyrinomonadaceae bacterium | reverse complement strand
GACGTACGTTTGGCCGTTTCGAGCCAGCCTCTCCCGCATTGCTTCGTTGGCTTCAAGAAATTCCAGCGCCGCACAGAACTCATCCTGGTTCGCGACGAACAATCCGCCGTTGCAACGTTGCACGTGACCTTTCGTCACCGGGGACGTGGCTGAAACGACCACCGGTGTACCTAATAGCCACGCCTCCATCAACACCAGCGAGAAGCTTTCCTGCTCCGAAAGATTCAGCAGAGCTCGCGAACCGCTTATGACGCGGCGCTTTGTGGCTTCTGGCACAAAACCGAGATCGATGAAGTAGTCATTCTTTGAAACCAAACTATCGTCCCCTCCGCCCATGAACACGAGCTTCGCCGCTTTTGGCGACGTCTGGGCATAAGCCGCGAACCATTCGCAAAGCAGCGACACGTTCTTTCCTGAGTCTTTCCGGCCGACATACACGAAATAACTTCCCGGCAAGTGTTTGGACGCGCGCTCTTCGTCATCTTCTTCACATGCCGTGAGTTCAACCCCCTCTCCAGTGACGACGCCCTCGACGACGCGGCGACCCACAGCGAGGCCGTGTTCGCGAATCGTCATTTCTTTTTCCTCGGGCGAGTTGTAGAAGACGTGTTTTGCGTTCCGCAGGAGTTCACGCGACTGCTGCCAGTAAAATTGCTCCTCATCGTGAAAGCAAGGAATCAACGAGATGCTGCCGGGATATGTTTGCAGCAGAGAATGCGTCAGTCCATAAAAATAGGGTAAAGCGATGATCTCATGCCGGTCGTCGAGCACGGTCTTTACGGCCGCGATCAGTTCCTTGCTGTTGAGTCCGCAATCGAAGAAATCGTTTTGCTCTTCTGGGCTCAATGGGATTTGTTTTTGCAGCTTCCTTACAGCGGAAAGATAACCGCTGCGGTTCTTGTCAGTGGCGAATCTTCTCACATCGACGCCATCGATTGTGTAGCGGCCCGGCGAATAATGGTCGTCCCACCAACTGTCAAACGGCGAAGAAGAACAGGTCGTGAAGACCACCGTTGACAGTCCACGGCGAACCAGTTCTCGCGCCATGCTGCGTGCCTGCGATTCAACGCCTCCCGCAAAACGGCCAAACCACGGCGTTACCAGGACAATAGTTTTGTCGAACATGCGCTGCCGGGGGCTAGACTTTCCACGCCACGACTGCGTAATCGGGGGCGCTGTAGAAATACTCGTTAAACCGCTTAACTAATTCCGAATCGCCGGGAATAAAAGCTTCTTTCCACTCTCGTAGTTTCATCACTTCCGTCCGCGCAAAGCCGCGCTGTTTAAGCAGGAATTCAAGGGTCCAGCTCGGAATCGGGTTGCGATGCGTAGGATCTGTGTAAAAAGTGTAACTGCCCACCATGAAGTTTTCCGGATTCGGTGTTTCGAGAATCACGATGCCACCGGGTTTCAACACACGGAGAACCTCGTCTACCATCCGCACCAATTTTTTAAAGGGAAGGTGCTCCGCGATATGAAATCCGGTAATTAGCGACAAGCTTTCCGGAGGCAGTTCTCGCAAATGCGCGATCACGTCGCCCTCGATCACATCCAGGCCAATTTCTCGGCAGCGTGCGAGAAAAGTTACGTTGTGATCGAGGCCATAACTCGCCACCCCTGCATCACGCATCAGCTCCAGCCATTCGCCGCGCCCACAACCGAGATCCACGACGTCCTTGAAGATGCCGTTTTCACGGACGATAGGCAGATAGACTTCCAGACGCTTTTTGATCTCTTCGCGTTTGCCGCGGAACTCATCCTCGAACGCGGCGTACAGATCGTCATGCGACCAACTCTCACCTTGGTCTTCGATTGTGGTGAGCCGCCCTCGGAGGGCTTCCTGGGATTCGTTCAGTTTGTCAATCGTCACGGCATTGTCCTGGCGGAACTGTTCGAAATCATTGCTGATTGCGTTCTGGCGTTCTTCAAAACGCTGCTGGTGCTCGCTGATGGTCTGCGTCACCTGCCCGATCGCTTCCTTGAAATTCTGAAGCGTCTGCCGGTGTGCGCGATCAAAATGATTCAGCAAAGCCTCGTGCTGTGCCATCCAATGAAACTCGGATTGGCGCAGTTGGCGATGGAGGTTCGGAAAGCGAGCCAGCGCAATCACAATACTGAGGAGATATCCAAGAAACGGAATACGCTCCAGCTTCCTGACGAACGCGGGCAGTGCCAGACCGGTGATCTTGACGCCCGATTGTTTTCCCTCATCTGAATGGTGAAGTAGTGCGAGGACATCCAACTTGTTCAACTCGCCGCTTGCCAGCGCCGATAAAAATCGGTCGTGGCCCGGCCGGTCAGGTAGTCGCTTGAGCACACCCAGGTACGCATTCCGCACAAACGTCGCGCCGTGATATTTCAGGAAATCATTGACGTGGTAACGGCCGTTCGCGTGGGACTCGAAGTCAGATTGAAGGCTCAGGCTCTGCCCCGAGCTTGGCGTCTCTGAAGGGTCGACCGTCGTGCCGGGCTGCCGGCCGTTTTCGCTGCGGCGGCGGGCAACAGTCGCGCGGATTTCGTGCATCAACTGATCCACGCTGATATCCCGGTCACTAACGTTTAACATGCAGGTTATTTCTAGAAATTGTCAGCCGCGCGGCGATTTGGCGCGTCAAATTCTAACGTAAAGCTGGGCGGATGTTTAGCGGCCTACGTAGCGCCCAAATTTAGGCAGATTGGAAACAGAGGGACTTATTGACAAAGCGAGCCAGCGAAAGGTATGTTTCCAGACTAGGCCGGCCTCACCCTTGGCTGCGAAAGCTAAATATTCCGGCAGTCACCGAATTGGAGTTAACAAAATGAAAAGGCTTGCGGTTACCCTATTTTTCGTTGCGGTCTTCAGCGCAACGGCCTTCGGTCAATCACCCACTTTGACAATTACGTGCGAGACCGCGGGTCTTCCCTGCGACTTGTTTTATGGAAGCGTGAAAGTGAAACCGGTGCGCTTGCGGCCTCCGGGCAGCACGAGTCCGTACTGGTGCGTGGGCGCGCCGAATACGCCGATTACCATCGACGACTGCGATTTCTTTATTCAGCAACAGTACATTGATTTTTTGCGTCGTTTTCCTGAGACTGTTTGTCAGCCGGGAGAGCAGTCGTGTGGCTTGGGCTTTTATCTACCAATTATATCCGGTTGTAACCCAAGCGATGCTGACTGTATTAGGTATACACGTGGAGCTTTATCAGCGAACTTCTTCCGCTCGCCAGAATTCCAGACGAAAGGCGTGTACGTCATGAATCTCTACCTGGTGACGATTGGCCAGCGCCCGAAAACCGCCGCGGAACTTTCGGACTCGAGCAAGGTAGAGAGGCCGCATTATAATGAGTTCATGGCCGACATGGCGGCGATCAGCAGCCCGAATGATCGCAATGGTCCTGACCCGGCAAAGAAAGCGGCGCTGACACAGGATTTTGTTAACCGTGCAGAGATTGTCGCGAAGTATCCCAACGGCACCTATCCGACACTGGTGTCGTTTGGCAATGCGCTCGCGGCGACGGCAGGCGTGACTCTGTCATCCGCGACGCAGAATGCCATTGCCGCGGCGACCACGCGCGCACAAGTGTTGCAGATCATCGCGGACAGCGCGGAAGTAAACACGAAATTTTACCAGCAGACGTTTGTGACGATGGAGTATTTTGGCTATCTGCGACGGGATCCAGAAAATTGTCACGACCCCGCAAATTACTTTGGAACCGGCGATCCGAACGCTTGTGGCTTCATCTACCAGAACAACCGATTTAATCAGCTGTTGCCGGTGCTGGGGTCCGACTTGACCCAGAACTTTATGGTTCGCGGTTTTATAGAATCGAGCGACCCTGCAGGCTACCGACCGCGGTTTTAGGCAAGTCATTTTCTAATAGCTGAATTCAACGAGGCTGGCCATTGCGAAGTGGCCAGCCTTAAATTTGCTCACAGGAAATTCGCATTCAACACTGCGCCGCGCAAGAACTGAGATAATCTTCCTCATCGAAATGAAGCAGTCCAGCCGAACATCGTTGCTCCTTTTGTTGGTGGTGTCACTGGCTTCGGGCAGAGGCGTGCGGTTTGATTACGCCTCCGTCCCAGCCTCTGAGAATCACAGTCAGAGCCAATACTCAATTGATAACGACGAGTTTAATGGCTTGCAGAATTTCTTCCGAGGTACGCTGGCAGCAACGGAAAAGCACTTTCATGGTCAGCTCGGAGAAGTTAATGCCTTTGGCGCCGGAGCCACTTATCCGCAGATTTGGCTTCGCGACAGCGCGACAGCCATTCCGGTGACGCGTTATTACTATCCTCTGGACTTCATGACTAGTTGGATCGAAGAGCACCTTTCCCATCAGAACCGCGATGGAGGCTTGAATGATTGGATTGCTTCGGGCGACAGGTCGAATTTTCTGGCGGGAGCACCGCGCGTAAGGGAAGTATATCGCGACGCGAGCTCTTCAGCCGGCGGATCCATCGCGGCAGACAAAAACACGACGGAAGCGGATCAGGAAACGAGCGCGGTTGATGCTGTGTACCAGGTTTTTCGAATCAAAGGCGACAGCAAATGGCTCACGAAGAAAGTTGCCGGAGAACCGATAGTTCATCGACTCGACCGCTCACTTAGCTATCTGCTCAACGCGCGATTTGATGACCGTCATGGCCTCATCACTAATGCTCTAACGGCGGATTGGGGAGACGTTAGCCCCGTCTACGATGACCAGCGCGCCATTTACCTCGATCGGAGGACGCCACGGGCCGCCGGCTTATACACGAATGTGCTCTTTTATCGAGCCACTACGCAGATGAGTGATATGTACCGAGCCCTCGGCCAAACTCAACGCTCGATTTATTGGCTCAAAAGAGGTGAACGCGTCAAGCGCAACATTAATAAGTTCATGTGGCAGGAGAACAAGGGCTTCTATCGCATGCATGTTCAGCTAACTCCCGGGCCTCGCGAGCCGTTCGACGAATCAAATCTATTCGCAATGGGCGGCAACGGGCTGGCGGTGCTCTACGCGGTCGCTGACAATCGTCAAGCGGCCCGAATCTTTGATGTCGCATCTCAACGCCAGCACGAATTTGGGTTTTCAACAATCGCCGGCGTTCTCCTGCCTCCGTATCCGCGAGGTTTTTTTCGACACCCTGCGGTCAACGAGGAATACAAATATCAAAATGGCGGGCAATGGGATTGGTTCGCGGGCCGCTTCCTCCTCGCAGAGTTCGAATTCGGCGATTCGCGTCGCGCTACTGAACAACTCATGGCAATCGCCGCCAAAGCGAAAGCCAGCGGTGGCCTCTATGAGTGGCACACGCGCGAGGGCAAGGGAATGGGGAGCCCTAACTATTTGGGAAGTGCTGGCGCGCTTGCCGCCGCCCTTTTCCAAGGCCTGTTTGGAGTTTATTTAACGGCCGATTCGTTGGAACTGAGGATCCGTCTGGCTGAGCGTTCGGCGCGAATAAATCTCCACGAGCCGGCCACTGATCGAACGCTTTTCTACGAATATAAGTACTCGCCAGCCGAAGCCAGGCTGGTGCTCACATATGAAAGTAACTTTCCCAAGCTCGGTAATATCTGCGTACGGATGCCGAACGACGCGCAACCCCAACGGTTCTTAAGAGACGGCAAGCAAATGCAATTTAGAACTGAAACCGTTGGAAACGATCGATACGGGTGTTTTAAAACCGACTGGGCTCGTCACCAAGTGGAGGCGTATGTCGTTAACGCTCGCCCCGACTAACGGGGGTTACTTAAGACTGGTTCGCCGCCTATGTTCTACCAATTCGGGACAAACCGCGTCTGTTCCACCCCTGCGCCGTGCCGGATACGGCTGATTCAAGCTGTATCTGCGATAAAAGTTGCTGGAGGTTTGTTCATGTGCTGTGAACATGAAATACGGAAGGTAGTCTGTCCAACTGTTTTGTGTTATTAAAGCAACCAATGTCGACCAGCCGTCGACGCAGGAATTCAGGTGGCACGAAACTCTCCTAATCAGTCCTCAGCAAGAACAATTAGCGCACTTCGCGTTCGCGCATCTCGTGCGATAACGCTACTCGTCGCTTTCGGTCTGCTGGCCAGTCCATTTTCCGCTCTTTCTCGCGTCAGCGAATCGAAGCGCCAAACGAATGACTCGAGTACCCCTGAAAGTCGGCAAACGGCGACGGGGGTGGACAGCTTTATTATCGAGGCGGTGAACGGCGTAACAACTTGTCGCGAGGCACGCGCCGAAGAAGTCCCGTTGACTCTGCCGCGTCCTGATGATCGGGGAACGCCAATCACAGAAAATTACTTACCCAAAACGCAAAGGACGATCGTTTCAACCGGCGAGAATGTCGGAACCCCGCTCACCATCAATCTTGTCGCGCTCTCGCAACTTAACAGCGATCCCAACAAACCAACTGTTATCGCGGCGTTTCAGCGCGCGGCCGCTAACTGGACAGCGAGAATCAAATCGCCGACGACGGTTACTGTCAACATCGATTACGGACCCAACAGTCCTGGGGGCGGAGTATTTCCCTCAGGTGTTTTGGGTTCAACGAGCTCGCGAACCATCCAGGTAGATTACGCAGGAGTGCGCCTGAATTTGAATGCCAGTGCTTCGAGTACGACGGAAGCAAATATTTATGCCGCCTTGCCCACCGGCAGTGTTCCGGTCGATACGGGAAATGGCAACTTTGTCGTGGCTTCGCGCACCGTCGCGCGGCAACTTGGACTTACTACGTCAACGGCGCCGATCGACGACGCGACGATTGGATTCAATAGCAACTTCACTTTTGACTTCAATCCGGATGACGGCATTACACCGGGGCAGACCGATTTCGTGGCCGTTGCCACTCACGAAATTGGGCATGCGCTGGGGTTCACTTCAGGGGCGGGTGCCGGTCCAGCCAGCGTAGTCAGGCTGTGGGATCTCTTCCGGTTTCGACCGGGAACTACCGTCAGCACGTTCCCGACCGCGCAGCGCATCATGTCAATTGGCGCGTCCAGTACTGACCCCCAGGTTTATTTCACTGGCCAGAGCTTTCAGAATTTTTCACGCCCAACTTCGTCCTCGCCGCCATCTCCGATTGGGACGACCCAGGAATTAGGACTGTCGACTGGCGGCCCAACACCCAGCGGCGGTGACAACCGGCAGTCGAGTCATTGGAAAGCAGACGAGCAAAGTCTGATTTTTGTCGGCATTATGGATCCGACAATCTCGTCCGGTGTGAGAATCGATCCCACGGAAAATGATTTCTCAGCTTTGGAAACCATCGGATGGGACCTGACCGGAAACGCGATCATTCCGCCTCCGCCTCCAGCACCGCCTCCGCCGCCCGCACCGGTAAATGACAACTTTGCTAATGCGCTGCCACTCGTCGGTTGCTTCGGCACAGCTTTCGGCACCAATGCAGGGGCGACAAAGGAACCAAACGAACCGAATACTTCCGTCCCGTTTACTGCCAGCAGTACTCGGTCCGTCTGGTATAAATGGCAAGCCCCCAGCACCAGTACAGTTACCTTCGACACGAAAGACAGTACCTTTGACACCGTGCTGGAAGTGTTCACGGGCACGAGCTTGGCTACGCTGACATCGATTGCTAACAATGATGACGCGCCTGAGGACCCAAATACTCCCTGGCATGATGTGTACAGTATCGTAACGCTAAGCGTGACGCAGGGTACCACCTACTGGATTTACGTAAACGGCTTCGACAATCAAGGCGATGGCGGCGACACTGGATCCATAAAACTGAACTGGACTGAAAGTTCGTGTGCCGAACCGGCGCGATTTATTATCCCCGAAAGCAGTGACCCCAACGCTATTGCCGCCATTGATTCAGTGACGTTCGTGCGCGGGCCGTTTCACATTAATAATCCGAATAACTTCAGCTCAAACCAACATACGCGGGTGATGTTCCTGATTTTTGGATTGGGGCTAACCTCCTCAGAAACCTCGGCAGTCACGGTCCAGGCTGGCAGCACTCCGTTACCCGTGGAAAATGTGGGCCCGTTAACCGTGGCCGGTTTGGGCGCCACCTACGTCATAGTCCTGCTGCCCGGTGGCCTTTCGGCGGGGCCGGCAAACTTCCCATTGAACGTTTCAGTTCGGGGCGTTGCGTGCAGTAACAGCCCCGTTCTACAGATTGCCGGGCCGTAAAGAGTCGCCCAATCTCCGCCGCCCAATTTTCCGGCAACTTCAAACGTCGTGTCTGGCCGGCAAGAGTGCCGGCTTTCCAAGGCAACTCCGCAAAGCCTTTCTGCGACTAAGTTTGCTGCTGTCCCGCACGCCAAATCCCGCGTGCGTGGTATTTTTTGATGGCAAGACATAGAAGCAGTTTGATATTCTCGAAAGACCCTGTCCTTGCTCGTTCCTCACCGGTTCAGCAAGCTCATGAACATTACGCGAGCAAACAATCTGTTCAGTTCGTGTCGGTATCCAAAAACAAAAGTCGGAGAACGTCATGAAAAGATTCTTACGCTCTGGCGTGACACGGCGGTACATGCTAATGGCGACCGCGGTCGCAGTGATCGCGATTGCGGCCGTCACGGTAATCTCTCGCCAGCACGCATCGCGATCCGTTGAAGATCGGACGACTGCAATTCAATCGACAGCGAAAGCGGCGCCCGGTCGTAACTACGTCACCCGTCGGGTGGGCGGTCAGGATATTCAAATTGACACGCAGACCGGTGACATCAAACCGCTCACCCCGCAGGAAGCGCAGAAGCTCGCGGAAGGATTGGCGCCGATGTTGGATCGATCGACGGAGGGCCTCACTCAAGTGAGGCATGCGGACGGCTCAGTCTCGATGGATCTTAAAGGGCACTTCCAGGATGTCGTTGTTGCGCGCATCAATACTGACGGCACAATCGAACGATCATGCGTGAACAATCCCGAAGCCGCCGGAAAATTCTTCGGCATCGATCCGCAGTTAATTAAAGACGCGCGGGCTCGGCAAAAGAGACTGGTCAGTCCCAACTAAGATGAACACGGTGTTGGCAAAAATTTCTAAACTCCCGCTTATAGCGACTGTGTTATTGGTTTTTGGCGGCGCTGCTTTTGGTCAGGCGAACATCGTGATTCAGAACGCCGACGGCGCGGGCGTTGGCTTTAATGACCCCACGCTCGCATCTCCCGTTGGTGGCAACAGCGGCACCACCATTGGGCAGCAACGGCTGAACGTTTTTCAGACAGCCGCGAGCATTTGGGGGACTGCACTAAGAACCACCCAAACAATTACGGTTAACGCGCATTGGGCTGCGATGACATGCACGGCCACGTCAGGGACGCTCGGTGCTGCCGGTCCGGACAGTACGGCAGCAACCAGTTCCCCGAATCAGCCATTAGTTCAGAACCGTTGGTATCCCGTAGCCTTGGCTGAGGCGTTAACCAACACAAACCGCAATGCGTCGAGTCCGGAAATCGATGCGACGTTTAATTTGTCGGTGGGCACGAGCGGCTGTCTTTCAGGAGCTAGTTGGTACTACGGACTGGATAACAACCACGGCACGACGGGAATTGATTTGTTGACAGTGGTGCTTCATGAGTTCGGCCATGGCCTCGGGTTTTTGACATTCACCAGCGTAAGCAGCGGCGCGTTTTTGGGCATGGCACCAAATAACTTCCCTTCAATCTGGGACGACTTTCTTTTTGATGACACGGCCGGCAAAACATGGTCACAGATGGCGACCGATCAGGAGCGAGCAGCTTCAGCGAAAAAATACGGAAACTTGCTTTGGAGTGGGCCGCAGGTCAATGCCGATGTGCCGGCAGCCGTTTTGTCGGTCGTGCCCAGGTTCAGGGTTATTTCTCCCTTAACCATCGCCGCAAATTATCAAATTGGATTCGCTAACTTCGGGCCATCTCCATCAATAAGTCCCGCTGGTATTAAGGCGCCGCTCGTTCAGGCAATTCCGAACGACGCCTGCACTGCGGTCAGTTCGCTCGCCGGAAAGATCGCTTTGATTGATCGAGGGACGTGCAGTTTCGTTTCCAAGGTTCATAATGCGCAGAATGCGGGAGCGCTCGGTGTGATCGTTGTTGACAACGTCTCGAACCCGACGCCGCCGGGCATGGGTGGGGGCCCGGATAACACGATTACGATTCCAACATTTTCAATCACGCTCGCCGACGGCAATACGATCAAAGCTCAACTCGGAGCTGGCGTGAATGCGACTTTCGTTTCGGACAAACGTCCCTTTTTGTACACGCCTGCCAACGTTACTTCTGGTTCATCAGTTTCTCACTGGGATACCGCACTTATGCCGAACCAGTTGATGGAGCCAAACAATTCAGACGACCTCACACACAGCGTGCGTACGCCACAGGATCTGACGTTGTCTTTGTTGAGCGACATTGGCTGGCTGGTCAATCCGAACCTGGCGCCGACCATCCTCATCGAGCAGGGAACGGCAAACACTGCGTCAGCGCTCGATTCAGTGACTTTCGAGCGTGGCCCCTTCACCGTGCTCACGTCACATAATTTTTCGGCGGATGGCCGTCGCCGGCTGATCATTTTCACGACGCCTGTGTTACCTGCAAACCCGAACATTTCGGTAACGGCGAACGGAATTCTGCTTACGGCGGAAAACTTCGGAACCTTCAACGCTTTGGCGGGAACGTCGTATATCGTTGTCGCGCTTCCGAACTTGGCTGGCGGCGACACGACATACGCGCTAAGTGTGACAGTCAATGGCATTGCCAGCACGAACACGCCGACCATCACTATTCAGTAACCACTATGGCCCGATCGGCAATGTCGTAACCGCACTGGTTAAGCCGCGCGCCGTAACAGTCAACGACAAGTTTCCTGTTGGTAAGCCATCAGGCAGGCGGACGATGATGTATGAGCCGCTCATGCCGGTTACTCCCGCCACCGGGCCGACCTTTTCGACGGGCAAGTTCACGCCGTTCGCTTGCACTGACAATGTCGAAGTTGAGGGAATCGGCGGTGAGAACATTGCGAGATTCGACGTGAACAGAATTATTCGGGTGTGGCCGTCAGTGCTGAAGTTGTGAGCATCAAGAATTTGAAAAGGCCCGCGCAGAAAAGTCACTGAATTAACGGCGGCGGCGACATTGTTTGCGTCAGCTTCAGTGAAGATGACTGGGGTGGTAGGAACCGCGCGCCACACGCCATTGCTGCCGGCAGTCACGCGGGTTGGGTTACTGCCATCTGCGTTCATCACGTACAGTGCGGAATCGCCAATGCGTAACCCCGTGAAGAGAATCTTCGTGCCGTCCGGGGACCAGGCGGGCGCCGTATCCCAACCCTCATTTTTGCTTAACCGCGTCTGGCCGGTACCGTCAGAATTCATGACATAAATCTGGAAGCCGTCGCTTATCCTCTCAAAGACGATTTTGGAACCATCGGGAGAGTATCGTGGTCGCGAGTCGATAGTCCCAAATGTCAGCTGTTGGCTGGTTTGCGTGAGCCTGTTGTATGTCCAAAGCGAGATACCGGACTGGAATAATATTGTTGAATTGTCCGGAGACAAGTCTGGATTCGATGCTCCGGGGAGGAGCGTCACGCGACCGGTTCCGTCGGCGTTCATGAGGCCAAGCATCGTCTGGGAGCCTGAGTTAGAAGTAGTGAACGCGAGTTGGCTCCCGTCTCGCGACCACGCGGGACCGTAGTCGTCAGCGGCCGTATTAGACAGCACGACAAAACCTGTCCCGTCGGCATTACGAACGCAGATGCGCTTCGGGAGACTAATGCTGCCATCGGGTTGGCGCAGACAAGTGTAAGCCAAACGCAATCCGTCCGGCGACCAGGCTGGCAACTCGTCGTCGCCCATCACATCCGTGAGATTCACAACACCTGTGCCGTCGACGTTGGTGAGAAAGAGGTCGCTGCCCGGTGAATTGGGTCCCGCCTTGACGAAAGCAATGGCTTGCGTGCCGGCGCCGGGAACGGGCGTTGGTGTCGGTGTGGGGCCCGGCGTAAAGTAGAATGCCGTCGCCGTGTGTGTGCC
>DASYPX010000316.1:0-9525 GCA_036006125.1 Pyrinomonadaceae bacterium | reverse complement strand
GAAAGCGAACCTCAAAGCGCCTTTGACTACGTCCGAACGCAACGTGACGCTGACTGCTGATGTAGTGAAAGATGCGGCATCCGCGCCGGTCAAAACTTGCCGCTCATGCCATTTGCAATCAGGTGATGAAAGCAAGCCTCTGCCGGTCGTTACGAAAGACGGCAAGCAGGTGAAGATGGACAACGAAAACGCTTATCACATCAACTGCTTTGAATGTCACGACGCGGCGATCAAAGCAAAGCCGGAGTTGGCGCAGAAGATTTCCGGATCTGATCCAAAGGGCTGTGGAAAGTGTCACGTTGCGAAGTAGTGAGGTAGTGAGCAGTTGGGGTGAGCAGTTAAAGGTCTTTGGTTTTTGGTCTTTGGTCTTTGGTCCTGCTTACTGCTTACTGCTTACTGCCTTCTGCTTACGGCTGAACCATCAAAGTCGGGTTCCAATGCCGCTTGTCCTTCATGTGCTGAATGTGACAAGAAGTGCAGTTAGGTTTGTCTGAGGCAATTACCTGCCGTCCGGCGCGCGGATCGACCTGGCCGTTGTGACATTTGCCGCAAGTCGTGCGCGGCGTTGCGAGATCGATGGGATCGCGCGTCGCGTGACAGCTTGAGCAACTCAACTCGCCTTCTTTATTTCCCGCCAATCCCGCCACGGCGCGTACGCGATAAAGATGCACGGCATGAAATTGTTTGCTGCGCCATTGGTCTTCCGTGTCCGTCAGTAAGCGTTCGAGCTTTAAAGTGTCTTTCCGCTGTGCCATCTCTTCGGGATCCAATCCCGCCCACTTCCAGTGACCTTCAACCACCGGATAACCGAACGTGCCGCCGTGCGGCGTCGAGACGCTCTTGCCGTTGTAGATTTTCTTGTTCGCATCCTTGTGACAGTCAAAGCAGGACAGCAATGCGCCGTCAATCGCATTGAATTGTTCGCCCCGATGCTCGGCGTGGCAATCGACACAAACAATGCCCGCATTCATATGAGGAGTAATCACAGTCGGCACAAACGCGTCAGTGGTGTGGCACGCCACGCACTTGCTTTCCATGTTCGCGCGCAGCGCATGGCATGAAGTGCACGCGCCGGCGTTCGCATGATTGGCAATCGGTGGCGTGACCTCCATCGTCACGCGCGTGTGCGCATCGGATATTGCCGCGGGTGCAAATGCCCGAGCGTAGAAAAAGGCGCCCCCAACCGCCAACGCGGCGAATGCAATCGCCACCCACACCACCACGGGAATGGGCCAACGCCGTTTAAGATCTGTCGTCGGCGCCCAGACCGACTGCGCTTTACCGCTCGGTCGCCCTCCGACCGGAAACAGCGGTGAGGGCTTGATCGTCTTTGTGGCAGCTGTGATTCGCTTGTCCCAAAAGACGTCGAGTGCTTTCGAACCGGCCGCCACCGGCGGCGGCTTGCGCGGCGTAGGTTTTTTATGCGCGGCGGCTTTCTGCAAATCGAGCGGCGCGCTCGGCAAACGTACGGTCGCGGGAATGTCCCAAACTCCGGCACCTTCCTTGCGCACGACCGCTTCACCGGGCGTCGCGCCAATTTGGATCGAAACTTTAGCGACGAGGACGTTTTCAATCAGGCCGATGTTGAGCACGAAGGGCCCAACGCCCAATACATCACCATCGGTCAACCCCTGATAATGCTCTAACTTTTCGCCGTTGAGAGTAACGGGGTTCGTCGAACGAAAATTTCGAATGTAGTAGTCACCATCGACGTTGGTAATGCCGGCCTGCAGCCGAGACACCGATGGGTGGTTCAAAAGGAGCTCACACGCGGGCAAACGTCCGATAAGGATTCCCGTAGCGACGATCGTGACGGGATCGACTTGCAGGTCCTCACGAATGATGACGAATGTTGCTTCCATTTGTCAGTGAGCAGTGAGCAGTGAGCAGTGAGCAGTCATGAGGTTAGGTCTTTGGTCTTTGGTCTTTGGTCTTTGGTCTTTGGTCTGGGTCTTCGGTTCCAACTTACTGCTTACTGCTTACTGCTTATTGCCTTCTGCTTACTGCCTTCTGCTCACTCCTCCTCACCTCACGTTGAAAAACACCACCTGCACAATGTGAGCAATCAGCAGCACCAGCATGATCGTGGTTGTGATCACGTGCGGCGCGACCCAGATCTTCAGCAATCGGTGCAAGTAAATCAGCGCGTCGACCCGGCGCAGGGTGGCCATGCGCTCAACGGCACGCAGCGCCAACGCGCGTTTTTCTTTTTCTTCAAAATCCGCGATTTCGTTACGAAAGTGCAGCCGCGCTTTGGCCAGCGCAGCGGTTAGCGGTTCGCGTCGCGCGTACTGCCTTAAAAGATAACCCGGCCAAAAGAAATGCCGGCGCATCTTCTTGTCGATCAGGTCGCGCAGAGTGCCATCTGTTTTCTCGCCGAGTTCCTTCAATTCGCGACGCAGTTCGTCGCGACGACCTTCGAGATCTTCGATCAGCAGTGGATCGCCTTCAATGCTGGTTAAAATTCGCGGCGCGATAATATACGCGGCCAGGCCGAACAGTCCCGTCAAGATCACGGCATCGAACGAGAACATGAGGCTTGCCGTCAGCACGCCGCCACCGTGACTCGCGCCATGAATCAAAAGGACAATGCCGGCGAGCACGCCAAAATAAAGGTGCGCCAGCAACCAGTATCGCAACGCTCCGGCACGACTTCGATAGATCGGCTTGCGCACTGGGTACGTCATGGCTACCGCGATGCCTACTAAGCCAACAATTCCGGTCAACCAACGCATCGTCAGCCAGGTCCCGCGCAAAGACTCGTTGAATCCGTAACGTCGCGCCGCCCAAATAATCCAAGCCGAAATTGCAATCACGGCGAGACCGCCGAGCACGTGCCAAGCTTTGGCCGTTCGGTCGCTCTTGTGAATGTTTCTTCCAATCGCATGTGTCTGATCGCGAAAGACCAGGCCCAGTGTCTTCCCGACTTCGTCGAAATATTCCTGCGGATTCACCCGCACCAAAGCTCCGGTGGGACAGTTTTCTTCGCATGAGTACGCCGGCCGCTTTGTCCCTTCCGGATTCAGCGTTGTGTGCTCACAAAGATTGCACTTGATGGCAATCATGTCGTCTTCAGGCTTGGCTTCGGCTTTCGCTTCGGTTTTCGCTTCGGCCTCCGGTTCCGCCTTCGTTCCGCCTTTTGCGTCTTCGGGTTTCGCTTCGTTAAGAGTCGCTGTGCTCGCAACCACCGGCGCGGCGCTCGATCCAAACAGTTTTCGCAGGCGCGTCAGGAAACCCTCTGACACGACCGGCTCTCCAGTGCGCGGCACCATTGAGATGGCGTTATAGGGACACTGCGTCGCGCAATCGAAACAACCGATGCAGGTCACCGGATCGATATCGACGTCGCCCTTCGCGTCACGAAAGATCGCGCCCGTCGGACAGCCCGTTAGGCACTCCGGGTCTTTGCAATGCATACAGACCGAGGGCACGAGCACATGCTGGATCGACTTCGACTCAAGCTTGATTGGACGCTCGATGTGAATGCCACGTCGCAGAAGGCGCGACTGGCCGTGTACCTTGTGACATGCAAGCGAGCAATTACCACAACGGACGCACAGGTCCATGTCCATCACAAGCAGATTCACGCCATCAACAACGCCCGTCGCAATTTCCTTCTCGGCCGCTATGAGTTGTGACTCGCTCGCCGGTTGGATCAATGCGGTATCGTCATCGGCTGTCGAGAAGCCTGCGAATGCTTTTGAGAGTCTCTGACACAGTTCGGGTTCGGCCTGAAGGCTCGCGAGTGGAATCTCCAACAGCTCAGTGCGCGCCATCAGCGACGCTGAATAGGCCCACTTGTCTCGACCCTGCAGCGCCTCAAGCCCGAGACAATTTCCGGCGCCAAAAAAATCTTCGGGCACCAGCGTCCCCGGTCCCGCACTTTCCGTGACGTCCTCGTAGATTGGCACGCCGCGGACACGACGCACCCACCCGCTGCGGATTAGGAAGATGCGATCGATCGGCATCCCTTCCTGCACCAGCACGTGATGTTTTCCGTAAGCCATGAACTGGCTGATGTTCCCGAGCGCGACCAGATCGAGCGGCTGCAGCGCGCGGCTAGTCTGCTCCTGCAATTGGGCAATCGCGTTTGCGAGACCGTGATTTCGATAGCTGTCGTCAACTTTTTCGGCAAACTTTTTCAGCGAGCGCAGAAGCCGCAGCGCCGGTCGCACCAATTCCAAAACTAATGCGCCTTGGGGGGCCTTAACGGTTGCATTGCGCGGAATGCCTGCCAGGATCGAGCGCTCGCCGAGACACGCGCCCGGTGCGAGTCGCGCGACCTTCTTTTCTTTGCCGGAATCATCTTTGACATAGACATCCAATTCGCCCGCGACAGAAAGATAGAAGGTGTTTCCGCCCCATTCACCCTCCTGCATGATCGTTTCGCCCGGCTCGTAAGCAAGCAGCCGCGCGTATGGACCAATCTGCTTGCCGCCGGAGATTTTGCCCTCGGCGATCATCTTCAGATTGTTCTTGTTTTTTTCGTCGAGTAGTTCTGAAACAATGTCGATCTTTTTTACGGCCTCAAGGATGGCGACGTGGTTGGTATCGACTTTCGGCATGACTGGTACGACACGCTGCCAGCGTGTCATTCGCAGGCTGGCAGCCTGCGGTACAACTCGGGCAGCTTATCACGCGGCGAAGAACTGAGGCTATCCACATTTTCCGCGAGCGTACCAAAACGGAAATGCTCAGTGGTTGACCTGCACGATCCGTGATAGCATCCGCGTGCAAACGCAATCAACATTCGCGTCATAGTGGGCGACAATGTTGGTCCCCTTTCAATTGCGCAACCTTCCAACACGAGCGATGCTGACGGCGAGCGTCGTCATCGTCGTGCTCGCAAGTTTCGTTTGGATCTTTAGTCGATCAAAGCCGGTCCCGGGAACCCAACCGTCAGCAAAAACAACAACTGCGACTGACCTGGCGAAAGAAAACTTGGGGACCACGAACGTCGCGGTCGATTCAGACAACGACGGTATTCCCGACTTTGCCGAACTGCGCACGTTTGAGGATCGCGAGAACTTTCGCCGCTGGTTTACCTCAATTTCGGAGACGCAGTTTTATCAACTCAGCGAGCAGTGGAAGCGCGAACAGCGCGATTGCGCGGGGTTGGTGAGGTTTGCGATGCGTGAGGCGTTGCGTCATCACGACCGCGCGTGGTTTCAACGGATGGGACCAGCGTATGAACCGATTGCGCGCGACGTGACGGGCTTTGATCTCGATAACAACCAACTCGGTGAGAAGATCTTTCGCACTGAATCGGGTGCGTATCACGAAGGTGACCAGCGCAGCACAAAGTTTTCAGAATTTGCGGACGGCCGCACGCTGAAAAACTTCAACGTCGTCTTTGTCAGTCGCGATCGTCGCGAAGCCCAACCTGGCGATCTGATGTTTTATTACCAGCCCTGGGTCCAGAAGTTTCCATATCACGTGATGGTGTTCCTGGGGACGCCGCGCATTGCGCCGAACGGACAGCGCGACTGGGTGGTCTATCACACTGGTTCTACCGCGACAGATGACGGTGCCGTAAAGAAAGTCGAGTTGGCCGTGCTCGATCAGCATCCCGATCCGCGTTGGCGGCCGCTCGAAACGAACAAGAATTTTTTGGGCTTTTATCGGTTGAAGATTTTGCAATGAACGAAGGAAAACCATGGCAATTAACCACCAAGACACAAAGACACTAAGCGACTCATCAAATTGCTCCTATCTGATTCCCTTTGTGTCTTCGTGTTTTTGTGGTGAATCAATTTTTTCCTCTCGGGAGGATCGCACACGTGTCTAACCCTAAAACTCGTCGCTTAGTCGCGACCGGCATCATTTACTTAGCGCTCGTCGCTTCAGTCTTTGGTTTTAATGTCATTCGGGCAAAAACCGCAAAGCCCGCGGAGGCGTCAGCCGCGCAGCCGGAAACGCCGACCGTCTCGAGCACGAAGCCCTACTTTTCGCTGACGACGAATCGCACTTATTCGCCGAATGAGTCGGCGCGGCTCTGGGCGAGTTATCAAAACGTCGATTACCTCGATTTCCGCGTCTACAAGGTCAAAGACCCGAATAGATTCTTCAAGCAACTCGACGATCCGCACCAAATGGGAGAGGAAGAGAAAGCCGCGCTGGCGAAGGGTTATGGCTCGCGCCTATCACTCCTCGAGCGCACGCACCGTTTCAAACTGTCCATTTTCTCTGCCGTGAAGAATTACGTGCGCGACCATCTGCTGCCGGGCCATCGTGCGACGTTCAACGAAAAGTTTCGCAAAGAAAAAGAGCCGACACGCACGCCTTTGAATGTCGCTGACTACGCTCGCGTGCCGCTGCTGAATCCGGACCAGAAAGTAAAGGATTGGCGCGAAAAGCTGCCCACGCTGGAAAACGAGTACGACAGCCGCACGATCCCCATTGGCAAGATGGACCCCGGCGTTTACTTGATCGAAGGCGTCAACGGCGATCTGCGCGCGTACTCAATCGCCATCGTCACCAGTTTAACGATGGTGCAGAAATCGACCAGCGATGGCCAAATACTGGTCTACGTTGTAGACCGCAAGACAGGCGCCCCACGTGAAGGCGCCGATGTCGAGGTGACCGGCGCCAAGAACACGCTGGCAACGGGCAAGACTGACAAGAGTGGTGTGTTCAAAACCGAAATCAAACCTGACACAAAGAACGACGAGGTTAAACCGGAAGACGTAGATCCCGAAAATCAGCCGAAAAACGCGTACCTCGTGATGGCCCGCGACCGCGACAACTTTGTAATTTCAGACATTGACTCGTTTTATTTCAGCGGCGAAGGCGGCGAGGACGACGTTCTTTCGAGCGAAGACCTGACCAGTTACATCTACACCGACCGGCCGATTTATCGACCAGCGCAAAAAGTCTTTTTCAAAGGCATCCTGCGACAGTGGGGCCGTGAAGGGTACAAGATGCTGGACGAAAAGACAGTCAAAGTCACGATCGAAGATCCAAACAGCGGCAAAATTTTTGAGAAGGACATTCCGCTCTCAACGCGCGGCACCTTCAGCGGCGACGTTGATCTTTCCGACGAAGCGCCCCTGGGCGGCTACAACATCACCGCCAAAATCGGCGACGCGACCTCAAGCGGTTACTTCGAAGTTCAGGAGTACAAAAAGCCTGAGTTCAAAGTCACGGTCAAAGGTCCGAAAGAATTCGCCGCAGTCGGCGAGAAAGTTCGTTTCACGGTGAGCGCGAATTACTTTTTCGGCGCGCCGGTCACGAATGCCGACGTGCAGTACTACATCTACAAGCAACGCTATTACCACTGGTGGTGGGGCGGAGATGAGTCGGATGAATTCGACGATGCGGCCGGGCCCGACAACGAAGGCGGCGACGATGAAGATTACGGCTACTACGGATCGGACCTGGTCACCGAAGGCGAAGGCGAGATGAACTCGCGCGGCGAGCTGGTCGTCGATTTCGAAGTGCCGCCGCCAGGCGAGAAGGAAGACTGGGACTACACGTATCGGCTTGAGGCGCAGGTTACCGACGCGTCGCGACGCGAAATGTCAGGCGCGGCTTCGTTCATCGGCACACGCGGCAAAACGGTCGCCGACGCCTACCCTGAACGCTATCTCTATTACCAGGGCGACCCGGCGAAGATTCGCGTGAAGACCGCTGATTACTCGGGACATCCCGTCTCAGAAAAAGTCACGCTCAAATTCATCGAGCAGAAATGGGAGAAGAAAGAAAAAGAAGAAGAGTACAACGGCTACAAGTACACGACGTACGATTACATTCTGCACGAACGCGAACTCCTTTCGACAGACGTGAACACTGACAGTCAGGGCAGCGCGACTTACGATTTCACGGTGCCCTCGCCCGGTAGCATCTACGTCAAAGCGATCGTTTACGAGAATGGAAAAGAGATCGTGAACCGCGGCGGCTCGTTCTGGGCGCCTGACAAGAAGGGCGAGTGGTCCGATTTCGAGTATCGCGACTACGAAGAAGACGCGATCAAGCTGATTCCCGATAAGAAGTCATATAAACCGGGAGAGACTGCGCACGTGCTGGCGATGCTGCCGAAAGACAAAGCTCACCTGCTCGTGACAACCGAACTGTCGGAAGTTCTGACCGTGCGACAGATCGATGCGCCCGGACGCTCGATCGTAATCGACGTTCCTATCGAACGCCGTTTCGAGCCGAACGTCTACCTCGACGTGGCGTTCGTCCAGGACAACGACATGTTCGAACAGAGCCAACTCATCGGCGTGCCCGCGCGCGACAAGATGCTGACGCTTGACATCATTCCGAACAAAAAAGAGTTCAAGCCGCGCGACGTTGCGTCGTACACAATCATGGCGCGCAACGAAGACGGTTCACCCGCCGCGAACGCGGAGGTCAGCCTGGGCATTGTCGACGAAGCGATTTACAGCATCTCGCCTGAGACGGCGGGCAACATCAAACGCGACTTTTACGGCCGCCGTTACAACGAAGTGCAGACGAGTCTTGCGATTCATTACACGTTCACCGGCTACGCCGGCCAGAATCCGGCCGATTTGGCGAAGAAGAAGTCGGGTTATCAACTTGCCGACTTCAAGAATAACGAAAGCACCGACTATGCCGAGCCGACGATTCGCAAAGAATTCAAAGACACGGCGTTCTGGCAACCCGACGTGGTCACGGGCGGCGATGGTAAAGCAACTGTCGAATTCAACCTGCCTGACAACCTGACAACATGGCGCGCCACCGCACGCGCGGTCACCGCCGACACTAAAGTTGGGTCGGCAGTGCAGAAAACGATTGCGCGCAAAGACGTGATCATGCGGCTCGAGATGCCACGCTTTTTGACTGAAGGCGACACCGTCACAATCTCGGGCGTCGTGCACAACTTCCTGAAGACGGAAAAGTCGACAAAGATTTCGCTCGACATCAACGGCGCGCAGTTGCTCGATACGCCTTCGCAAACTGTGACGATCAAACAGAACGGCGAGCATCGTGTCGATTGGCGCGTGCAGGCAAATCAGGTCGGTAAACTGACTTTGCTGGCGAAAGCCTTGACGGACAAAGAATCCGATGCGGTGGAAATGACGATGGACATTGTGCCGCACGGGTTAAAGCAGACAGTAGGCAACACGACCAGCCTGATGCAGGAAAATGCAGATCAAGCTTTCAATCTTGATCTGCCCGCGCGTGCCGACACACAAGCGCGCACCTTGCGCATCGAGGCGTCACCTTCAATCGCCAGTGCTTTGTTTGGCGCGCTCGACTATCTGACGAGCTACCCGTACGGATGCACCGAACAGACGATGTCAAGCTTCCTGCCGAACATTGTGGTGGCGCAGGCTTTGAAAGATGTGCCGACGGCGAAGATTCGCGCCACGAACGATCTCGACAAAAAAGTTCAGCGTGGACTTGATCGGCTTTACACTTATCAACACGGCGACGGCGGTTGGGGCTGGTGGAAAGACGACAAGTCTGATCCGTTCATGACTGCGTACGTCGTCGACGGTCTCACGATGGCGAGTCGCGCGGGCTACCAAATCGATAACTGGCGGCGCGATCAAGGTCATC
>DASYPX010000315.1:0-5635 GCA_036006125.1 Pyrinomonadaceae bacterium | reverse complement strand
GTAGCGTTCATAAAACGGCTGGCCTCGTGAATCCTTCCCGGGCGAAGCATGGTCGCGACCGACGATCAGAAAGTTCGCGCCGTAATTACGCCTAATCACCGCATGCCAGAGGGCTTCACGGGGACCAGCCAGACGCATTGCCAACGGCAAGACGGCAAGCACAATTCGGTTTTGGTCGTAGTAACGTTGCGCCAAAATCCGGTAAGTTCGCACTCGCGAATACTGATCCACATCACCAGGTTTCGTAATTCCAACAACGGGATGTAGCAGCAAAGCGCCGTTGACCTGATCGCTCGCTCGTTTTGTCATTTCTTCATGCGCGCGGTGTAAAGAATTGCGCGTCTGAAACGCGACGACATTCGAACGACCCAAACTCTCCAGCCGCCGGCGAACAGCAACGGGTGTCAAACGCAAATCCTGAAAATCGAGATGCTCAGGTAGTTGAATCAGTCGCAAACGGCCGCTCAAGTTATTCCGGCCCCAGCCGGTCATTTCGGCGATCAACGGATGTCTTGGATCAATGGTCCCAAAAACCTTATGCGATGCTTCGCGGACATCCCATTCGTAAATCTCTTCGACTGTAAGAATCCCCAGCAGCTCGTTTCGCGAACTGCGAAGCGCAACATCGCGATCAAGGTGAATGCCGTCGGTCTGGTTAGTTGGAAGCGTCACTGGAATTGGAAATATGTGACCGCATTTCAGCCGCATCTCATCAAGAACGCGCTGGTAGTCCTCTTTCCCAAGAAACCGGTCAAGCGGCGAAAAGGCACCGCACGCAAGCAGCTCAAGATCGCACAGCGCACGCTCAGAAAGCTGAATCGATGGCAGCCGCAGGGCACGATCACGCAACTCGTCCAGCTCGTCAGCCGCCGCAACGAGATCAACCAACGCGCCACCGTGGGCAGGAATGAGAACAGAATTAGTCATGGACGAAACTCAAGTCGGCCCCGAATAGTGGTTATGTGAAGACAGAAACTGCTGCGTGTTGTTTGGTGGAGCCGAGGGGGATCGAACCCCTGACCTCTTGAATGCCATTCAAGCGCTCTCCCAGCTGAGCTACGGCCCCGTTCCTGCACCGTAGATTTGCCGGTGCGTTCTAGATGTGCGACCAATGATAGAGGAGATGCAAAGCAGATTCAAAGTCCGCATGATTTGTGATAGCACGTCTCCCCGTTGACGTCGAGAAGAACACGAGGTAGTCTGTCGTTGTCGCAAACGCGACGAATTTATGAGCAGTCCACGCTACGCATATCGCTATTATTACCGTTCGCAGTCCGCTGGACTGACGGTTGGGCGATATGCTGTTGCGAGTTGACGTAGACTCAAGACAAGTTCAGAAGCCGGCCATCGGTCCTCAGGGATCGGTGGCCGGTTTAGTTTTTGGATTCAGGTTTTGCCACAGAGACACGGAGGCACAGAGCTAAATGACCAAACACCCAGAAAATCAATTGCTTCTCGACCACGTTGACGCGCGCCCGATCGCGACCGGCGAGGACGCAGCCGCCGGTCGCAATGACATCGTGCAACTCGATCCCGATCATCCGGGCTTTCGCGATGCGGAGTATCGCGCGCGAAGGAATCAGATCGCCCAGCTCGCGACCACATATCAGCCAGGCGATCAGATTCCGGACGCGCCTTACACTGATGACGAACATCGTGTCTGGCAAACGATCTGGCGGGCGCTTGGGCCGGCGCATCATGAGCACGCGTGTGCTGAGTATCTCGAAGCTATTGAGCGGCTGAGTTTTTCCTCGGATCGGATTCCGCAGTTGCGCGAAGTTAGCGCGCGCGTCCAGGCAATCAGCGGCTTTCGTCTCGAGCCCGTCGCTGGTTTGGTCCAACCTCGTGTGTTTCTCGAAAACCTCGCCGACGGCGTTTTCCTGTGCACGCAATACATTCGGCATCACTCGACGCCGATGTACACACCTGAGCCAGACGTGGTTCATGAAATCGTCGGACATGGTGTGACACTGGCGTGTCCGCAGTTGGCGGAACTCAATCGGCAATTCGGACGCGCGGTAAAGCGCGTCAGCTCCCCGGAAGAGCTCGAGATTCTGTCGCGGGTCTACTGGTTCACGATTGAGTTTGGCGTCTTGCGCGAGAATGGAAACCTGAAAGCGTACGGTACCGGCCTGCTGTCATCAGCCGGTGAATTGGAAGAGATGCACCAGGCCGAGTTGCGGCCGCTTGATTTAGCGCTCGTCACCAGGCAAACGTACGATCCGACGCATTTTCAACCAGTACTGTTTTGCGGCGACTCGTTCGATTCGATGTGCGACACGCTTCACGAGTATCTGGCGCGCTGGTAGCCTTTAGCTCACTGGAAATATAGAATCAACCGTTAGTTTTCCATGGCTGAAAACAAACCTGATCTCGACATTCTCACCCAGCTGGTCCAAAGCGGTGGCGAAACCGAATGGCCGGCGGGTCGGCCGACTGCTGCTCCGATTTATACAGCTGCCACCTACACCTACGAGTCAATGGATGAGATGGACAAGGTGTTCAGCGGCGAGCTACCCGGCTATGTCTACACGCGTCACGGAAATCCGACGGTGACGGTTTTGGAAGAGACGATGCGGGTAATCGAGAATGGAGCTACGGCACGAGCATACGCGTCGGGAATGGCGGCACTGCATGCCGCGCTCTTTGCCTGCGAATTAGCTCCGGGTTCAGTCGTGCTCGCGTCACAAGACCTCTACGGCGCCACCACAAATCTTTTGCTGAACATCTTTGGCGTCTTCGGGATCGAGACCGTCTTCACAGATTTCAGCGACTTGGCCGTGGTGCGCTCAAAGACCGATGAATTGAAGCCGCGCGTATTGATTGCCGAAACAATCTCGAATCCGCTACTGAAGGTTTGCGACATTGATGCTTGCGCTGAGATCGCACACCGCGCGGGCGCTCGTTTGATTATCGATAACACCTTCGCCTCGCCGTATCTGTGCCAGCCGCTACAGCACGGAGCGGATATTGTTGTTCACAGCGCGACTAAATTTCTTGGCGGGCACGCCGATGCGATGGGCGGAATTACCATTTCGCGCGATGAATTCGACGGCACCGCGTTGACCGGCGTGATGAAACTGGTCGGCGGCGTCTTGAGTCCGTGGGAAGCGCACCAAATCCTGCGCGGCGTGAAAACGTTGGGCGTCCGCATGGAGCGCCACTGCCAAAACGCGAATACGCTGGCGGTCCACCTCGAGAATGATGCAAGAATCGGACGCGTCTACTTCCCCGCGCTCACTGCAACTGCGAAGTCGATTGCCGGTCGCGTACTGCGTCCGGAACATTTCGGCGCTTTGGTTTCGATCGAACTTAAGGACAACTCGCGCGAAGTCGCGTTTCGTTTTATGGACAGCTTAAGACTGGTGGTTCGATCGACCAGTCTTGGCGATGTGTTTACGAGCGCGCTGCATCCGGCTACTGCCTCGCATCGTGACTTATCGCCCGCGCGACGACGCGAGCTGGGAATTACCGAAGGCCTGATTCGTATCTCGGTCGGAATCGAAAACGTGAATGACATCGTCGCGGATATTGACCGTGCGTTGGCTGCCATGTCAGAACCCGGAGCGGTAGCCACCGGATCAGGCGCATGATTGTTATTACGGAAGAGCAATTCAGCGCGATGAGCGCGCATGGCCAACGCGATTACCCTTATGAATGCTGCGGCCTGATGCTCGGCCGATTTGACCATGGCAGGAAGCAAGTGCTCGAGATTTATCCCATCTCCAATGCGCGCGAAGAAGAGGCGAAACGAAACCGCTTCCTGATTCGCCCGGAGGAATTGATGCGTGGCGAGAAGTACGCGCGCGACAAAGGGCGGGACGTTGTCGGCTTCTATCATTCGCATCCGGACGATGTGGCCGTGCCGTCGCAGTACGATCTCGAGCATGCCTGGCCGACTTATTCGTACATTGTGATGGCGGTGGACAAAGGACGAGCGGCGGATTTGCGATCCTGGGAGATGACAAGCGATCGATCGAAATTCAATGAAGAAGAAATCACTATCGTCTAGTTAGCTCTCTAACCCTCGTCAATGAGGATCTAAGTTATGCCTGTCACTATTACGATACCAACTCCGTTGCGACAGTTCACTGCCGGCGAATCTGAAATTCAGGTTGACGCGCAAACGGCCGGTGAGGCTCTGAATAAACTTACCGCGGCCCACAGTGAATTGCGTCGTCATTTATTCAACGATCAAAACGCGCTCCGCAATTTCGTAAACATTTATGTCAACGACGAAGATATTCGTCATGTGAATGGACCGGATACGCCAGTCAAAGACGGTGACACGATTTTGATTGTGCCTTCGATTGCCGGCGGATCGGCAGTGATGGACGCGCCGACGAACGATCTATTGCCAATACTTTCTAATGAAGAAGTGGCGCGTTACTCGCGGCACTTGATCATGCCAGAGGTCGGCATGACTGGGCAGCGAAAGCTAAAGGCTGCGAGCGTTCTGATGATTGGTACTGGTGGTTTGGGGGCGCCGTTGGGAATGTACCTCGCTGCTGCCGGTGTCGGAAGACTCGGGCTGGTTGATTTTGATGTTGTCGATGCGTCGAACCTGCAGCGGCAGATCATCCACGGGACAAAAGACGTGGGCCGGCCGAAAATTGAGTCCGCACGCGAACGGATTCAAGACATCAATCCTCACGTCAAGATCGAAACCCACGAAACTAAATTGACGAGCGAGAATGCGTTGCGACTCTTTGTGAATTACGACGTAATTGTGGACGGCACCGACAATTTTCCGACGCGATATCTCGTGAACGACGCCTGTGTGCTCACCGGCAAGCCGAACGTATACGGATCAATCTTTCGCTTTGAGGGACAGGCGAGCGTGTTCTGGGCCGAACGTGGCCCATGCTATCGGTGCCTCTACCCGGAACCGCCACCGCCAGGCTTAGTGCCATCATGCGCCGAAGGCGGCGTGCTCGGCGTGCTGCCCGGAATCATCGGCGCGATTCAGGCGAACGAAACAATCAAGATCATTCTCGGTGCTCCGGATATCATGGTGAACCGCCTGCTGCTGTTCGACGCGTGGCGGATGCGTTTTCGCGAATTGAAGCTGCATAAGGACCCGGATTGCCCGGTGTGTGGCGTCACTCCAACCGTCAAAGAATTAATTGACTACGAAGAGTTCTGCGGACTAACTCAACAGCCGGAGACGAAACCAACTATGGAAGAAATTACCGCTACCGAATTGAAACAGCGCCTGGATCAGGGCGACGATCTACAAATCATCGACGTGCGCGAGCCACATGAATTTGAAATTGGACGCATCCCAAACTCACAACTGATTCCGTTGGGGCAGGTGCTAAACCGTCAGAATGAAATCGATCCGAATCGCGAGACGGTGGTTCACTGCAAGATGGGTGGCCGCAGCGCCCGCGCAATCGAAGCACTGCAGCGCGCGGGTTTCACCGGCCGCTTGATGAATCTCAAAGGCGGGATTCTGGCGTGGTCTAACGAAGTCGATCCCAGCGTGCCGAAGTATTGAACCGCTAAGTCTACTTCTTGCCGGTCAGCTTTTCTTTCCCCTTGTTGAAATAGTTCTTCGCCTTTTTTAATACACGTCTGGCCCAAACAAACTCAGTCGCTAGGATCGCGAGGCCGAGCGGAATCACGACAATCG
>DASYPX010000314.1:0-11737 GCA_036006125.1 Pyrinomonadaceae bacterium | reverse complement strand
CCATTCCTCAAAATGATGGTTTGGTCGATTATCCTCGCCGTCAACTTATACCCCGCGCATCAATGGCTGGCCCGCAAGCTCGGTAAGAGACAAGGATTAGCTTCGGTCATTTTGGTGGTTTTCGGCATTGCGTTGATCGTCGTTCCGACATGGTTGTTGATGAATTCCTTTGCCGATTCTGTTCAGCGCTTTGTTGGCGCGGTGCAACAAAACACATTGCACATACCCGCGCCGCCAGAATCCGTGAAGAATTTGCCATTAGTAGGAAACAAAATTCATGCAGGATGGTCAAAGGCTCAAACCGATCTCCCCGGAGTCGTCAAAACCATGCAGCCAAAGATTGGTGATCTGGCCCGCCAAGCGCTTTCGATGGTTGCCAGCGTCGGTGGGGCGATGCTGCTGTTCATGGCGTCGTTCATCGTAGCGACAATCATGATGGCTTACGGCGCGGCAGCGGAGCGCAGCGGCCGAAGTATCTTTTCTCGAATCGCGGGCCGAGCCCGAGGCGAATCGCTGGCACAACTCTCAATCGCGACCATTCGCGCCGTCGCGCAAGGTGTGATAGGCGTAGCCGCAATACAGGCGCTACTCGTAGGCCTAGCGCTGATGGTGGCGGGAATAAAGATCGCGGGCATCCTTGCGATAATTACGTTGGTGCTCGGGATTGCCCAGGTTCCGGCCTTACTCGTTACGCTTCCAGTGATTGTTTACATCTGGGCGAGCGGCGATTACAGCACCGGCGCTGCAATCGCGCACACGATCATTCTGCTGTTGACGGGTATGGCCGACAATATTCTGAAGCCGATAATGCTGGGCCGCGGCGTGGACGTCCCGATGCCGGTGATCCTTTTCGGCGCACTCGGCGGTATGGCCACCGGTGGAATTCTTGGAATGTTTGTAGGCGCCACGGCGCTGGCGCTCGGATATGAGATATTCATGAAATGGGTTGCGGCCGGTTCCGAAACTGAATCCACTCAGTCGGACGCAGCAAAGATGAAGGCGCACTCAGCTGTAGCGTCGTAATTTCACAACCTTCGGTATTCTGTTTTAGAACACCGTTAACTAAACCGCCCTTTACCTCATCAAACCGACTGCGTCCTCGCGACGTATCATTATTGTGAAGGCGATCCAAAAGAAAGCGACAGCTGAAAGGTACGCTTCCGATCAAAGACGAGTGCTTGTCATTGAGGATGAGCCGGACGTTTCGCTTTTGTCGTGGCTCGAATCTGCAGGGTTTAAAATCGTGGGTGTGTCTACGTCCGCGGCCGCTCCGGTGCTTTTGAGTCGCTCGCGGCCTCACCTCGTTATCGCGAGCGCTCACCTTCGCGGTTTGTCACTGGCCGAGTTAGCACAAATTGTCAACCAGCGCGACGATGATTTGCCATTCATTCTAGTGGGCGCGGAGACGGCAACACTCCAGTTGCGCGAGGCGGCGATGACTGCAGGCGCGTCCGATTATTTTCAGCTGCCGGAACAATTTGAGCTGCTCACTTTGCGCGCAAAGCAGTTGATTAAGCTGCGGCAAAGAATGAATCAGCTTCGCGGTGAAGCCGATCTCGACACATTAACCGGATTGGCGAATCGACGTCGTTTTCGTGTTGCTCTAACGCGAGAGTTGGAACGGTGGCGCCGTTACGGGGCGCCGTGCGCACTGTTGCTCCTCGACATCGATCACATGAAGAAGATTAATGACACCTATGGCCACCCGGCCGGGGATCGTGTGCTTCGCGAAATCGCCAAAACGTTGTCGAAAGTTTGTCGCGATAACGACATCGCCGCCAGAATGGGTGGTGAGGAGTTTGCTCTACTCTGCGCGAACGTCGATGGGGCAAAAGGTGAGCTCGCCGCGAGACGATTGCATGAAGTACTGAGTCAGCAGCACATCGAAGGCGTTGGCCGCATCAGCGTCAGTATTGGCGTTGCTGCTTGTCCCGAACACGCAAATTCGGAGCGCAAACTATATGCGGCCAGTGATGCGGCGCTTTACGTCGCGAAGAACCAAGGCCGCGGTCGCATCGCCGTCGCGCCGCTGCTGCAGAAAGAGCTGCCCGCAGTTGAACATCGGAGTAAGTGACGCTAGCCTAAGCCGGAATGCCTCGTCACAAATTCGCTACCGCCATCACCTGCATTGATGGACGTGTGCAACAGCCGGTCGCTGACTGGATGAAGCTGCACGCCAACTGCGAATACGTCGACCTGATTACTGAACCCGGGCCAGATAAGGTTTTGAGTTCGGAAACCACGTACGTCGTCGATGAAATCATTCGCAAAGTCAGCTTCTCAGTGACATATCATGAGTCGTCAGTCGTCGCGTTATGCGGACATCACGATTGCGCGGCGAATCACGCGAATCGCGAAGAGCATATCGAACAGATAATGCTGGGCATACGCGTGCTGCAATCATATAACTTGAACGTGCGGCTGCTCGGGCTGTGGCTCAATGAGTGGGGTTCGGTTGAATTGGTGTGTGATACGGAGCAACGCGAAAAGCTTCAAGTCCGACTGTGACGGCGACAACTCTCAGTCTCCTGCGATCATCTCTCCTTCAATTGAGTTACGTTGTAACCTTATGACCGTGATTCGCAGAACACTCTTTACGATCGCTTGCCTGACTCTCATCACGTTCGCGGCGATTACGGCCGCCGCCCAAGTCTGGTCGGCGAAACTCGACGACACAGTTCGCTTTTATCAACCCACCGATGTTGGCGCGATTATCGTCGGTACAAAGAAATCCGTGTATGTAGTTGATGGCACAACCGGCGACATTCTTTGGCGGCGGAAGACATCCGCGCTCGATGAAAACGATGTGGCGCCGGTGCCGGGTACCGACCTTGTGCTGCTGAGCTTCGAGAAAGATCAGAAGACGCGCATCGAAGCAGTGGACCTTCTTTCCGGCGACGCCATTTGGCAAAGCGACAAACTGAAAGGTGCCGTGATGCAGATGGCTGTCGACATCGACAGCAACCTCCTCGCGGTCGTGTTGGCGAGAGACGCAAGGGGCAAATCATCCGACAACTTGAAGCGCAAACCCATCGTTCATGTGCTCGATCTTTCCACCGGCGATGAGATTTGGAAGAAGGAAATCGCCAGCGACATCGAGATGATGCCGGCGCGTTGGACTGATAGCGGAGACGTCGAATTTACGCTCGACAATTATCATCCGCCGATGTTTGTCAGCAGCCGGCTCTATCTTTTCTACGAAGGCGCGACCTCATTTGACTCGCGCACGGGCAAAGAGCGCACCCGCGAAAAATTTAAGGTCAATGAAAGTGGACTCGCGCTGACTGAAGCTGCGCCGGTCGTTGACGAAGCATTCATCTACACCTCAGGACGTGGCCATGTACGCGCGATCCGCCGCGACAACGGCGAAGTCGAGTGGGAAGCGAAAGACGTCGGGTTAACGCCAGAGCTCCTGCTCGACGGCCGCATAATCTATGCACGCATGGGCGGCCAATTCACGCGTCTGAAAGATGGTGAAACAGTCGAGCGTGGACCTTATGGCGTTGCTGCCATCGACTCGCGCACCGGCAAAGTTCTGTGGCGGTACAAAGGCGCTGACAAAGGAATCACGAATCTGACGATGCCGGAGTCAGGCACGATCGCGATGGCTGATCGCGACGATCTGATCTCGATTCATACGGCGACCGGAAAGCGGCGTGGTCATTGGCCACACAAGATTAACGGCGCGGCTTTCGCGCTCTTGAACAACCAGAACCAAGTGATTATTGGCGGTCGTGAAGACATCGGAGCATTCGATTACGCTTCGGGCCGTGAGGTGTGGCGCGCGCATTATCCACCACCCGGTCGAGGCTTTCTGCGGACAATTGGAGCGATCGCCGCGCGCGCTGCATCCCTCTATTTTCGATTTGGCGGCGTGGCCACGACGGCTTTCCGCGGCGTGGAAATCGCGCGCGGTCTTTCATCGCTCAGTTGGTCGGGACTAGCGGGCCGCTCTTCGTTCTCAAATCTGCAGAGTCTTGCGACGAATTCCGCGCGCTCGTATGCGACGAATCGGTTCCGCGCGTTCGGAATAGCGGGAAGAGTCGCGCGGGGGAACATCGGGACACGCGATCGTTTCGCGCAGAGGCGTTCGACGAACATCGAAGATCGTTTGCTTGATCGACTTGATCCGGCCCGCCAACTCGAAAGATTGTCGAGATTCCTTTGGCATCGCGAACGTCTCGCGGCGTTGCGCGGTGATTTCATGTACTTCTATACCGACCTCAAGAGCGTGGAAGGAAACGGACTCGCGGGCGTAAACATTCAGACTGGCGCCACTGATCGCGCTATTCGTATCAAGGATTTGGATGAACGCTTTGTGACGGATGAAATTGTCGGAATGCTTTTCTCGGCTAGCGCGAATCGCCTGCTCGGTTATTCGGTAGAGCGCTAGATGTTGTCTTCACGGCCTGAGCTAACGAGCGCCACGACTGGCGCAGCAGATCGTTAATTCTCGTCCAGTCTTCCTCAGTCATTGCTTGCCCGGAATCCGCCTTCGTGTCGCGAACGGCCATCGCTTGCGCGCGCAGGCTTCCATGTTCCATCACGCGATCGACGGGAACGCCGTAAATCGCGGCCTGGACTTCCGCCAACGCTCTCGGCAGCTCGTCTGGCTTCCGCTTCCAACGCTCGCGATGAATGATCCACCATTGCAGCTCCAGCCGAGCTACGCGATTCACATCAAAAGGAATGTCGCTCATCTTGCGAATCGCGCCGTAGAACTTGACCAAATCAGGGAGTGCCTTTTCGTAATCCTTGTCGGTCTTCCCATCCTTGAAAGTGAACGCGGCGTCCGCCGCGTAATACGCGACCTGGTTCGAACGCACCAGCGGCATGTGATACTGCGTGCGCAAGAGCTCTGACAATTGATTGAAGAGTTGCACCTGCTTTTTGTCGTAATAAGACCGCCACATCGCGGCTTCGAGGCGCGCCACTTCGTCGGCGTCGAACTCGCGCATCTTCGCGGTGCGTGGGAAGTACAGGTCGTACAGGACACCGCCCACCAACAGCACAACGATCAGCAAGAACGACCGAAATAAAATCTTCCTCATGTTGGTTGTCTAAAGCTCGACATCCGGCAGGCTAACGTGATATTTCCGCACACTCACGATGGTCTTAAACCTCTTAAAGGCATTCGGACTTGGAATTCTAATCTGGATTGTTGGTTTTGTCTGGGGCAGCATCGTCTTCATGACTCCCGCGTTGAAAGCCACGCCCATGATTCCGTATGTTTCCGCGAATCCCGCTATCAGTTTTCCTATTCTGTTGGTCTGGATACCTATTACTTATCTATTTGCGCGGCTTTGTTTGTGGCGCAGTCCGAATCCGACGGCCGAAGGGCTAAGAATTGGGATCATGTTCGCCGCGATAAACCTCATTTTGGATCTACTCATGCTTGTCTTGCTTCTGAGGGCGGGATTTGGATACTTCGTATCGCTGACAGTTTGGCTTGGCTACCTGATTCTGTTAATAATTCCATGGCTCACAGGACGTTCACTGCAAAAGGCGGTCGCTTGACCACCGAGTAATCATCTTTTGAGAGGACAACATGACATACACACATCACGAACTGAAGCATAAAACGCTTGCGGAACTGCGCGACATCGCGAAAGACATCGATCACGAAGCTTTGCAAGGCTACACGCAACTCAATAAGGAACACCTGGTCGTCGCGATGTGCAAAGCTCTGAATATCGACATACACGAGCACCATGAAGTCGTGGGCATCGATAAGGCTGCGATAAAAGGACGCATCAAGGAGTGGAAGAAGAAGCGCACCGCGGCCCTCGAAGCGCATGATCACGCTCAACTCAAGCGCGCCCGCCGTTCCATTCATCGCCTAAAGCGACAGATTCACAAAGCGACTGTTTGAGGTTGGATTAACTTCTTAGTCGCGGCCTTCGATTCCTGAGGCCGCGATTCTTTCCTGCAGGGCAGCTGACTCACGCTGCACAATTGACCGGGAGATCTGAAAGTTTTCGAGGTCTTTGAACTGTTGGTCCGCTTTGTCGTACCAACCACGCGCTTCAATCAATCGCGATCGATCGGCCGCGCCAATCCTGCGGGCGCCAGGATCATAGCCGGAATAAACGTCTCCGAGTTGTTCATACAAAATCGCCAGACGCATTCGCGGTCCGCCGTCCTGCGGTAAGTTTTGCGCGACTTCATCAGCCCAGCCGATCATCTTCAGCGACAAACTCTTTGCCTCGTCGCGCAAACCTGCGGCGCTCAAGCCCTCGACAGCCCACGACAGAGTTTCGGTGCCGTAATATTCGCTCTGCCTGTTGCCTTTTTCGGATTCGATCAGATTCAGTGTCAAATCAATTCCGCGATGAAGCAACTTCAAGCCTTCTTCTTTTTGACCAAGTTTGCAGAGCTCGCGGCCAACTACGATGCTGTATTTCATCTCACCGGCGCGCACCGGATCGACGCTCGGATCCGCGGCGGTGGCATCCAAACTCGTTTTGAGTGCCCCCCGATAAGTTTCGAGCGCGGCCTGATGATCGCCTTCCCGATCCAGCAGCATTCCCAGAATCCAGTGTGAGGAAGTGGTGTTGCGGTAACCCTGGACAATTTCCGGATGTTCCCGATGAACCGCCGCCGCCGTCGCCACGGCTTCGCGGTAGATTTGTTCCGCTTGCTTCAAGTCGCCTGCGTCTTCGAAAATTGAACCGAGTTTCTCTTGCATGAGTGCCAAATCAACTCGCTGCTGCGGCGTATTCGCTTGAGCTTTTGCGACGTCAACAGCACGAGAACCGAGGTCAACCGAGGCTTGAATCTTTGTCTTCGCCTCGTCATTCCGTTCGATTGCCTGCAAAACTTCGCCGTACACTTGAGAAGTTTCAGCAACCGCCATCATGCGTTCAGCATCGTCCGGTTGGCCGTTCAACAACTGTTGTTGCAGGCTCAGCATTTCGGCAAAGGTCTCAGCGGCCTCGTCTGCCCGTTGCATGAGTCTCAGTGATTCGATCTTGTTTCCCAGAGCATCAGCCAAAGCACGTCTGGCGACTGGATTGTTCGGCTCGATCGCCAGCCGCTTGCGACTTAATTCGATTCCTTTGTCATAGCTGATAAGCGCGCTTGGGTTGTCCTGAAGCGTCCACGCCTGCAAGTAACCAAGGTTTCGGTACGCATCAGCAAGCTCGCCAAGGTACGCGGGATCATCGCCTGCGTCTTTAGCGAGATTATTCAAATAATCCAGCGATTTCTGGGCGATCATCCGCTGCGCCCGCAAAGAATAAGGCACGTCTTTGAGCGACTTCTGCACTTCGTTAATCAACGAGCTAACGAGCTTGCGTTGCTCAACCATTCGCAGTTGAGCCTTCGTATGCTCGCGCCGCGCGACGTACGCTTGCCATGAAGTCACAGTCGTTGCCGTCAGGAGAATCAGAAACAGCGCACTGGCCATCACCACGCCGGCGCGGTGGCGTTGAATGAATTTTCCGGCACGATAAGTAAAGGTATCAGGCCGCGCCGTAACCGGAAGACCATCGAGATGACGACGAATGTCTTCGGACAACTCCAGCACAGACGAATAGCGACGCTCGCGCTCCCGACGCAATGCTTTCAGAACGATATTGTCCAAATCACCCCGGAGAGATTTGGCGCTCACCAAAAACGTCTGATTCGTTGTCGCTGCCAGTCGGACATTGGCAGTTGAATGCATGTCAGTAACCGCAGACGTTGAAATCATCTGACTTGGCGGCAGCGGATCCGTCGTCAAAACTACCTGCGCAACTTCTTCAGGCGAGCGATTCGCAAACCGAAACGGCCGGTGCCCGCTCAGCAATTCGTAAAGCACGACGCCCAGGCTGTACACATCGGTCGCCGTAGTAATCGGTAATCCACGAATCTGCTCGGGACTCGCGTACTCAGGCGTCATGACACGGAATGCGGTCGCTGTCTGTTCTGCCTCGCCGAGATGATCAGAACTCACCAGCTTTGCAATGCCAAAGTCGAGAAGCTTAGGTATGCCTTCACGCGTGACGAGAATGTTGCTCGGCTTAAGATCACGATGGACGATCAGGTTCTGGTGGGCGTGCCGCACGGCCGTACAAGCTTTCTGAAAAAGCCTTAGTCGCTCAGTTGTATTGAGACGGTTCGCGTCACAGTACTTCGTGATTGGCTCACCATCGACGTACTCCATCACAAAAAACGGCAACCCATCGTCCGTCGTGCCGCCATCGAGAAACCCTGCGATATTTGGGTGCTGAAGATTCGCGAGAACCTGCCGCTCGAACACGAAACGCTGGAGAATCGCTTCCGTATCCATGCCGCGCTTGATTATTTTCAGCGCAACTTGTTTGTTGAAGTCACCGCCGACGCGATTCGCCAGAAACACAGAGCCCATGCCGCCACGTCCCAACTCGCGAATGATTTCGTATTGACCGATGTGTTGGCCAATCAATGAACGAAAGGAACTTGATTCGTCGCAGCTCGCGAGGCCGGCTTCGACCAGGGCCGGATGCGAAATGAAATCGTCTGCCGATTCGTGCGCCGCCAAAAGGCAGTCTACCTGCTCGCGTATGCCCTGATCTTTGCACTCCGTCCGCAAAAACTCTGTGCGCGCTTCGCCGGGCAAATCGATCGCCGCTTGAAAGAGACGTTTTACCTCCCGCCATCGCGAAGGATCTATCGGTCGTTTGATCGGTGCTGGTTGCGCAGACATCTTTCCAATCAATTACGCGTGGAAACTTCGATAACCGGCTCACGCCTTCACTGCAGCTGTTGATACAACCACGCGCGCGCCATCGCCCATTCGCGTTTCACCGTCGCCGGCGAGAGACTCATTGCCTCGGCAGTTTCTTCGATCGTCAAGCCGCCAAAATATCGCAGCTCGACAATTCTGCTCTGCTGAGGATCGATCTCCTCCAATCTCTGCAAAGCTTCATCCAGCGCAATCAGATGATGGGCTTTGTCAGTTGAAATGACCGCGACATCATCGAGCGGAATCTTCTCACCATCGCGTTTGGCGGCACTGCGCTTGCGCGCGTTGTCGATCAGAATTCGCCGCATCGCCTGCGCGGCGATTGCAAAGAAGTGCGCCCGATTCTGCCAACTGACCGAATTCTGATCGATCAATTTCAAGTAGGCCTCATGTACCAGCGCCGTCGTTTCCAACATTTGTTCGTGACGCTCGCGATGCAGATATTGATGCGCAACGCGACGCAGTTCGTCATAGATGATCGGCAGCAACTCGCCGAGCGCCTGCTGATTGCCATCGCTCCACTGACGAAGCAATCCCGTTACATCATGCTCTTCGACGGCCATATCCCAAGGGGCTTCGGTCGAGTATCCGGCCCGACAAAGGAGCCCGTCAACTTTTTAGCATAAAGCCTCGTCCAAGACCGATTGGCTGTCGTCTGAGCCGATCGGGCAATGTCTTACGCGATTGGGATGAAGTCGCGTTTAGCGACGCAGTCCCCGCTTCAATATTTGCTGGAGAGCACACTCTTGCCGTCCCAGTCGTATGACCCAGCGACTTTTTGGCGGACACAGCAAATCGTCTTGGAGCCATAAAAGGTTTGCTCAATGGCTCGGTTGAGCCGAACACATCTTTTTTTGCGCGTAGATAGATAAGCAGTCTCCGCCGAAAGGCCGCAAAGGCCATGGCATTTCTCGGTTTGAAGGAGTTCATTATGGGCCGGCAATTTCATGAATACGGCTTCAGGCTTTTTCTTCTGACTCTACTATTGTTCGCAGCCGGCGCAGTGACCACGCGTGCGCAGGACGATCTGAAAATCCAGCGCACGACCGACATGAAGTTTCCCGGCATGGATACTTCAAAGGCGGCAAACAACCCATTGATGATTGCGCGCGTGACGACGATTCTGGTCAAGGGATCGCGACTGCGTAGCGATGGCGACGTACCGAAGTATCAATTTCCAAATTCGATTGGCAAAAGGCGAGTCAGCATGATTCAGCAGTGCGATCTGAAACGAACAGTTCGACTGTTTCCCGGTCAGAAGGTCTACACGATCAGAAATGCTGGCGCAGAAACCACCAAGGCCAGCGATAAGAAAGGCGGGTTCCAGGACGTCACGATCGAGGTCACGGACACCGGCGAGCGCAAGGACATGTTCGGCTTCGTGGCGAAGCACCTGAAATACAAATTGAGGAGCACACCGAGCGCCGACGCCTGCGCAAAGATGCCGATGACGATCGATGGCGATGGCTGGTATTTAGAATTGCCGACTTTCGCCTGCGAGATTGAAACCGATCGCACTTTCGATTCCATGCAGGAGACATCGAAGGGCTGTGCTGATGAAATTCGCGTCCAGGCTGGCAACACGATGCATCTCGGTTTCGCTCTGCAGGAGACGAAGACATTCAGTGCGAACGGGCAGAGCTTTCAAATAATCGAGAATGTCATTTCGCTGGAACGAGCGAACCTCGACGCATCGTTGTTTGAAATTCCCGCGGACTACAAAGCGACGAGGAATTCGCCGGACGACGACGCAGCCGACACCGCTTCGACTGATTCCACCAACCAGAATTCCGCTAATCCAGACTGGAAGAACCGCCCGCTTCCGGAGATGGCGCCGACGCCAAGCGAAACGACGGCGCAACCGAAGAAACCAGGAATCATTCGCATCGGCATTGTTTTGCCCACGACCGATCTGGGCGACGCGCTTGAGCCGATGAAGCCTGCCGGCGTTATCCAGAACGAACTGCTTAAGGATTTGAAGTCGGAGACGGTCGAGGCAGTGCCCGTCAACAGTGGCGTGCAAACTCAACAAGAAGCCAAACAGAAGGAGTGCGACTATCTCTTCTACTCGGAAGCGAAGAAGAAATTCAACGCTGGCAAGTCGCCGACAGCAGGGATGGCGGCGTCAATGGCGACCAGCTTGTTATCGATGATGGGTCCGGCCGGCGGCATCGCCAGTACAGTGGTGGCGCGAATGACCATGAAGGATATTTCGACAGCGGTACAGAACAAAGACGAAATCACTTTCAGCTATCGCGTCGACTCACTCGATGGTGCGGCAGTTATTCCGCAAGTCACAACAAGTCAGAAAGCCAAGAAGCAAGGCGATGACATCGTAACGCCGCAGATTTATAACGCGGTGGCGGCGGTATTGAGGCAGTTGGACCAGACGAAGACGAAGTGACAAATACCACTTGGCAGGCGAGCAATCAGTTGTTGCCGCGCGCTTTTAAGGAAGGAGTTAGAGTAATGCATACGCGACATTTCAAATTATTGGCTGCGCTCATAACGGCTGGATGCGTAATGGTTTTCTTAGTCGGAGCGAACCTCTCGCCCATTGTATCGGGCAAAGCAGGTACACCACCGCAAGGTGAGGCCGCCCGGTTTAAGAACGTGAACACCTGGTACCTCTACTTCAAGGTAACGATCGATGGCGAAAACGGGGATGAGAATGATACGGGTGAACCGGATAGGTGGAGTGTTCACGACAGCTTTTCAGGCAACGTCGCGCTGAATTCGCGCGCGCCGTTGATCAAAACGAATAACAAGACGACGAAAACATCGACGATGAGTAGGCAGGAACAGATGGCCGCGGCGATGACCATGCTCAAGGAAATGAACAGTGAAATCCAGTGGACAGCTACTCCGGTACGGCCGATGGAAGTCATGTTCAATGGGATCTTGCCTTTTTACATCAAGATTCACGAGATGACCCTTTATGGTGGCAAGGACACGTGCGGTGACTACTCGTCCACGACGAACACGAGAAACGGAGATGGTAACGACTTCTCTTTAGCCACGCCGCGCTTC
>DASYPX010000313.1:0-8127 GCA_036006125.1 Pyrinomonadaceae bacterium | reverse complement strand
GTCGGTCTCAACAAGCTGGGGAATATTGGCGCGCGTCTGAGCGGCGTCAATGGCAACATCGAATTGCGTCTTGGAACGGGCCTGAACGCTGACCTTACTGCGAAGGGCATGAACGGCAGCGTGCGCTCAGAGATCTCTGACGTCAGCGTGGACAAAGACGAATACGGGTCGCATTACTCCGCGAAAATCGGCAGTGGCGGTTCGCCGATTGCGATTAGTGGCATTAACGGCAATGTCCGGCTTACGCGAACGATGGTGGCCGCGACCACGACAGAAAAGAAGACTGCAGACGCTAAGTCCGATATCAAATCCGGTAGCAAGTCTTCTGAAAAGTAGTCACCGCTGTTTCAGTCCAAATACACGAAAGGCCGGAGGTCCTCTCCGGCCTTTTGTTTCTGGTGCACCCAGGAGGACTCGAACCTCCGGCCTTTTGATTCGAAGTCAAACGCTCTATCCAACTGAGCTATGGGTGCACATGCGGGTGAATAGTAAATCGTGAATCGTGAATAGTAAATTCAGACATCAGAAGTCAGACATCAGAAGTCAGACATCAGAAGTCAGTAATTCAAACGCCAGTTAACTACTGCACACTGCCGACTGCCCACTGCTCACTTGCTCTTTTCCGGCGGCGGCGTTATTCCGCCTTGAAACTCCTGCCGAATGAACTTGATTAATTCGTCAATTTGCTGCGCGTTCAGTTTGTCTTTGAACGCAGGCATGCCGTCGCCGCCAGCGAGAATCTGTTTACGAAAATCTGAGTCGGGATGTCGCAGCGCGTGACCTTCGCGGAAGCTCGGAACTCGCAAACGTGTGCCGTCCTCAAGCTTCACGGGCCCGCCTTTGCCCTCGACGCCGTGACACGACTGGCAGTTTTTCGCGAACACGCCGCGTGTTGCGGCGAATTCATCTGGCGTTGCTGGAGCTGCGGCTGCGGTGTTGGTGTTTCGGTTCGTCGTTGGCGTCGTTTGTTTACTACAACTCGCGATGAAAATTGCAAAGAGGGCAACCAGAAGTGCCGTGATGCGAAACTTCATCTCCAAACTCCTGCTGTGATTTCGTGGAACCAGCGAAGTATAGCACGCGACTCAGACCAGAACGGTGATCGGCGCGCGTTCAGTAGAATCGCTGTCTCAACTTCGTGCCAAGTTGCAAAGACGATGGACTCACAGCAGAATAGGTGCGCGCGCTTTTCTCGACGTTTGCTGTTGCTTCAAGACGCTGGCCCGTCTCAAAAACGATTTTGATTCGTCAACATGAGCACTGAACACGAGTCTCCAAACAATTCTGCGCGAGGCGCTTTACGTCTGGCGCCAAACGTCGAGGAGTTGGAAGAGCATAAGCGCAAACTTCCACGGCAATTCGTCAACTTCATTTTTTATCGAGCGCGTCCGGAATGGCGCATGCTCGAGGATGCCGAGAAGACCCACTGCAAACAGCGGTTCGTTGATACGGTCGAGGGTTGTCGTCGCGATCTTCTCATCAATACTTATTCGACTGTCGGCTGGCGGGTGAATGCGGACTTCATGATCTGGCGGATTGGCTCCGACCTGGATCCGTTTCAGGAAATGACGGGGCTGCTGAACGGCACGCCGATGGCGAAGTACGTCGAAGCGACCGCATCGTTTCTCTCGATGACTAAGCGCAGCATGTTCATTGAGAAAGATTGCTCCGATCACGAGGAGGACCGAACGCATATCATTCCCGGTCAAGCCGAGTATCTGTTCGTTTGTCCCGTGCAGCGCACCCACGAATGGTACGGCCGCACTCAGGAGCAGCGGCAGGAAATGATGGACGAATATCAGCGCATCGGCTCGAAATATCGTTCAGTGAAATTGCACACGACATATTCGTTTGGCCTTGACGATCAGGAGTTTGTGGTCGTCTTTGAGACGGACAAACCGTCAGATTTCCTCGACATGTTTCAGGAGTTGCGCGAAACCAAAGCCAGCTGCTTCACCTTGCGGAACACGCCGATGTTTACGTGCCGGCGCCGCAGTCTCGTCGAATGCCTTGATGCTCTGGGCTAGCCGATCGCTGCCAGCAAAGCTTCATTGAGTCGTCAATCCACCGGAAAGATTCTGCCGCCAATCCTGATTGCGCTGATCTTCGTTGCGGTCGGGCTCCAGCTTCATCATCAAGGCCGATACTGGTACTGCGGATGCTCAAACTTTTTCTGGACGTCCGACGCGTGGGGATCGCTAACCTCGCAAACATTCTTCGATCCCTACGCCTTCACCCATCTAATGCATGGATTCATGTTTGCGGGAATCCTTCTGCTGCTCTTTCGTTATGTGGTGAAGCGCAATGTCTCGACCAGTTGGCGTCTCGTGATGGCGTTGGCGGCTGAGGCGGCTTGGGAGATTCTCGAGAACACAAACGCGGTGATCGATCGCTATCGCGCGACCACTGCGTTTCTCGGTTATCACGGCGATACGGTCATGAATTCGATCGGCGATATCTTGTGTTGTGGCGTTGGGGTATTGATTGCGCGCAAGCTCGGTTGGCTGCGCTCACTACCAATTTTTATCGCCACTGAGATCATTCTGCTGTTTTGGATTCGCGATAGTCTGGTCTTGGAGCTGATTATGTTGATTCATCCGATCGACGCGATTAAGACTTGGCAGCTTGGGCATTGACCGGATGACGAGAAGGGGAGACCCGGGGACGCGGAGACACGGGGACGCGGAGACACAGAGACGCGGGGATACAGGACGCTGGCGCTCACTAATGTAAATTGCCACGGCCAGTCTAACTTGAAAGAGGACTTCCACCGTGCAAAACATCAGAAGCTATAAGGAATTACACGTGTATCAAGCGGCGATAGATGCTGCGATGCGTGTATTCGAAATCACCAAGCGCTTTCCACCTGAAGAACGATACTCAATGGTTGATCAAATGCGTCGCTCTTCGCGTTCCGTTTGCTCCAACATTGGCGAGGCTTGGCGCAAGCGACCTTATCCGGCGCACTTCTCGAGTAAACTAAGCGATTCTGAGGGAGAAGCTGAAGAGACGCGAGTTTGGTTAGACTTGGCATTGCGTTGCAAATACATTTCCGACAATGAAGCGACCGAACTGGACCAGGTATACGATGGATACTTGCGCAGCTCGTCCGCATGATAGAGCACCCAGAACAGTGGAGCATCCGAACAGGCAGACCCGTTACACGCGGTCGAAGCTAATCAGCTGGTTTCTATCAGCGACATTCATAGTGTTCGCGATCTCTTTCTCCGCGTCACTGCGTCTCCGTGTCTCCGCGTCCTCCCATATCCCTTCGTCTGACACATCCGAATATCTTTGGTATGAGGCCGAGAACATGCGCGGCATCACCGCAACGCCGACGAGCGAACCCGTGCAAAATCCATCATGGATGCATTTGCCGGCGAGCAAGGCGCCGGGGTGGGGAATTAATGGGCCGGGCGTCTCAGCAGAGTGGACTCAAGGTGGTGAGAGCGAATGGAACTCGGTGAATGCGAGTGCTGACGAAACTCGCGGGACGATTTCGCAAGACGTCGAGGTGCCGCGCGCCGGTGAATACAAAATTTGGGTGCGCTACGCAGACTGGGCCAATAAGACCGAGAACTTCACCGTCACGATTCGCCAGAACAATCGCGAGGTCTTCAGCCATGAGTATGGCGCGCAAGCCATCGTCGATCCGCACGATGAGATCGAAATGTACTGGCAGTGGGCGTTTGCTTGGGATAGTGCTCCAGCAACGCTCGCGAAAGGACCGACGCGCGTGTCGATTGAGATTCGCGGGGCCGCACAGGCATCTCGACAGGTTGATTGTTTCGTCGTGACGAACGACCTCACTTTTGTCCCGCAAGGCCGGCAGAAACCCGAATTTGCCGCGGCGCGCTATCTCCGGGAGTTCGCGAAGACGCGACCACAGCTGACGCCGCTGATCGATCAAACGCCGGCTGCTAACCTTTCAGTTTCCTGGGCCCGACCTAAAGTTGCGGGGCGCGATTTTGTTATGCCATGGAACATCGCGAAGGACTTCTGGTCGCTTTACGACAAGTCGCCGGATCAGCGCCCGCTTTATCCATTCAACGCGGAACCCATCGATGAGTTCGTTAAGACCTATTCGGCAAAGCGAGAAGTTCCGATCTTCGACTCGAAGTTCGTAGTGCCAGTCGTCTACTTTAATGATTTGCCACAGCTGCTTAAAGAAGGCAGTGCGTTTCGACGCTATTTGAACGAAACACAAGTGCCGTTTGCGGTGCTGATTAATTATGGTGCGGCAAACTTCGCGTCTGAGGCTGATGCGCAAGCTGCGGCAGCATTGCTGCGAGGCGAATTGCGCGATCAATTTTTGGGTTGGATTTCCGGAGAGAGTGTCGGGTACGTCTGGAATGAATCGCCGAAATACTTGCGGCTTACTCCCGAGATGACCCGAACACAGATGCTCGACGCGCTGCGCGTGTTCTACAGCGATGCGTTAGCGCGAAAATGGGGCGCGACGTTCAAAGGACAAACCGACGCGATGTGGGCCAAAGTAATTCCCGCGCAATCGACGTCAAGCACGGCCATGGCGCACGCGCTGGCAAAATGGGGCGTGCGGCTGCTCGGGATCGAAACTGCCGCAGTGCAACCAATGACTGCGATGCGAATTGCTTTTACCCGCGGGGCAGCGCGGCAATACGATGGCGCGTTCCTTTACTATCACGCGCCGAATTTTGGCGACACGGCGACGACATTTACAAAGGCGCAGAACTTCGCCGGGCCGGACAATTTTTTTCACTCGCATTATGGCGCGACGATGGGGCCTTCGCTGTCCTGGTATCGCAAAAGTTATTACCTCTATTACATGTCGGGCGCGTCGGCGATTTATCTCGAGCAGGGGTTCGATCAGTTTTTCAAGCCCGGCCCGGGCGAACATCCGTTTCAGTTGAATCCGCTCGGTCGCATTACAGACGAATTTGTGCGCTTCGCTGAGAAGCATCCCGATCGCGGTACCCCGTACACGCCGATAGCATTTCTGCTCGACCCGGCACACGGGTGGGACATGACCGATTATCCGCAGTGGGCGTTTGGCGCTTCACCAATCGGACACAGCGACCGCGCGTTGCGACAGTTGTTTGGGACTGCGTATTACCCGGGACTTGTGCGGGAAGGCGATCCCGCCAGCGGTGAGCGACAGTCATTCGTACCGGGAGTGTTCGGAAACATTTTTGACGTGTTGGTCGCAGATGATTCGAGGAAAGACGCCATCGATTCGTATCGCGCCGTTGTCGTGGGTGGCGAAATCAATTGGTCGCCGGTATGGATAAAGAAGCTCGAGGACTACATTCGCAGCGGGGGAGTGGTAGTGCTTAACGCCGCGCAGGCGAAAGGGCTGCCGATGTCGCTGCTCGGCGTCAGCTTCAAGAGTGAAACTGCGGAAGCGGACAACGCGCGATGCTTACTTCCAGGCGAACCCGCAACGGATCTTCACGGCGACGTCTTTCGTTTCGACCGCATCAATCTAGCCGCGGCGCAGCCGCTGATGGTCACAACCTCGGCTGAACCTGAGCCGCTGGTGACTGTCAACAAGATTGGTCGCGGTAAATTGGTTCTCGTGGCGGTTCGCGATTTGCTCGGCGAAGATGAACGCATCCCGCCATTCATCGCTCATGTGCTTGCGCATCTCGCGAGCGACGCAACGCCCGTCGAATTAACGGGCGATGTGGAATATCTGATCAATCGAAATTCAAACGGCTGGGTGGTGACGATCTTCAATGACAACGGCGTCTTCAAACCCCAACAGGGAATGGCGCAGGTCGATCGGTCTGCCCTGAGCGATGTAACAATCCGCTTGCGAAATCAAAAGATTTCTGCGGCAACGGACTGGATTACAGATTCGAAGCTTGCTGTTTCTGATGCAGCAACTGTGCATCTGCAGATTCCTGCTGGGGGCATTGCGATCGTGGAGTTGAAATAGGCCACTTTGCGCGACAAGTCGGAATCTGATGACTAGACTATCTCTCCCGTTTTTGCGGTAATACCTTTTTGGGAGTGAAGTAAGATGCGAAGGAAAACTATGCTGCTGATGGTAAGCGCGTTTGTCGGTCTCGGCTTTGTCGGCATGGTGCAAGCCAAGAAATCGCGCACGATTGCGAATGGAAGTTGGGGCGGGCAACACATCCAGATGACAGTTGCGAATGGCTCCGCCCGCATCGAATACGACTGTGCAAACGGGTCGATTACCGGTCCCTTGAAAATCGACAGTCGTGGCCGATTCGAGCTGCGCGGCACACACAAAGTCGAACGTGGCGGTCCCGCTCGCATCGATGACAGCGGGCCCGCCGGCGAACCGGCAAAATACACGGGTTGGACTGACGGCAAGAAAATGAAACTCACGGTTACACTCGTGAACTCAAAAACAGAAATCGGCACGTTCGAACTTACGCGTGGCAGCATTGGGCGACTTTTCAAATGCCGCTAGATTTCTCCTCTCATTCACACCGGGTCGCGCGTCGCTTTCTTGTCAGCGGCGATGTGCAGGGCGTTGGCTATCGTTTCTTTGCGCAGCGGGCTGCGGCGCGTCATCAAGTTGTTGGCTACGTCAAAAATCTTTCCGACGGCCGTGTTGAAGCGCTGGCTGAAGGCGCGCCGACGCAAGTTGAGGCATTCAAGCATGACCTGGCGACCGGTCCGCGATTCGGACGAGTCGATCATGTTGAGGAGTTGAACCTCGATCCTTCAGGAAACTATTCTTCGTTTCGTATCGAACACTGAATTGAGACATACCGCCGGATGACGGACGAAACCAAACCCACTCTTGTTCTCGACCACGTCACAAAGCGATACGGCGACTTCACGGCTGTCGACGATCTCAGTCTGCAAGTGCGACCTGGGCGTGTATTTGGATTGATTGGACCAAATGGCGCCGGCAAGACGACCACCATTCGTATGATCGTGAACATCACGGTTCCGGATTCGGGTCGCATCGAGTTGTTCGGGCAAGCGATGGAAACGCGTTTGCAGGATCGCATCGGCTATCTGCCGGAAGAACGCGGACTTTATCGCAAGATGAAAGTAGGTGAACAATTAAAATTCTTTGCGGAACTGAAGGACGTAAGCGGCAAAGAGGCCGACGAACGGATAAATAGCTGGCTGAACAAAATGGAACTGAGCGATTGGAAAACCAGGCGCACGAAGGACCTTTCGAAAGGCATGCAGCAGAAAGTTCAGTTCATCACCGCGGTCATTCACAATCCTGATTTGTTGATTCTGGACGAGCCATTTTCGGGACTCGATCCCGTAAATGTCGAATTGATGAAGGAAACGATTCTCGAGAACAAGCGAGGGGGAAAGACGATCATTCTTTCAACGCATCAGATGGAAATTGCCGAGAAACTTTGCGACGACGTCTGCATGATAAATCATGCGAAGAAGGTCCTTGATGGACGTTTGCGCGATCTCCGCCGCAGCTTTTCGCGCAATGCGGTCGCGCTGCAAATTGCCGGCGGGGACGGCTTGCTCAATGACAAGTCGCTGGTTGTGAACGTCCGTCAAAATGGCGATGACACCGAAGTGCTGTTGGCGCCCGGCGTCGATGCGCAAATTCTACTGAAGCGGTTGGTCGAAATGGGCGCGGTGGTAAATAAATTCGAGCTCGCTGAGCCAAGTCTGCACGATATCTTCATTGAGAAGGTCCGCGAAGCGTCATGAAGAAATTCTTTGCCGTCATCAAGCGCGAATATCTTCAGCGCGTGCGCACGAAATTTTTCCTCATTGCTACGGTGATGGGTCCGGTGATGCTCGCACTGTTCACGGTGCTTCCGGTTTACATTGCGAACATGAATGTCGGCGGCGCGACCAGGTTGGCAGTGGTGGATCAAAGCGGAAAGATTTTCGACTCATTTCGGAACGCACTCACCAACGGGAACGAAGAAGTGGAAAACTATAATTCGCCTGGGGCGGCAATGAACTCGAATCGCGAAGAACAGATGCGGCGTAGCTCGCAAATCGGCGGACAGCGATTTGAAGCAGAGCTGATTGGTCTGGGCGGTCGTTCACTTGAGGATGTGAAGCGGGAATTAAACGACCGGGTGCGCGCAAATGAGCTTGATGGCTATGTGATTATTCCTCCCGACATTCTCGGCAATGGAAAAGCGGAATTCTACGGACGGAATACCGGCGACA
>DASYPX010000312.1:0-2708 GCA_036006125.1 Pyrinomonadaceae bacterium | reverse complement strand
CGTCGTTTTTGAGCGCTCGAGTCGACCAGGAAAAGACCAATCAAGCAAACGGCAAGAACCAGCACGACCAAACGACGAATTGATTTTGACGACATAACTAACTCCCTCAAACAGTGATGCGGCGAAGACCAATCACGATGCTTTGTGTCAGAGCCCGCGCCCTCACAGTCGGGCTTCTGGCATTACCCTGCCTGAATCTGAAAGCTGATATCCATCGCGCGCACCGATTGTGTTAAAGAATCGACCCGAATCAAGTCAGCGCCGGTCTCCGCAAACACGCGGGCGCTGTCGATTGTTATCGGCCCGCTAATCACGATTGGAACCGCTGACGAGGTCTCGCGCGTTTTCGCAATCAACTGCGCAACCTGTGCGACTTCACTTCCCGCTATGGAGAGTACGTCAGCACCGTTATCCAAGGCCTCTTTCACGTCACCTTCACTCGTTACTTCGACTTCGATCTTGTGCAGATGACCAATCTTTTCACGCGTCGATTTGACGGCGGTTCCAACTCCACCCACCAGCGCGGCGTGGTTCGCCTTAATAAACACGCCGTCGTCCAACCCGTAGCGGCCGTTAACTCCACCCCCAAGTAGCACCGCGTACTTTTCCAGCATCCGCAGTCCGGGTGTGGTTTTGCGCGTGTCCGTAATCCTCGCCTTCGTGCCGTCTACGGCTTTGACGAATTCGCGCGTGCGCGTCGCGACCCCTGACAAATGCTGTAGCAGGTTCAACGCCACGCACTCGCCGGCCAACAACACGTCCGCAAACCCGGTTGTTCGAGCAATCACTTTTCCGGCCTCGACTTCTTCGCCGTCCGCCGTAAATGCCTCGATCTGCTGCTGCGCATCGAGTGTGATAAAGACTTCTTCCGCCGCTTCCAGTCCGGCGACGACCATCTGTTCGCCCGCGACAAATCGTCCTTTGGCGCGAACGTTACGCGACAGGACCGTCTGGGTTGTGATATCGCCGCGACCAAGGTCCTCGCGCAGGAACAGACCGATACTCGAATACAATGCGCCTTCGTCTAGCCAGTTCACGAAAGCGCCTCCAACATTTGATCCAGCGCCGCGTTCCGCTGTGCGATATCAGTCACACGCGCACGCAACTCTTCGACCTTTTCCGCGGGCGCACGTTGCACGAAGTCAGCGTTGCCGAGCTGCGTCTCAAGTTTCGCCGCCTCTTTCTGTAACTTCTCTTTTTCGCGCGACAGCCGCAGTCGCTCTTGCGCGAAATCGATCAGGCCTTCGAGCGGCACAGCGACTTCGGCGCCACCGGCAAGCACTGCGCGCGCTGCGGCTTTCGGCATTCCGGCAGTTCCGTCAATCGAGATGTATTTTGCCCGCGTCAGGCGCGCGATTTGGTCGGTGCTGTCGGAAAACACCGATTTCAAGTTTGATTTGGCGGCGATTATCAATTCGATGCGATCGCTCGGTTTGATGTTCATCTCCGAACGGATGTTTCGCACACGCGAAATTAGATCGATGACCGCTTGCATGGCCGTCTCGGCGTTTTCATCGATTAATGACGGGTCACCGCACGGAAACGACGACAACATGATCGTTGGTTCCGCGCCGGCATAGGCGGCGTTGACGTATCGCGCGTGCGGCACCGGCAGTTTCTGCCAGAGCTCCTCGGTCAAATACGGCATGAAGGGATGCAGCAGTCGCAATGCCTGTTCGAGGACTGAGACTAAACGCGCGCGCGCGATATCACGTTCGGGCGATGGGGAGTCGGACGTTACTGTCGATTTCGAAAGCTCAATGTACCAGTCACAGAAGTCATCCCAGAAGAAGTGGTAAAGCTCCTGCACTGCCGCATGAAAATCGTAATCGTCGATCTGTTGATTGACCGCGGCTGATGTCTTGTTCAGTCGCGATAATATCCAGCGATCGTGCAGCGGAAGACGCCCGCCATTGCCGAACGCGTCATCGACACGCAAGGCACCCTCTGAATTCATCAAGCAGAATCGCGTGGCATTCCAAATCTTGTTCGCGAAGTTCCGATACGACTCGACTTGTTTTTCGTTCCAGCGCGTGTCAGTCGATCCGACTTGCGCCAGCGCCAGCCGGGTCGCGTCGACTCCATACTTGTCGAAAACTTCGAGCGGATCGATGCCGTTGCCTTTTGTCTTCGACATCCGCTGGCCGTGCTTATCGAGAATCGTGCCGGTGACATAAACGTCGTCGAATGCTTCTTTACCGATGAATTTCAATCCGGTCATCATCATCCGCGACACCCAAAGGAAAATGATGTCACGTGCGGTGACGAGCACCGACGTCGGATAAAACGTTTTTAGATCTTCAGTTTCCTCCGGCCACCCAAGCGTTGAAAATGGCCATAAAGCCGAAGAAAACCACGTATCGAGCACATCGTGATCCTGCGTTAATTCGTTCGTTCCGGCTTTCGCTTCCGCCTCTTCGCGCGAGCGCGCAACGACGACCTCTCCTTCTTTCGTGTACCAAGCAGGAATCTGATGTCCCCACCAAAGCTGGCGCGAGATGGTCCAGTCTTTGAGATTCTCCAACCAATCCGCATAAACCTTTTCATACGGCACCTGGGGAACAAATTGGGGCTTGCCTGTTTGTCGAAGTTTCGAGAGCGCGAGATCGCGCAGTTGATCCATACGACAAAACCACTGCGTCGAGATCAGGGGTTCGATTACCGTCTTGCATCGCTCGCATTTCGAAATCGAGAATTCGTAGTCGGTA
>DASYPX010000311.1:0-15425 GCA_036006125.1 Pyrinomonadaceae bacterium | reverse complement strand
TGAGAAAAGCGAAATGAAACTGCACGCCACGATCGCCGGATTGGAAATGAACGTCGAGATTCGCCGGAATGGAGGGCGTGTGTTCGCGAACGTCGACGGCCGCGAATACGAACTCGAGGTGCATCAGTCTGCAGCGAGTGTGATGGTGCGGACCGCGGACGGAAAGGTTTTCGATTCCCGCGTCGAAGGCAAACCTTCCTTAGGCCAGTCTGTTGATGTGTTCGTTGGCCCGCGTCAGTATCCCGTAACGCTGACGGATCCAAAGCGCCTGCGCGGCGCAGCCGCCGCAGGTGGTCAAGCCGACGGGATAGCGCGAATCATTGCGCCGATGCCGGGCAAAATCGTGCGCGTGTTGGTCGAACCTGGCGCGCAACTTGAAGCGGGGATGGGCGTCATAGTCGTCGAAGCAATGAAAATGCAAAACGAAATGAAAGCACCGAAGGCCGGCGTCGTTACCGCGATAAACGTAAGAGTCGGCGCCACAGTTAACGGCGGCGATGTGCTGGCGGTTATTGAATAGAATCGACTGATTGACTCGTCGAATCATTGAGTCAATGGACAAATGAGTCAATGAATCAATCTTTATCCAATCTCCGTGTCTTGCTTTGGGACCTCGACGGCACACTGGTCCGCGGCAAACGGTTTGGCACTTTCAAAGACTACACGGCGCCGATGCTGGAGTCGGTGTTTGGCACTTCGGGGTCATTACGTGAAATGGTTGTTTCCGGCATGACCGACTTGCAGATTGTCGAAGAAGCGCTGCGCTGCGCCGGCATTACGCGCGAGCACATCAGCGAGCGAAAGGATGAATTGCGTCGTTGCTATATCAAAGAGATGAAACGCGCGATTGCCGATGGCGCGCATGTCATCGAAGTGATTCCAGGCGCGCGCGAAGTGCTGAAAGCCGTTGATGAACATCCGCGCTACCGTTCGGCGCTGCTAACCGGAAACATCGAACCGGCGGCGCATTTGAAAGTTGAAGCCACCGGACTCGCTAAATACTTCACCCTGCCGGGTGCATTTGGCGATGAGTCGTTCGATCGACGCGACTTGCCGGCATTCGCCGCCGAAAGGATCAATCGGCATCTGGGCGTCGAACTCGCCCCGGAAAACTTCATCGTAGTCGGTGATACCCCTAACGATGTGGCATGCGCGCGTCACTACGGTGCGCGCGTGATCGGCGTCGGCACCGGCCGCGTTCATTCCGTTGATGAATTGCGGGCGTGCAAACCTGATGCTTTGCTGCCCGACCTGCAAGACCTCGATCTGTTCATGAGCACGCTTAATCAAATGTGACCGGGCTTCATTTGAACCAAACGCAGCAGAGCGTCATAATTATTCCACACCCTGAGAAGCTGCCGTTCGAAACCTAACCGAGGAGAAGACTATGCTCGTCAATTGGATCAAAGATGCCGACGTGGCACTCGAACAAGCAAAGACCCAGGACAAACCTCTCTTGATCGATTTTTCGGCCGCGCCTGCCTGAGGCGCATGTGCTCAGCTGGAAGCTGAGTCCTATTCGGATCAGGAAACCGCAAACTTCATCAACGAGACTTTCGTTCCGCTCGAAGCACACATCAAAGAGCATCCCGCTTACTTCAAACGATTCCAAGCCGTGTGGACACCCACGATTCTGATCGTGGATCCCGAAGGCGTCGAGCGTTATCGCATCGAAGGCTATCTGCCGATGGATTGGTTTAGCGCACGTTTGAAGTTGGGACGCGCGCGGGTCTTATTTATGCATAAGAAGTTCGCCGACGCTCAACAGATATATGCGGACATCGCCAATCGGTACGCAACCTTAGCAGTCGCTGCTGAGGCGATTTATTGGCGCGAGGTGTGCAAGTACAAAGCCACTAACGATCACACCGTGCTTGAGCCGGCGGCAAATGAACTCGCTGAGAAGTTTCCAAACGATGAGTGGCGGTTGAAGAGTCTGCCATGGGCGCATTGATGCGCATTGATGGTACTTCTCTACGCTCCGGGATAAGGTGTCTGCTGAGTGTTGGCATTGGCGATCAGCGGTGGGAGCGCCCCGGTACTTGGTGCGCTGCCCAACGCATCAATGGCTGCGTGCCAGCCGCGATCCCACATGGCAACGACATCGTCCTCGTCTTCATTCACATAAAAATCAAGCCAGTGGTAACCCAGCAGTGGCAGAACTACGTCAAAGTAGGTAAATCCTGACATCAGCCCTTTTGTGATCACGTCCCGCGTCGAATCTTCCTTGTCAATGCCCATACATCCTGAGATTTCCTTTAGCAAGGCCATATCGATTAAGTGCTGTTCTGTAGTGTTTTCAGGGAACTGAGTACCCGGCGGTAACAGATTAAGCTCGTTCAGCTTTTCAATCAGAACGGGTTTCAAAACGGTCATGTCATCTACCTTGGGTGGCTGACCCGTGGGCGTGAACTTGGGCGGCTTCACGTTCCACGCGGATTTCGCCGCGAGGTTTTCCTTCAGCACAAATCCTACCTTTGCGCGCGCATCATCGTTCCCGACTTGCGCTACCAGGTTCTGACCACCGGCACTAAAGAGCCAGACAGGAAAATTTGAGCAGATGCCGCCATCGACCAATGTCGCTAAGGTCGGTGCCGGTGCGCGTCCCTGGGCACGGCCCACGTCACGCCTCGGCTGGAAGACAAAAGGCACGCTCATCGATCGACGCACGGCCTCAGCCACTTCCATTCTTGGAGAAGTCTTTGAGCTGTAAACCACCATGCGACCGTGATCGATATCGGCGGCAATGACCGCCAGAGGGATCTTCAAATCTTCAAACAGCACCTTCGCATCCGCGTTGTTATGGACTTTAAGTCCGAAAAGCTCCTGGAGCGTCGCGAGAAAAAAGTCGCCTTCGAACAAACTACCTTCATACAACAGATTCGTGATCAGAAGTTCTGCCGGCATTTTTCGCGCAATCGCTGTCCAGGCCGCGTCGGCAAATTCCGTTCGCAGTGACGCGCTACCCTCTACGATGGGTGCGAGGTCTTTGATTTGCGGAGGATTGCGCGGATAACCGGCGGCGCTGAGTCCACTTACTATCGCGTCTCTTACTGGTCCTGATTGGTTTCCCGGGATGCTGTTGAAGAGTTGGCGAATCGTCAAATCTCCCAGTCCAGGAACACCTTTGAGACCGACATCGAGCACCACATCCAAAAGCCGGTCGGCGAGATCGGCACGCGAACGAATTGGAAGACTGATTTTGCCGAATTCGTCGATTATGGTTCCCTTTAGCGCATTCCAAAGCAAAGTTTGCTTCATGCTCGTGTTTGAAACGGAACTTAAACTCGGCAGATCGAGAAACTTGCTGAATTTTATGGGCTCAAGAATGCCGGCACGCGTGAGACTCTCCGGTCTGGTAGGACCAGGGAATCCCGAGGACAGCCATTGAATCTCAAGCGCGTTGAATCCGGCCGCGACCATTCCGGCCGTGATTGAGCCGGCAGAATTTCCTGCTACGCGCGCAAACCAGATGTTGTTGTCATGCAAAGCCCGCAAAGCGCCGATGTAACCCGCGCCTAAAGCGCCACCGCCTTCGAAGACGCCATCAACCAAAGTTCGGGCGGTGAACGGCAGTTTGAAACGCCACATCGCCCCACGAATGTCTAAAGCCTTCGGAGAGCCACTGATCGTTTTTGGTCGTGATAATCGGTTGGGAAACTTTGGTGGCATCTGCTTTCTCCTTCAGATGGAAACTGAGTTATTGAGTTCGTCTCAGTTGACAACCTGAAACGTAGGTCATGCGATGGACCTAGATCCGATGAAAGCCCTTCAAAATATCCTGCGTTGCCAGTCGCAGAATCACCGGGCGACCATGAGGACAAGTTGTGGGCGAGGACGTCAGTAACAGTCGATCGATGAGCCAACGCATCTTCTCGGGAGCGAGCGGCATGTTCACTTTGATTGCTGAGTGACACGCGAGCGAGGCGGCGATTTCGTCGCGCAATACGTCGCGAGACTTGCCACGCTTCTCAGCATCGACCGAATCGAGCACTTCCGACATAAAATTGCGCGCCTCGCTGGCCGGCAAGTCTGCTGGGGTAGCTTTGATCGCCACCGTCCGCCCCGACAAACGCATCAGCTCAAACCCGTAGCTTTCCAATTCCGCGGCAATGCCGTCGAAAGCGGCTGCCTGTGCGGGCGTCAGATCGAAAGTCTCCGGAAGCAACATGCGTTGCGATTCAGACTGCCGTGAGGTTTCCAACGCGCGGTACTTGTCGAACAGCACGCGCTCATGTGCCACGTGCTGATCGATTAGCAGTAGGCCGTCGTCATCCGTTGCGACAATGAAACTTTCTTCGAGCTGGCCCAGCGGGCGAATGTTCGACGATATTGAATCAGAAGGCATCCGCCGCACGAACTTCCTCGCCGAGTCGAGCGGAGGCAACGGAGGAAGTGGTTCCATCGCGGGTGCGGCAACTCTTTCCGACTCCTCGACCAAAGGCTCCGCTGCGCTGGCGGTAACGGCCGCCGGCGGCGCTGAAGGCGTCGGTGCCGCGATGTGCAACGAAGGAGCGGCTTCTTCTCGAGATAATTGCGGCTGTGCGGCCGTCGCAAATCCGAAACCGATGCGCTCCTGTTGCGGCTCTGGCCGCGGCGTGACATCAGTTTTTCCGGATTCAATACGCGGCGAGGTTTCGTCTTCAGCCACATCAGTGAGCGTGATCTTGTTCTCGTCCGGCCCAACTTCGTCGGCACGAAACTCGGGAGACGTTCGCACTTCCGGCGCGGGCGCGAAGCCCGCGCTCGCCAGAGCGGTGCGCACCGCTTCGCGTACAGAATCAGCGACCGCCGCGGCTCGTCGAAAGCGCACTTCAGTTTTTGCCGGGTGGACGTTCACATCAACTTCTTCCAACCCCACATCGATGAACAAAAGCGCCACTGGATAGACGCCGTGCGGCAAAATCGACCGATACCCTTCGGACAGCGCGCGGCCAATCAACCGGTCTCGCACAAAGCGGCCATTCACAAAAAGAAACTGCGCATCGCGCGAAGTGCGCCGCTCGCGGGGAGCGGAAACAAAACCGGTGACTTTGGCCAACTGCGAAGATGACAAGTGTGTTTGCATCGCTGCGTTTGTGAGTGATCCCGTCGCATCCACCACCCTACGCGGGCTGCCCGCGTGGGGACCCCGTTCCGCTCCGGGTTCTGAGACGTTATTAACTTCCAGAAGACTTTCGAGGAATTGCGATCCGAAAATCTGATAAGCACGTTCGCGCAAGTCTTTCGCCGCGGCGACACGAATCGTTTCGCGGCCATTATTCGTCAAGGTGAAGCTTATTTCGGGATGCGCCAGCGCATAGTGCGTGACCAGGTTTGTCAGATGGTAGCTCTCTGTCGCTTCGGAACGCAGAAACTTCCGCCGCGCCGGCGTGTTGAAAAAAAGGTCGCGCACCGTGATCGTTGTGCCGCACGGGTGCGCCGCGTCTTTCACGTCGCGCATCCGACCGCCCTCAATGACGACGCGCGTTCCCGCGCCTTCATTCTCAGTTCTGGTAATGAGTTCCACCCGCGCCACTGAAGCAATGGACGCGAGAGCTTCGCCGCGAAAGCCAAGCGTGCCAATCGCGCTCAAGTCTTCGGCCTTGCTGATCTTGGAAGTCGCGTGACGCTCAAAGGCCAACACTGCGTCGTCCCGGACCATGCCCTCGCCGTCGTCGGTAATCTTCAACAGGCGTCGTCCACCGCCTTCAATGTCCACGGTGATTCGCGTCGCGCCCGCGTCAATCGCGTTTTCAATCAGTTCTTTGGCGACGGAAGCAGGCCGCTCGACAACCTCGCCGGCCGCGATGAGATTCGAAATGTGGTCTGGGAGTACGCGAATTCTAGACATGATTACAAAAAGACGATCTCGTGCTGATTCGATTCCAATTCAATCGCGTCAAAGATCCAGTCGATTACATAACGACCGTGACGGGCCAGCAAAGAAGTGATGTTGATGCGGCGCTCCTGCAAATTCTTTTCCGGATACAGCAGATCGAAAGCGCGCTCAAGTTGTCGCTGTAACGCTTCGTCGCGCGAAATCTGCGCGCGTTGAAAGCGAGTGCGCAAGCCGTCGATCTGGTAATTGATTTTGCGGCGTCCTTTATCGAGCGCATCTGCAAGTGTCGGATCAACCTGACGCAGTTTTTGCTGCAAGGCGTCAAGTTCGCGGCTGAACGTCTGGGTGGTGTGATCGAAAGCGGCTGCTGTTTCCTTTCCTAAGTACTGGTTTACGACTGCGGCGACGACCCGATCGTAACCTCCAAAAAAATCTTTGAGCGTCACTCCGTAACGCTCCAAAGTACGCCACGTGTGTCTTTCAACCAGCGTGATGCTCGCACGATGAAGAATCGGGGTTACTGGGCGATTGAGCAGGCGGTAGACTTCCGATGTTTGCGCGAAATACGCAATCTCAGCCGCGCCTCCGTAATAAGCAATCGTCGGCAACAGATAGTCCTGCACAACCGCGCGCAAAGTCACGTTCGGGCTGAAACGTTCCGGTTCGCGCAAGGCCCAATCGGCGAACTCATCAGCGGAATACTCTAGCCCGTTGCCCTTCGTTCGGTATTTGCCATTCGATGCCCGCGTCAGCGCGTGACGTGCGCCGGTTTCGTCGTGCAGGAACAGTGGGAACGAATCTTCCGACGGAGTAACCTGTGCGTGATAACCGGCCGCTTCCAATTCACGGCTGCGCTGAGCAATGGCCGCGGCGATCTCAGCCGCGCGCCGCGCAGCGGTTGAGTAAAGCGGCGCCGCAAGTCTCTTTAGTTCCGCATCGAGCGGGTCAAGAAAGATTAGCCCGTGCTTCGCGGTGAGCGCCGTCATAAGCCGCGCAAACGCGTCGCCGAAACCTTGTCCGGGTGTATAGCTATCGCCCAGCAATTTTTCAACGTCGCCACTGAATTCGTTGGCGGGCAGAAGCTTCAGCAGAGAATCGACCACCGCAGCGATCGAACCGTCCAGCTTCGCTTGCCCGACTGGCACACCGTCCGTGTGGATCCCTGGAGGCACGTTTACCTTTTCGAGCGCGCAATCGCGATTAATGAATTCGGCCCAGGCGACTTCCGCGAAGTCATGATCCTCGGTCGCAATCCAAAAAACCGGCACTGCTTTGACACCGCGCTGCGTCAAACATTCCGCCAGTTTCACTGCCGACAAAGCTTTGTAAATGGTGTAGAGCGGTCCGCTGAATAATCCCGCCTGCTGTCCGGTTACGACCGCTACACAATCAGCTTCAGCCAACAAATTGATATGTCTCAACGTCGTTTCGCGAGCGCCCCAGGCGCGATTCAGGCGGTCGAGCGCGCCGCAAAGTTGCCGGCGATCTGTTGTGTAAGAACCGAGAACGCGCTCTTTTCGCGCCGGCAGCTCAGCATGCGAGCGAACTGCTTCGGGGTAGAACTGTCGCAAGCCGGTCGCGTCTTTCAAATACTCCAGAAACAATTTCGATTGTGCGGGAATCTGATCGAACGGTAGAGTCTCGACGCGCAAACCGGCTTGTTGCGGCGAACTGTGACAGGCAGTTTCAGCGGTGCTCAAAATGGGGATGCTCCTCGCGCGAGCATTTTACGCGGTGAGTCAGGCCAGTGCTAGCTGGTTGGTACCAAGTGTCAGAAGTCCGAGCGTAAGCGAGGGCCACTCACGAAGTGCGATTCAATGGAGATCGGCCAAAAGAAATGCCGCTCCGAAGGACCGAAATAAAATAGCCAGGGGCAAGCGCGAAGCGCGCCGCCCCTGGTGACGAGTTGAAAAAAGACTCAGCACCCTGAAAGGGTGCAACAATTCACATGGCACCCCTTCAGGGTGCGAAACGTAACTCCACGCAATCCCAGGGGCGACGCGCTTCGCGCTTGCCCCTGACTATTACATTTGACCGCTTCGCGGTCATGAAACACTCTGAGCCGTTATTCGATCCAAGTTTATTGCCGCGTTAGCTTGTTTCAATAAGTCTTTGATTTCTGCCTTCGCCGTTTCGCTCGGTTGCCGCAACGGCGCGCGTACTGAACCGCCCACGTAACCGGCCATTTCCAGCGCCGCTTTCAAACCCCCGATACCATAAGTCTTCGTGACAGCGCGCGCGAGGGGCGTCAGCCGTTCTTGCAAAGCGTTTGCACTGTCGATGGCACCACCCTGGACCGCTTGATAAATCTCCAGACAAATCTGTGGGGCGCAACAACCCACCGCGAGGATTCCAGCGCGGGCGCCCGCCTGCAACGCTTCATTGAACACCGTTCCATTGCCGATCGTCATCGCGAACCCGTTGCTTATCATGCGGACGGTGTCGGCGAATTTAGCGATGTCGTTCGAACTGTCTTTCATGCCGATGATGTTCTGATGTTCGCTCAAGCGCGCCGCCGTCTCCGGCTCGATCTTAATGCCGGTCAGGTCCGGCATGCTGTAGAGAATCACAGGAATCGGCGCAGCATCCGCGACCGCCGTGTAATGTTTGATTAAGGCTTCCTGCGTGATCGCGGAACGATAATAATGCGGCGTAATCACTAACACGGCTTCCGCGCCTGACTTCGCCGCGCGCTCAATTTCTGCCATCGTGCCGTGTGTACTCTGTTGTCCTGCGCCTACTATAAACGTTATCTCACTCGGCGTTGCGTCTCGAGCTGTCTCGATGACTTGAATGAATTCGCGCTCATCGAGGTTGACGCGTTCCCCAGTTGAGCCAAGGACCACATAGCCGCTGATGCCCGTCCCGTTCCACTTTTCAATGTTCGAAGTGAGGGCCGGGCTGTCGATTGATTCGTCGGCCCCGAATGGCGTCGTGATTGGTAACAGTAAACCACCGAGATTGATTGGCATCGCGGTCGATTATATTCGTCTCAGAACGCGAAGCAATAGCAGGAGGAAGTCCTTGCTCCGCGTTTTGTTCCGACTGTCTTAGCGATAGTTAACGGTAAAACTACCGGTGACCTTGAACTTCAGGTGGCGGTTATCCGCGATGATCTCGAATTTCTTTTGCAGAAACTCGACGCCAAACTGACTTCGGTCAGTCACATCAGCGATGTGGAGAGTGTCTCTTGCCACCGAGAACTCGCCGCTGCCATCTGGACACGTTCCCTGCTTCATATTTGCGTCGGTGATGTTGCCACCCGGTCCGCCGCTGCCAAGACCACATTGACACAAAGGATGATGCAGGACGTCACCACAGTCATCCTGATCCGAACCGTTCACTCGCACAGTGACGTTATCAGCCGGATCTTCCAGAGTCTTGAAAATATCGAACGTCTTGGTCTGGCCTGTCGGAAAATCCATAGTCTCGGTTTGCGGCAACCGCTTTCCCGGGCCGAGAACATTGATGCCAGCCACAAAGAAAGCGAAGTTCATATCACCGGCGCCGGAAGGAAATCCGTCGCTGTCGTCGATCATGAAAATCTTTTCGAACGCGACATCCACAAACCGTTTCTTGGTAGAGAATTCTCCCGCCTTGTAAGCAAAGTTCCCTTTTTCATCCTTGGCCTCGATGATGTAGTGATAGTGGGTCTTTGGCTTTAGCCCATTCAATTCGACTTCGCCCTCATTCTCATAGCCACTGAGAAAGGGAAGAGAGGTTGCGACAATCGGAGCGTTCGACCCAAATTTGGGGTTGCCTTTGGCATCCTTGATCGGCGCCCGCGTGCTCACTGTAACCAGTGGGAGCACCGGTTTGTTGGCGAAATAGCTGAGGTCGACGTAATGACCACCTGGCCAAGCAAACGCATTCTCGATGTTCGGAGGGTTTGCAGGAGGAGGCGGCGCCTGCACGTAAGTAATCTTTACAGCATCTGAAATCGGGCCGGTAACCAATGTGCCACCGGCGTTCCAGGGAATGAGTCGTACCCAATAGTTTTTGGGATTGGAGGGCGCCGTGGCCGGTATCTTTGTTGGGTTCTGCTGCTGCTGGTGTGCAAAGTCGATCGTAAACTCCTGAAAATCGGGGGCCGGCATCTTTTTGACCTTGCGGGTCGCGAATGGAGTTTCATGCATCCCGTTCGGTTGTGGTTTGTAATCCAGCAGTTGCCATTCAACGTAATCGGTGTTCGGCACATCCGTCTTCCATCGAAACGTAATCAGGTGCAATGCGTGAATCGTGCGAGTGCTGCCCCACTGAGACTGAGTACCTGGTTGTCTCACTTCAAGTATGGTTTGGTCGGGATTCAAGCTGACCGCCGAGGTATGCCTGATTGCTGGCAAGGCAGACAACACGGTCATCAGCATTGTGATTATGATTTGAATTTTTCTGCGGTTCTTTCTCATGATGTGATTCCTTTCGGAACAATATTGCTTCACAAGCCACGGGCTCGGTCGCCGCGCTCTTGCGTCTCTCAATTATGCGAGCAACCGCGACGAAACCGCCCAAAGGCAACGAAAATGTAAGATTTGACGGCGGCGGCTTCTCGAATTGGTCGAATGCCGCAGAAATCGAGAGGGCTAGAGGACATTGTGCTGATTCGGGATTTTAAGTGACGCTGTTTTCTCACACTCAAATTTCCCGTTATAATACCCACCACTTGATCGTGCATCTGGTAAATCCGAAGAGTTTTTTAGCGTTGGCCAGCCGACCCTATCAATTATCGAATTGAGGGCTAATCCATGCCATATCTCAAACCTGAACGTCCGGAAAAAGTCAGCGCACCTTCGCTCAAAGCCAGTAAAGAGCGCGGTGAAAAGCTAGTTTGCCTGACCGCCTATGACTATCCGACCGCGCGGATTGTTGACGAAGCCGGTATCGACATCATTTTGGTCGGTGACAGTCTCGGGAATGTGGTCCTCGGCTATGGCAACACGGTGCCGGTGACACTCGACGAGATTCTGATTCACGTGAAAGCCGTGCGACGCGGCGTCGAGCGCGCGTTGCTCGTGGCGGACATGCCTTACGGGAGTTTTCACACTGGCGCAGACGATACGGTGCGCGCAGCATTACGCCTGGTTAAAGAAGGCGAGGCTGAGGCGGTCAAGCTCGAAGGTGGGCTGAAACGCGTCAAGCTTGTGAAGCGTCTGGTCAACGAAGAAATCTCTGTGATGGGTCACATCGGGCTGACGCCACAGTCAATCAATCAACTCGGCGCGTATCGCGTGCAGGGGAAGACGGCTGACGCGGCGAAACGTTTGCTTGACGACGCATACGCTTTGGAAGAGGCGGGCGTTTTTTCGATCGTACTCGAGCTCGTGCCGCGTGAAATCGCGCAGATGATCACTGAGAGTGTGAAAGTTCCGACTATAGGAATTGGCGCGGGTGTTCATTGCGATATTCAGGTGCTCGTGTTTCACGATCTGCTCGGGATGGCATTCGGTAAGCTTCCGCGCTTCGTGCGTGAATACGCCAACCTGCGCGAGACGATCACGGACGCCGTCACGCGTTGGGCCGAGGATGTGCGCAACGGAAGTTATCCCGCGGAAGGCGAATCCTATGGCTTGCCGGCCGAAGCGGCAGAAGAATTGAAGATCGAAACGAGCAAGGCGGGGAGGCCTAAATAGATCTGAAGTTTGTAATAACGGTCTTTGGTCTTTGATCTTTGGTCTTTGAAAACGAAGGCCAGAGTCCGAAGACCCAAGACCTTTCTTTATGCGCATCATCACCAGTCGGGACCAGATGATTTCGATCGCGCGCGAAGTCCAGCGCGACGGGCGCATAATTGGTTTTGTGCCCACGATGGGAGCGCTCCACGCAGGCCACCTTAGCCTGATGCGTGCGGCCCGAGCTCAATGCGACACGTTGGTGGTTTCGATCTTTGTCAATCCTACGCAGTTTGGACCGGCTGAGGACTTTGAGAAGTATCCGCGTGATCTGCAGAAGGATGCGGCGTTATTGACGGGCGAAAGCGTTGACTATCTGTTCGCGCCGACGGTGAACGATATCTACCCGCCAGGTTCTTCAACGTTCATTACCGTCGAAGGACTGTCTGAACAACTCGAGGGCGCTTCGCGGCAAGGTCACTTTCGCGGCGTCGCGACGGTGGTAGCTATTCTGCTCAACATCGTGCGACCGGACATTGCGTTCTTTGGTCAGAAGGACGCCCAGCAGGCTGCCGTGCTGAAGCGGATGGTTCATGACCTCGCTTTTGACACGAAAGTAGTGGTGTTGCCGATTGTTCGCGAAGAATCCGGGTTGGCGCTGTCATCGCGGAACGCATATCTCAGTGAGGAAGAGAAGCGAGCAGCGACTGTTCTGCACCGCGGTCTTTCGCTGGCGCGGTCGGCCTATGAAAATAGCGAACGTGACGGCACGCGTTTGCTTGAACTAGTGCGCTCGACCATCGCCGCAGAGCCGCTGGCACGAGTCGACTACATCAGCCTGAATGATGCCGAGACACTTGAACCGCTGGAGCATATCGCGGATCGGCCGGCGCTTCTTTCGCTGGCGGTTTACCTTGGTAAGACGCGCTTGATCGATAACCTGGTGCTAGGCCAGACTGAGAAGCAGGATGCCGCCAGCGCGTGAATCTTAGGATCAGAAACCCGACGGTGAGGGAGGGTGCTTTTTTGATGAGAAACGGTACCAGGCAAAAGGCACACATCTCGTTTACACTCAACGGTGAGTCAACGGAAGTCGCGTTCGCGCCGCACAAGACGCTGCTCGAGGTTTTGCGCGAGGATCTTAATCTCACGGGCACGAAACACGGCTGTGAGTTAGGAGAATGCGGAACCTGCACTGTTCTGGTTGATGGCCGATCGATTCTTTCATGCTTGATGCTCGGTCTTGACGCCGAGGGTCGCCATGTCGAGACCGTTGAGGGGATGGCTGAGGGTGCTCAATTGCATCCCTTACAGGAGACGTTCGCGGACACGGGCGCTGCCCAGTGCGGCTATTGCTCGCCGGGATTCATGCTTGCCGCGAAAGAGTTAATCGCGAAAACGCCAAAACCTTCGCGCGACGAGATCAAAGAAGCGTTGTCGGGAAACTTGTGCCGCTGCACTGGCTACATCAAGATTTACGAAGCGGTTGAGTTGGCGGCGGCCAAGATGCGTGGGGAGGAGTTAGAACTGCCCAGGGAATCAATTTATGGACTATGAGTTTAAGAATGATGATTCTAAGCGATGAGCTATTCTCAGAATAATGATTCATGTTTATTGATTCTGCAGGTCAGGAAGGTGGGCTTGCCCCCGCTAAGTTAGGGTAATGAAAGAGCGGGAGTAAACCACCCTTCCTGACTGAGAGATTTCCCCTCGTGCCTGAGGCTGAGATTGAATGTCTAACGAGTCAAACAATGGAAAGCCACTGAATGTAGTTGGCAAGCCTTTTCGCAAGGTCGACGCACGCGCTAAGTGCACCGGCCAGACGAAATTTGCCGACGACATCGTTCTGCCGCGGATGCTCGCCTGCAAGATTCTGCGGAGTCATGAACCTCACGCGCTTATCAAGAACATCGACACATCGAAAGCTCTGGCGCTGCCAGGCGTCTTCGCGGTCGTTACCGGCAAAGACTTTCCGATTCCATACGGTATTCTTCCGGTTAGTCAGGACGAACACGCGCTCTGCGTCGACAAAGTTCGTTTTGTCGGCGATCCCGTAGCGGCAGTCGCCGCCATCGACGAAGACGTCGCCTTCGACGCGATGAATCTGATCGAAGTCGAATACGACCGGCTGCAAACAATCACCTCAATTGAAGAAGGTTTACTCGTCGATGAACCGCGCATTCACGAATACGGCGACGGCGGCAATGTGCACAAAAAAGTCTCACTTGAATTCGGTGACGTTGATGAAGGATTCGCAGAAGCTGACCTGGTTCGCGAGGACACGTTCTTCTACGAAGGCAATACGCATCTGCCGATGGAGCAACACGCCGCGGTCGCTCATTTCGATTCTGATCAAAAGCTGACGCTATGGAGTTCAACGCAGACACCGCACTATGTTCATCGCGCGCTGGCGAAGGTGCTCGAGATTCCTGCGAGCCACATTCGCGTGATTGCCACGCCAAACGGCGGCGGTTTTGGCGGTAAGAGCGATCCATTCAATCACGAAGTCGTTGTCAGCAAGCTCGCAATGATTACCGGTCGTCCGGTGAAGTGCACACTCACGCGCGAAGAAGTCTTTTATTGCCATCGCGGCCGCCATCCGGTGCTGATGCATGTCAGGACCGGCGTGAAGAAAGACGGTGCGATTACGGCGATGCACTTCAGGTCGTTTCTTGACGGCGGTGCGTATGGCAGCTACGGCGTCGCAAGCACCTTCTACACCGGCGCGCTGCAAACGGTCACCTACGACGTGCCGCGTTACAAATTTCAGGGCGCGCGCGTATTCACCAATAAACCGCCGTGCGGGCCGAAACGCGGGCACGGCACACCACAACCGCGTTATGCGCTGGAAGTTCATCTCGACAAAATCGCGGAGCAGTTGAATCTGGATCCGGCAGAGATGCGTCGGCAACACCTGGTGCCGCCGAATTCCGTCACCGCAAACTATCTGCGCATCGGCAGCATGGGCCTGGGTGCCTGTCTGGACAAAGTAGTCGAGGGATCGGATTGGAAGAAAAAATTCTCCTGGTCGAATCGGCAATCGGCAATCGGCAATCGGCAGTCGCATAAGGGCATCGGCATCGCGTGTTCGTCTTACATCTGCGGCGCAGGCTTGCCGATCTACTGGAACAACATGCCGCAATCCGGCGTGCAGTTGCGCCTCGATCGGCAAGGTGGCGTCTGCGTGATGTGCGGCTCGACGGACATCGGGCAGGGCTCCGACTCGATTCTCGCTTACATCGTTGCTGAGATTCTCGGAATCGATCCATTCGATATTCGCGTGGTTACGGCTGACACGGACTTAACGCCGGTCGATCTCGGCAGCTATTCGAGTCGTGTGACGCTGATGACGGGCAATGCCGCTATTCAGGCCGCCGAACGTGCGCGGGAACTTCTGACAATCGCGGTTGCCGAGAAGCTCACTGTGCCGATTGAAAATATTTCGTTTGCTGAACGCCGCGCCTTCGACGTAGAGAATCCAGAAGTCGGCGTCTCATTTGCCGAAGCAGTCGTGCTCGCGGAATCAAAGTTCGGCACGATCGGCACGGTCGGCTCGTATTCGCCGCCGCGCTCGCCCGGCAAATACAAAGGCGCAGGGGTTGGGCCATCCCCAGCCTACAGCTATTCCGCGGCGATTGCAGAAGTCGACGTTGACGCAGCGACCGGCATCGTGACCGTCGACCGCGTTTGGATCGCGCACGACATCGGCAAGTCAATCAATCCAGTGCTCGTAATGGGACAGGTTGAAGGCAGCGTCTACATGGGTCTCGGCGAAATTCTAATGGAAGAGATGTCGTATCGCGCGAATCGCAACGCTGTGCACAAGTTTCCGTCGATGCTCGAGTACAAGAGCCCGACGACGCTCGAGATGTGCGATGTGAAGACCTACTTGATCGAAGATCCCGATCCCAACGGACCATTCGGCGCGAAGGAAGTGGGCCAGGGGCCGTTGTTGCCTGTGCCACCCGCGGTGGCGAATGCTGTGTACAACGCGGTGG
>DASYPX010000310.1:0-7329 GCA_036006125.1 Pyrinomonadaceae bacterium | reverse complement strand
CATCATCAGCCGTCGTATTCATTCATCAAGCGAGCTGGCCTCGGGGCTGCATCTCGATTATCCGCAGAACAGTCTGCTCCTCGATGTGACGGCGATCAGCAGCCGGACTTTCCCGGAGCAGTTTCAGTATGCGTTTGCGCTCTACGACAGCGCCGGCAAGATTATTCGCCAGAAGCTGTCGCACGACTCGCAATTTCCGATGGAGCAGTTGGGTCCGGGAAAATACAAGGTCGTCGCGCGTGCCTTCACGAAAGACTTAACACCCGCAAACCCTCTCTCGTTTGAATTCACCGTGGCGCGCGCGCCGTTTCCGTGGACATCGACGGCGCTCGGCGTTTTGTTGTTGCTGGCGTTAATTGCGCTCGCTTGGGGCTACGTGCAGAACCGACGGATCCATCGCACGAGTGCGGAACTCGCCGTCACGAATCGCGAACTTGCCGATGCGCGTCTGCAACTGGCGAACGAGACGGAAGCTGAGCGCCGTCGCATTGCGCGTGACCTGCACGATCAGACGCTCGCGGATTTGCGACATCTGGCGTTAGCGGTCGATCAAATCCCGATTCAGGGAGACGGCGGGCAACGCCCGACTCTAAACGCGCCTGCGGACGGCGCCACGCCCGCCGCTTTGCGCAGCGAAATTGAATCGATCTCGCAGGAGGTGCGCCGGATCTGCGAAGACCTGAGTCCGTCGGCTCTGGAAAACGTCGGGCTCGCCGCCGCACTCCAGTTCGCACTCGCGCATGCCGTCGAGCAAGCCGCGCCCGATTGCAAGTTCGATTACAAATTTACTTGCGACGATTCTTTGGACGAGAAGCTGCATCTGCCGCAGAGCACGCAGATTCAGATTTATCGTATCGCCCAGGAAGCGCTGAGCAACGTCTGCCGCCACGCGGACGCGAAACTCGTGAAAGTGAATGCGACGGTCTCTGCCGCAGACGCTTTCGAGTTGCGCATTGAAGACGACGGCCGCGGTTTTGAGGAGTCAAACTCTCGCAGAAATGCTGGTCGCGGCGTTGCCAACATTCGCGGACGTGCCAGCATGATTGCGGCCGACGCGTCGTGGCACAAACGCGCAGGCGGCGGCACAGTGTTCGAGCTGCGACTACCGCAAAGCGCGAAGCCCGCATAACACTTCAAGCGCGACTTACGGTACTATCCCGAAAATTTGGTAGTGCGCTACTTTGCGTTTCTTTGCGGTCTTTGCGACTTGGCGTGAGACCTATCCTTGGGGAAAGCGGGCGGTTCACGCAAAGACGCAAAGGCGCAAAGGATCGCAAAGCGAGATTAGAGCTATCCCGAAAATTTCCGATCGATGGTGGACAAATGGCTGAACGAACTGTGACTCATTTCCGTTGGAACGACATGCCGATTGAGGAAGTGTCGGGCGGACTCTCGCGCCGGTTGATTACCGGCGACCGCATGATGCTGGCACACGTTTACATCAAGAAAGGCTGCGTCGTGCCGCGTCATTCGCACGAGAACGAACAGATCACTTACATCCTGGAGGGTGGCCTGCGCTTTTGGATTGGCGCCGATGAATCACAGACGCTCGACGTGATGGCGGGCGAAGTTCTGCACATTCCTTCGGGCGTCCCGCACAAAGCTGAAGCGTTGGAAGACACGCTGGATGTGGACATCTTCAGCCCGCCACGACAGGACTGGCTGGATAAGACCGACGATTACCTGCGAACCAAGTAGCACGACAAAAAAACCCGAGCACGATCGCAATCGATGCGCGCCCGGGTGCGTTTTTAACTCAGCGACTTGTCAGTGAACAACGATGCCGAAACCAAGTCGAAAATTGTGCTGCCATTCGCCCTCGAGGTGAGTGGGAACGTAGTCGGCCTGAATCACGCGAATGTCCACACGCTTTCCGGCGCGAACGTCAACACCACCGCCAAACACACCGGCAAATCCCGTCGAGCTGTCGGTGATGCCCAACCCGTTGACACGTCCATTCGCAAAGCCAGCCATGGCATGAGCGAACGGCTTGATTGTGGTCTCAGTCGAGTTGTCTTTGATTTGCAGTCCGCCAACCAAACTGTGCAGGTTGGCGGTGGCGACACCAAAGTCCTTGCGATGCCACGAGTAGTCGCCTTTGATTCCCACGTAACGGGTTAAGTTACCGGTACCTTCGGCAAACAAACCATTGAATCGCTCGCGGTCTCCACTGCCATCGTCGATCCAGCCGAGTGAAAATCCGCCGGCAAACTCCACCTTGTGATAGTCATCCTTGCTCTGCGCCCATCCGTACGATGCCGCACAGGCGATCATGATGGTTGCAAACAAAAGTTTACGCATTGAATTAAAAGAATCCTCTCTCTTTTTTTGTTAGGTGTTCCGAGGAGAAGGAACACAGATGCGCGGGTCGATCTAAAGTTTGCTCCGCATCCGAAAAAGGTCTTGGCAATGACGATGCCATTCGAATTTGCGTGGAAAATTTGAACTGCTTTAGTCCGCAGTAAGGCTTGACGCCGGAATCGTCCGACAGGAGCAGTAGAGGAATTTATTTCTTCGCGAGTATCATTGATGAACTATGGCAAACGAATGTACTCATACAACAGAAATTCATGAAGTAACACCAAGCGCGGAAGGCTGTGAGGACTGTTTGAAGATTGGCGACACGTGGGTGCACTTGCGTCTGTGCATGACCTGCGGTCACGTGGGTTGTTGCGACTCTTCAAAGAATAAACACGCGACCAAACACTTCCACACAACCAATCACCCAATCATCAAGTCGTTTCAGCCGGGCGAAGATTGGGGCTGGTGCTATATCGATGAATTGATGTTCGATGAGTTGTGAAAGTTTTTGTAGCCCAGCGCTTCAGCGCTGGGTCAGGTGTCAACCAACAAAACCAGAGCCCGCGAAGCGGGCGACAGAGGATCATTTACCTCCCCGCAGGCGCCGATTCTTCCAGCAACTCTTTTAAGTACTGCTGCCAGAGCTTCGCGATCGTGTGCGTGCCGTGCCCACGTGTTTCTGCGCTGATCGGAATCATCACAAACTTGCCGTGCTTCACGCGTTTGATTTCGCGCTCGATGATTCCCAGTTCGGGCGGATTGATGAAATCATCGGCTGAGTTCACGGCGATCAGCGGCGCTTTGATCGTTTCGAGTTTCGGGGCCGGGTTGTATTCGCGTGAAGCATCGAGCTGATAAATCAGATCGTTGGCGTCGAGACGCGCCACGGCCGGTTTGAAGCGATCGAGATAAAACTTTTCCGCGGCTTCACGCGTGGCGGCGACGGCTTGCCAGTTCAAAGGCGCGCTGCCGGCTAACAGCAAAAGGTCTTCGGCGGTGGTTAGCGCGCGCATCGGTTGCGTTTTGTATTCGCCGCCCATCCAATCCGGATCACTCTTGATCGCATCGATCGCCATGAAGCGCCAGACGCGATTGCGGCCGGCAATCTCTACCGGGTTACTCGCAAGCGGCATCAGCGCATCCATGAAATCGGGATACATTTCACCCCAGACCCACGTCTGCATGCCGCCCATAGAGGTGCCCATCACCAGGCGCAGATGATTCACGCCGAGTCCTTTCGTCAAAACTTCATGGAGCCCTGCGACCATGTCGTCGTACGTGTATCGCGGAAACTTCATGTGCAAGCCGTCGCTCGGCTTGGTTGATTTTCCATGACCGATGCCGTCGGGCAGGATGATGAAGTACTTCGTCGCGTCGAGAAGCTGTCCGGGTCCGAACAGCACATTGGCAAACGCCGGATTGAGCAGACTGGCGCCGGAACCGCCGGTGCCATGGCCCGCGAGCACCGCGTTGGTAGCTTTGCCCGATGCGTCCTTTTGCAAAGTCCCGATAGTGCGGTAGTGCATCTTCAATTCCGGCAGCGTCTCGCCGCTGCGAAAGTGAAAATCTTTGATGACGTAGTCGCCTTCGATGGGCGCCGGGTAGTTTCTTGGGGGCTGGTTGGTCTGGGCTCGAAGCGGAACAAAGATAGTAATTACGAAAATCGCAACAGGAAAAATTTTCATAAGGAATACCTCGAAGAGATTTGTCGAACGATGTATTATACGTCGCTTTGATTTGGAGTGCGGCGGCTTGACGCCGCTTTTCTCGCACTCACAGCGACTCGAGCCATCGAAACAATTTGCTGCGCTACTGTAGATAAATAAACCTTCGAAACAGATAGTTGAGAAGTGACCATGACCATCCAAAAGCGGCGTCAAGCCGCCGCACTCCAAAAAACGAACACCCCTAGAAACTTAATCATCATCTACGCCGCCTTTGGGTTGCTGACTTTAATACTCGGGAATGTGGTAACCGTCACCGCTCAGTCGTTGCGCGGCGTTACGCCCGAAGACTATTTTGCGTTCGAGTTCATTAGCGATCCGAACATTTCGCCTGACGGAAAGCTGGTCGCGTACGTCGTCACGAAAATCGATCGCGCCCAGAACCGCCGCAACTCTTCCATTTGGATGGTGGCGACTGACGGCAGCCGCGGGCCTTGGCAATTCACGACCGCGCCGCAGAATTCGAATTCGCCCCGCTGGAGTCCGGACGGGAAGTCCGTCGCGTTTCTTTCGTCCCGACCGGAATCCACCGCGCCCGCAAGTTCTTCGGCCGAGCAGCCGCGCAGTCAGGTTTGGCTGTTATCGATGGCCGGCGGCGAAGCCAAGCGTGTCACAAACTTGAAGAACGGCGCCAGCTCGTTTCGCTGGTCCCCGGATGGAACGAGACTCGTGGTGGTTGGCCGCATCGGGCCAAGTGATTCACGCACAGGTGATGCTAAGGATCGCAGCGATGTCAGACACTACAAAAATAGTTCTTACAAGTTCAATGACTCCGGCTGGTTCGACGATCGACGCACGCATTTGTGGGTCGTCGATGTGAATTCGGGGAACGCAAAGCAGATCACGGAGGGCGACGATTGGAACGACAGCGATCCACAATGGTCGCCCGATGGAAAGCGCATCGCGTTTGTCTCGAATCGCACCGGCAAGGAGTACGAGGAGAATCGCAACAGTGACGTTTGGATAATCAACGCAGACGGCCGCGGTACGCTGACAAAGATTTCTGATCACGTAGAATCCGATAATCAGCCGCGCTGGTCACCGGACGGGAAGTCGATTGCCTTCACCGGTGAAGTTCACGAGCGAGATCACCCGAAGATATGGCTCGCGCCTTCTTCAGGCGGCACAGCTTCCGTGCTGGCTGCGAACAATCTCGATCTGATTCCGGGACAATTGGAATGGTCCGATGACGGCAGGTCGCTCTATTTCGAAACGGGAGTAAAAGGTGAACTCCATCTCTTCCGTGTTGATGTGCCGACAAAGACCGTCACGCAGGTTACTTCCGCCCCGCGCGCCGTGCGGAACGTCGATTTCAATTTCGGCAGCGGCAAAATGGTTTATCTCGCCAATGACTTTAAGCATCTCGACGATCTCTACATTTCGGATCTGTACGGCAAGAACGAACGCAAACTGACTAACTTGAACGAGGCCCTTTGGAAACAGATTCAGTTCGCGGACGTTGAACGCTTCACTTACAAGAGCGCTGACGACTGGGACGTCGACGGCTTTTTTGTGAAGCCGATCGGCTGGCAGCCGAACAGAAAATATCCGCTGGTGCTCAGCATTCACGGCGGTCCGGCGGGCCAGTACGGCGTCGATTGGTACCACGAATTTCAGGTGTACGCGGCAAAGGGCTACGCCGTGCTTTTCACCAATCCGCGTGGCTCGACCGGGTATGGTCAAAAGTTTGAACGCGGGATAGTCAATGAATGGGGCGGGAAGGACTACATCGACATCATGAACGGCCTCGACGCTGCGCTGAAGAAATATCCCTGGATCGATCAGGATCGAATGGGAGTGACCGGCGGCAGCTATGGCGGTTATATGACGAACTGGATCGTGGGGCACACGAACCGTTTTAAAGCTGCCGTGACGCTGCGCAGCGTTTCGAACTTTATTTCCGACGATGGCACGCGTGACGGCGCGTACGGCCATGCGCCGGATTTCGAAGGCGACATCTTTCAGAAATTCGATCTTTACTGGGACCGCTCACCTTTGAAGTACGCGGCCAGCGTCAAGACGCCCACGCTAATCCTGCATTCAGACAACGACTTTCGCGTGCCAATCGAGCAGGGTGAGCAGTGGTTTCGCGCGCTGAAGCACTTTGGCGTGACGACAGAGATCGTCATGTTCCCGCGCGAGAACCATAACCTGACGCGCACCGGTGAACCGAAACACCTGGTTGAAAGTTTGAATTGGCAGTTGTACTGGTTCGATCGATTCCTGAACGGAAACGACAAAGCGGCGCCGCCAGACGCGAAGTGATCAATTCATCAATTCATTGACGAGTAGCTCTACCTGCATTCGCGGTGTGGCTTGGGAGGTCTTGATTCCAACATCGGCTTCGGCAATTCTCACCATGTGCCGCGCGATCCGGCGGCCATCGACTCGATTCAACATCTGCAAATAGGCCCCCTGGCGAAATGGCGGCATCGGCACCTGGCGAAAGATTTCTTTTGTGGCTGCGCCTTTCGAAAGCAACGCGTGGGCGAGCGCCATCCGCCGGTACGTACTCGCAATCAATCCAATCAGCATCACCGGTTGCGCGCCGTCATCCAACAGATGCTTCAAAGTGCGCAGCGCTCCCGCGCGATTTCGCGACAACATCTGATCCGTCAATTCCCAATTCATCAATTCGCGCGAGCGGCCGACAAGCTCTTCGACGAGATCGTTCGTGATTAGCCCGGACGGTAAAGCTGCGGCCGCTAATTTGTTGAGTTCGTTGGTGAGCATGCGCACGTTGGATCCGACCAATTCCACTATGCGACTGAGCACCGGCTGTGACGCTTCAGCTTTTAACTCGTGCAGATACGACTTCGCCCAATTCGACAGTTCGGCGTTTGTCAATGGCGGGAATTCGAAAGCGGCGCCGCCCATCAACTTTTTCGCGAGTTTCTTCCGTTTGTCGATATCGTCCGAATTGAAAATCACGACAGACGTTTCGACCGGCCGCGCCAGATAATCGAGCAGGATCTCTTCGCCCGTTTCGTTGAGCTTGCCAAGGTCGCGGATTCGCACGACGCGGCGCTGCGACATCATCGGCAGTTGCTCGGCGGCGGCAATCGCGTCACGCGCGTCACCGGTTCGCAGGCTAAACGTTGAATCATTGAATTCGCGAAGCAATGTTCCAGTTAACGCGGCATCTGCGATCGTGTTCGCCGCGTCATCACGCAGAAAATCTTCCGCGCCGAAGAGAAAATAAATCGGCTCAACCTGACCTTTCTTGAGGGATTGCAGGAGATCTTTGCGTGTGCGAGCTGCCATTTTTGGAGTGCGGTGGCAATCCCGATTCATCGGGAGACAC
>DASYPX010000309.1:0-6138 GCA_036006125.1 Pyrinomonadaceae bacterium | reverse complement strand
CGTCTACAAACTTTATCGCACGTTTGGCGGGGAAGATTTGGAAGCAAACCTCCCGGCAAAATTTTACCGCAACACGTTTCAATACTCAGCCATCGTTACCGGCAAGGGCGCGTTGATGTTTGAAGCGCTGCGGAAACTACTCGGGAACGAAAAGTTCTTCGCAGCGCTGCATAGTTATTACGACGTGAACCGATTCGAGATTGCCGATCTTGATGATTTGCGCAGCGCGTTCGCCGCCAACGCATCAGTCGCCGAGCGACGATCGGTCAGTCGTACTTTTGACCGTTGGCTGCTGGCAAAGCATGGCGACGAAGATATCGCGCCGCCCGATCCGAAGCTGGCGGCGGAACTCGGTCTGCCAACGCGTGACCCGAAGAATGGCCGCAACGTCTTTTCGCGCGTGGGCAAATTCTTTTGGCAACAGATGACGCGCATTCGTTAAGACGTACTTTGTACTTTGTACTTTGTTCTTTGATCTTTGTAATTTGCTCTGTGCCGTGTGAACATTCAGTCAGGTCGCACGTCAAAATACAAAGCACGAAGTACCAAGTACGAAATGAATCGTCAAGATCTCGAAGCCGTTGGCCGCCAGCGTGTCTTAAAACCCACAACAATTCAGATTGAACGCGAGCTGGAAGTCCTTACCCAGATCATGGACAACCAGTTTCGTATTCCCGTGCTTGGCTGGCGATTCGGTCTGAATGCCATCATCGATTTGATTCCGGAGTTCGGCGACATCATCACCACGATCGTCGCGTTCTACATTCTTGTTTCTGCCGTCCGCTATCGAGTGCCGAAGATCACTCTATTGAGGATGGGGATGACCATCGCGATTTATTTCATCGTCGGGCTGATTCCTTTTTTCGGCTATCTGTTCGCTGTTTGGTGGAAACCGAACGTTCGCAATTTGCACCTATTGCGCGAGCGCGCGACTGTCTCGGGCGAACAGGCAAAACGCGGACGCACGAGCGACTGGGTCTTCGTCGCTGTAATCGTCGGCGTCGTAGTGACGCTTTTCGTGGGCTCGATAGTTTTGACCATTTCGATTTGGTGGTACATTGCCACGCATTTTCAGTTCGGAATGTAGCGCATGGAATCCGTAATTGCCGTCGAAGATCTGAAAAAGACCTATCGGCCAAAAGGCCGCAAGGGGATCGAGGTCAAAGCGCTCGATGGAATTTCGTTTGAAGTTCCGCGTGGCGAATTCTTTGGCCTGCTTGGTCCAAACGGCGCGGGTAAGACCACCACTATCGGAATTCTCACGACGCGCGTTGTGCCGACCGGCGGCGCGGCAAAGATCGAGGGCGTCGACGTCGCACAAGATCCGGTAACGGTGAAACACCGCATCGGCGTTGTGCCCCAGGTCAACAACCTCGACCGTAGTTTGACCGCGAAAGAAATTCTGGTCTTCCACGCCGAGTATTTCGGCATTCCCAAACAAGAGCGCGAGCAGCACGCCCATGACTTGCTCAGTCGATTCGAGTTGACTGAGCGCGCTGACGAAAAGGTGAATGGTTTTTCCGGCGGCATGGTGCAGCGCCTCAAGATTGCGCGCGCGCTGATGCACAATCCCGCGATCCTCTTTCTCGATGAGCCGACCACCGGCCTTGATCCGCAATCGCGGCGCATGCTCTGGGACTTACTGACTGAGTTGAATCAAAAAGGTCTGACGATTCTGCTGACCACGCATTACATGGAAGAGGCCGATCAGCTTTGCCAACGCGCCGCCATCGTCGATCACGGCAAGGTGCTCGCGCTTGATTCGCCTGCGCAGTTAAAGCGTAGCGTCCCGGGCGGCTATCTGGTGGAGTTGCAAGTTCGCGACGGCATCTCCGATGGTTTTGTCTCATCGTTGCAATCGATGCCCGGTGTCGTTGAAGTAAAAGCGGATGAAAAGCGTGTGCGTATCTATGCGGATCATGCGGAAGGATTGTTGGCTACTGCGATGCGGCTTGCGGCGGATCAGAACGTGACCATCACCGACGCGCACGTCGCCGAACCGAGCCTGGAAAACCTGTTCCTGCATCTGACGGGACGGAGTTTGAGAGAGTGAAGTTTTGGAGTGCGGCGGCTTGACGCCGCTTTGTCAATGAGACAGCACTCTTGGTTGATTCGTACGAAAGCGCCGTCAAGCCGGCGCACTCCAAAGTAATGACTGCCTTTATCGCCCTCCTGCATCGTGACCTGCGGGTTGCGCGCCGCGAGTTGATCTCTTTTCTGCTGCGAGTCGCGCTGAACCCCTTGATGTTCACTTTCATCTTCGGATTCGTGATGCCGCGCATGGGCATCATTCAAAAGGGTTACACCGACATGCTGCTGCCCGGAATTCTCGGCCTCAGTATGACGCTTTCAAGCATGCAGGCGGTGTCGTTGCCACTGGTTATCGATTTTGGGTGGAGCAAAGAGATCGAAGATCGTTTGCTCGCGCCGATTAGTATCGCAGGGGTCGGACTGGAAAAGATTATCGTTGGCGTGGTTCAGGCAGTCATCGCCGGCATTGTCGTGATGCCGCTCGCGTGGTTGATGATGCGCGTGCAGATCCATTTGAGCTGGATCGACAGTGTTCATTTCGTTCTCATCGCCCTTTTGAGTAGTTGGTTGTTCGCCGCTTTTGGAATGGTGATGGGAACGATCGTTCCGCCCCAGCAAATCTCGCTGCTGTTTACCTTGCTGCTGGCGCCCATGATCTTTTTCGGCTGCGCATATTATCCGTGGGCCACGCTGCACGTAATTCCGTGGTTTCAATACGCCGTGCTCGTCAATCCGCTGGTCTATGCAAACGAAGGCTTTCGTCTCGCGCTAACGCCGAACATGCCACACATGTCCATGCCGGCGATTTATGCAGCGCTAATCGGCTTCTCCATATTTTTCACCTGGCTCGGACTGCGTAAGTTTCAAAGTCGCGCGCTCGACTAAGTCTTGACACTTTCTCAGCAGCTTCGCGACCATCGCGTTTAGTCAGTGCCTTGCCTGCCTTCCGGCCTTTTGTTATAGTCCGGAGCAGTCATCATCCGGGAACAAATTGAAATTTACAGGCGGATTTCCGCAGGGATTCGCCTCTCCAGAAAGGATTACTGCTATGGGAGACGATCGGGATTACGGGGATAGCATTTCGACAAAATTAACTTATTTTCTGGTGGGTGCCGGAATAGGCGCGGTGCTCGCTTTGTTGTTTGCGCCGAAGTCAGGCGAAGAGTTGCGTAGCGACATCGCCGACGCCACGCGCAAAGGCATTGACCGCTCGAAGGAGGCGGCGCAGCAAATTGGCGCAAAGGCCGGTGAGCTTTACGACACCGCGCGCGAAACGGCCGGTGAGTACTACGAAGCGACGCGCGAACGTGCCACCGATTTGTATGATACCGCAAGCGCAAAGGCCGGTGAAGTTGTGAGCAAGACAAAGGGTGCAGTGTCGTCGCAAGCTGGTTCAATCTCGGCGGCGGTCGAAGCAGGCAAGAAGGCCTACATCGAAGAGAAGCGCAAGACTGAACTTTCGGGACGGACGGAAGCGGCGCCGACTTACACGCCTGAGAAGTCAATGTAGAGTATGAACGCGAACGAACCGCTCTTCTGGCTGGTAATCATAACGGCGATCATCGCGGTGTCTTTCCTTGTGATTGCGGCCGCGATGATCGCAATCGCGGTGTTCGTCAAGCGCGCGGTGAATACGGTCAATCGAGTTGAGCAGAAACTCGATCCGCTAATCGTTCGCGCCAATGCTTTGAGCGAACAGGGCCAGAAGATTGCCGAGCAGGGACGGCAGATCGCGGAACAAGTCAACGTGATGTCAGGTCACCTGTCGACTGCGACCATGCACTTGTCTGAGTCAGCAGCGCTGATCAAAGAAGAAGTGCGCGGACTGACCGTGCTGGTCGATGACACCGCTGAAATGGCGAAGGAAAAAGTCGAATTGGTCAGTCGCGCGATCGACACGACACATGACCGGGTGGCGACGACGACTGAATTCATTCAACGGAAAGTGATCGAGCCGGCGCGTGAATTGGCGGCCATACTAGCGGGTGTACGACGCGGCCTGGAAGTCCTGGTCGCGCCGTCGCCCACTACAATTGACCGCAGCTACGGAGACGAGGAGATGTTTATCGGCTGAAAGCGTCAAACATCGAACGGCTGAAGAGCCCGAACCATCGTCTCGGACACGTGGTTCGGGTTTTTGTTTGGCGTGCAACTATTTGGAGTGCACCAGCAGAGTCCCGACTTGTCGGCACGGCGACGGCGCTTTGGATCGTGTCGATCACAACGCGAAATATCCAAAGCGCCGCCGATGGCGGCGCACTCCAAAGCCTGTTACTATTTCGCTTTTGAATTTGGCTAATTATGGCAACTGAAGAAGCAACCCTCGACCTGAAAAAGACGGTCAATCTGCCGAAAACAAACTTCGGGCAGAAGGCCAACTTGCCGCAGACTGAGCCCGCGCGCCTGAAAAAGTGGGCCGACATAAATCTTTACCAGATGATTCGCGAGGCGCGCGCCGGCGCCGAAAAATTCATCCTGCACGACGGCCCGCCGTATGCGAATGCCGACATTCACCTCGGCACGGCGCTCAACAAAATTCTGAAAGATTTCATCGTAAAATCGCGCACCATGCTCGGCTACGACGCGCCATACGTGCCCGGATACGACTGTCACGGTCTGCCAATCGAGCTGCACGTCGAACGCAAACTCGGTGAGAAAAAGAAGGACATGCCGCCGTTGAGCATTCGCCGCGCTTGCCGTGAATTCGCCGCGAATGCTCTGAAGCGGCAGACGAGAGATTTCCAAAGACTAGGTATTCTAGGTGAATGGGAAAATCCGTACATCACCATGTCGGATCACTACGAAGCCGAGACGGCGCGCCTGTTTGCGCGTTTCGTCGAGCGCGGCTTCGTCTACAAAGGCGCGCGTCCGGTCTACTGGTGTATTCACGATCAGACGGCGCTTGCCGAAGCCGAAGTTGAATATCATCAGCACACAAGTCTGTCCGTCTATGTGAAGTTCCCGCTGAAGAGCGATCCTGCTTTGATCGATCCCGCGTTGGCAGGAAAAAAAGTCTTTGCGCTGATTTGGACGACGACGCCGTGGACGCTGCCCGCGAATCTCGGCATCGCGGTGCATCCCGACTTTGATTATGTCGCGGTTGAAAGCGGCGGGGACGTCTACATTGTCGCCGCGGAATTACTCGAGGTCGTTGCTAAACAGTGCAATCTGGTTGATCCAAAAGTCCTCGCGCGATTTGCGGGATCGAAACTCGATCGACTTGAAGCGGGACATCCGTGGATTGATCGGACATCGCTCTTCATGGTCGGCGAACATGTGACGTTGGGCGGCGAAGCTGACGCAGAAACTGAACTCGACGTCAGCGAAGCACGCGAGAAGTCTGCGACAAGCAAAGCAGGGACTGGGCTGGTCCACACCGCACCCGGTCATGGTCATGACGACTTCGTGATCGGAAAAAAGTACGGCCTCGATATTTACTGTCCGGTTGATAACGCCGGCAGATTTACTTCAGACGTCGAACACTTCGCTGGCATGACCGTCTTTGAAGCGAATCCGAAGATTGTCGACTTCATGCGCGATCGCGACGTGCTGCTCTTTACCGAGCAGTACGATCATCGCTATCCGCACTGCTGGCGTTGCAAGAACCCCGTGATTTTTCGCGCGACACCGCAGTGGTTCATCTCGATGGATGAGAAGTCAGAACCGCGTGCGTCAGCGGGCGGATCACTTCGCACGATGTCACTCAACGAAGTCGACCACCGCGTTCAGTGGATTCCCGCGTGGGGCCGCGATCGCATGCGCAACATGCTCAAGGGCAGGCCTGATTGGTGTGTGTCGCGCCAGCGAGTGTGGGGCGTGCCCATTCCCGCGTTCTATTGCGCGAAATGCACTCAGGTAGTCGCAGATGCAAATATCATCCGGCACGTCGCCGACATTTTCGAAAAAGAATCTGCCGACGCGTGGTACAAACGCGAAGCGACCGAGCTGCTTCCGGAAAATTTCAAATGCGGGAAGTGCGGCGCGACTGAGTTCACAAAAGAAACCGACATCCTCGACGTTTGGTTTGACAGCGGATCTTCATCGATCGCAGTGCTCGAAGCGCGCGACCACTTGCGTTGGCCGGCAGACGTTTACATCGAAGGCGGC